>DATEPP010000304.1:0-7917 GCA_035273165.1 Gemmatimonadaceae bacterium
CTGCTCGTGGCTCGGAAGCATCCCTGCCGAGAGAGTGGAGGGAACGCAGATTTCGCTGATTGCGCAGACTTCGCAGAAAATACAGAGGAGCGGGAACGTCCTTTTTGAAAAGCCGTTGCCGCTCTTTTCGTCAGCGTCATCTGCGACTTGTCAGCGTCATCAGCGTTCCCTCAGACGTCGCGCCGCAGGGATGCTCCGAAGCCGTAAGTGCAGATCCCTCGTCGCTACGCTCGCGCTCCGCTCCTCGGGATGACATGCATACCCTAATCACTCCTAGCTCTTGGCCAGCTGCTCCCGCTTCGCGTTCGAGCGCACCTCCTTCTGCTCCTTCTTCTTCTCTTCGTGGCGGTCTTCCTTCGCGCGCTCCGTTTGCGCTGCGGCGACCTTCTTGTCGTACTCCGTCTTGGGCTCGGGTGCGACCTCGCCTGTCCCCTTGGCAAGCTCCGCGTTCAGCTCGCCGCCCGCGAGCACGACGACCATCGAGTAGTACATCCACGATAGCAGCAGGAGCACCGCCCCAACGGTGCCGTACGCCTTGTTGAACGTCGTGAAATTGACCACGTACAGCCGGAAGAGCGTGGTCGCGAGCACCCAGAGCGCCGCCGCGATGACCGCGCCGACGAGGATCTGCCGCTTGTGCTGCGGGAAGTCCGGCAGGATGTAGTACATCAGCCAGAATGCCGAGACGAGAAAGGTGAACGCGAGGGGGTACTGGAGAATCATCCACCCCCACTTCGTCAGGCTGTCGAGACGGGTGAAGCGGGCCACCGTGTCGACGATGTTCGGGCCCGCAATCATCACGGCCGCGGCGAGCGTCATCAACCCGCCAGCGACGACGACCATGCCGAGCTGGATCAACCGCTGCTTCCACCATGGCCGCCGGTCGTTCTTCACGTGATAGGCGATGTTCAATGCGCCCATCAACGACCCGAAGATGTTCGACGCGGAATACAGGGTGAGCACCGCGCCGATCGACACCAGTCCCGGTGCGTTCGGTGCGAAGACGACGTCGCGCGCCACTCCCGCGAGCAGCGTGTACGCCGCTGGCGGGACGCTTCCCGCCAGCTGATCCAGAATCCAGTTGAAGAGTTGCTGCTTGTTGCCGACCAGCGCGAGCAGCGGCGCCGCAAACAACAGGAGCGGGAAGATCGAGAAGAAGAAGTTGTACGCGACGGCGGCGGCGATGGTGAGGATGTTGTCCGCCCAGATTGCCTTGCCGACTGCCTTCAGCAGGTGGCCGACGTGAAATCCCTTGATGACCATAGCGCTGCCGTCCGGGGCAAGCCGCGCGCCAACTCAGCTCTCGCGCATCTGTCGTTGCTCGGCGGGTTTCCTCCCGTCCTGCTCCTCGGCCCGGCCGAGATTGAACGCTGTGTCGACGAGAGCGATGTGCGAGAAAGCCTGCGGAAAATTCCCCAACTGGCGCTTCGCCCGCGGATCGTACTCCTCCGCGAGTAGCCCGACGTCATTTCGCAAGGAGAGGAGCTGCTCGAAGAGCCGGCGCGCGTCGGCGAACCGTCGCTGGAGGATGTAATTGTCGGCGAGCCAGAAGCTGCAGGCGAGAAACGCACCCTCCCCCGCGGGAAGTCCGTCGTCAGTCGCGGCGCTGTCGTAGCGGAGCACCAACCCGTCGACGACGAGACGTTTCTCGATCGCCTCCACCGTGCCGCGAACGCGCGGATCGTCCGCAGGAAGGAAGCCCACGACCGGGATCATGAGCACGCTCGCGTCGAGCTGCTTGGATCCATACGCCTGGACGAAGGCGTTCAATTGGCGGTCGAAGCCTTTTTCGCAGACCTCGTCGTGGATCTGCTGGCGCAACGCGCGCCAGTGATCCACGGTATGGTCGTGGCGAAATTCCTCCGCGCTCTTGATCGCACGGTCCACCGCGACCCATGCCATGACTTTCGAGTATGTGAAATGCTGCGGCCCGCCGCGAACCTCCCACATCCCCTGGTCGGGCCGCTCCCAGATCGTCGCGAGGTGCTGGACGAGTGCGCGCTGTAAGCCCCATGAATCGATGCTCCGCGCGAGCCCGCCGTGACGGCCCTGGTGGAGCGCGTCCATCACCTCGCCAAAGACGTCGAGCTGGAGCTGGTCGGAGGCGGCGTTGCCGACGCGCACTGGTTTCGAGCTCTCGAAACCTGGCAGCCATTCGATCTCCGCCTCGCGGAGGACACGCTCGCCGCCGAGACCGTACATGATCTGGACCTGCGAAGGGCTGCCCGCGGCCGCGCGGAGCAACCAGTCGCGCCACGCCGATGCTTCGTCGTAGTATCCGGCGTCCATCAGGGCGAGCAGCGTGAACGTCGCGTCCCGCAGCCAGCAGAAGCGATAATCCCAGTTGCGCGGCCCGCCGATCTGCTCCGGAAGGGAGGTTGTCGGAGCGGCGACGATCCCTCCCGTCGGCCGGTAGGTGAGGGCCTTGAGTGTGATCAGCGAGCGATCGACCGCCTCCGTCCACTCGCCCCGATAGCGCCCGCGCTTCGACCATTCGCGCCAGAAGCGCTCCGTGTCGTCGAGCGCCTTGCGCACGTTCACAGGACTCTGCGGCGGCAGATGCGATGCCGAATAGGTCATCACGAAGGGGACGAAATCGCCCTCGTTGACGACGAACTCGCCGACGGTCGTCAGATTCTCGCCGCGGAGCGGAACGTCGGTATGCACGACGACGCGATCCGGCCCCGCGATCGCGCGCAGCGACCCGTCGTCGAGACGGGTGACCCAGGGGACGAACGCGCCGTAGTAGAAGCGGAGGATGAGCTCCGTGCGCATCTCGACGCGGCCGCGGCGACCGATGACGATGCGCGCGACGTCGGACGCGTGGCCGCGGAGCGGCATGAAGTCGACGAGCGTGACGGCGCCCTCCGGCGTCTCGAAGTCCGTCTCGAGAATGAGCGTATGCTCACGATAGCGCCGGCGGATCGTCGGATTGGGCGCGCACGGCGTGATCAGCCACCGTCCGTGCTCCGGCCCGCCGAGGAGGGCGGCGAAACAGGCGCTCGAGTCGAAGCGCGGCCAGCAGAGCCAGTCGATCGAGCCCGTGCGTGAGACGAGCGCGGCCGTCTCGCAGTCGCCGATGAGCGCGTAATCCTCGATCCGTTCCGGCATTCGCTCGTTAGGCAGCGCTGAACTCGAGCACCGTCTTGACGTCGTCGGGGCGCGGCTCGAATGCCTCGCGCCATTGCGACAGCGGTACCCGTCGTGTCACGAGCCGACCAAGCCACGACCGGTCCCCGGCGGCAAGTGCTCGTGCCGCGGCCTCGTAGTGGCGGCGGTTCGCGTTCACCGACCCGAAGATCACCTCGTTCTCGAGCACGATGTCGCGATTGAGGGCGCCCGCGTCGACGAGGCGCTTCGCCCCCGCCGCCGACACGCCGGCGAGACAGACGATCCCGTTAGGCGCGGTACAGCCGATGACCTCCATCACGACCGAGGGCGCGCCGGTGCACTCGATGATCACGTCGGCCTCGAAGCCGAGCTCCGCGATCGTCCCCGTGTGATACGTCCCGCCGAGCGCGTGGACGAGCGCGGGCTTGAGGCCGTTGGTGGCGCGATCGAGGACGTGCAGCTCGAAGTCGCGCTGCCGCGCCATCATGGCGGCGAGCAATCCGATCGGCCCCGCGCCCGTGACGAGCACGCACCGCGGCTCCCAGACGCCGCGCCGGCCAATGCGCTCGACATGCTCCCACGCCTTCGCGACGACACTCGCGGGCTCGAGCAGCACACCGAGGGTGCCGAGCGCCTTATCGATCTTCACCGCGAACCCCGGATCGATGCGCCACCACTCCGCGCCGAATCCGTGCAGCTCCTTGATGCCGTGCTCCGTGTAGCGGCCATTGCGACACATATCCCACTCACCGGCCGCGCAGTTCACGCACGGCACCGGGTCCGGCTGCCGCACGACGCCCACGACGAGGTCACCCTTCGCGAAGCCGCAACCGGGCGGCGCGTCGTACACGCGCCCGAGTGACTCGTGTCCAAGGATGAGGCAATCGCTCTTCGGTGGCGCGGTACCGTACGCACCGGAGATGATCTCGCGGTCGGTGCCGCAGATCCCGAGCGCGAGCGCGCGCACGAGGAGCCGTCCGGAGCGCGGATCGGGTTCGGGAACGTCCTCGAGCTGAAGCGAGTCGGCGGTGCCGGGGCGAATCGTGAGCGCGCGCATCGCCGCTTCCCAACGCAGAGTTTGGGCCGTTCTTGTCATCCCGAGCGAAGCGCGGGATCTACATTTTCGCTCGTCGTGGCGGAGAGGCATACCATGACCAAGAGAGGGAATGGGTCACTGATGATACAGATTGCACAGATTGCACTGACAACAAAGAAAGAGCGACGTGTCAGCGTCGTCAGCGTTCCCTCAGGGGTTGCGCCGCAGGGATGCCTCCTCCACAGGCGAGAAAAGCGGAACGCGCGCCAGCAGTGCGCTGGTCGCGCGCGCTCCCGGTCCTCGGGATGACAATAGGAACTAGATCTTTTTTCGCCCCGAGAACGTTACCAGGGCGTTGATGATCAGCTTCGCGTCGTCGCCGTCGAGGATCGGGCGAACAATGCGCCACGAGTCCTCCAGCGGAGCGCCGGACGCGACGGGCAACGACGTCGGCGTCTGGCGCAGCTCGCGTGCACGCGCTGCCTCGAGGCCACCGTTCGTAATGAACTCGAGGACGCGACGCAGCTCGTCGGCGTCGAACCACGTGCCATGCGCGGTGCAGACATCGACGATGACCCCGGAGGTGTGCCCGAAGTTCACGCGGTTCATCAAGTTCTTACACACCGGACACGGCGCGTACTCCACCGCGCCGAGCGTGATCCGGCCCGGCGCCGGCGTCGCGATCCCCGTACCGAGCATCGGCGATGGCTTGAGTCGCTCGGCGACGAGCCGCTGCAGCGTCTCGGTGTCGACCCAGACGCCGTTGCACCTGTCGCAGAGGTACATGTCCGCGCCGCCGAAGCGCACGGGACGCATCGGCCCGCACTTGCGGGGGCAGGGGAGCGCCACCGCCTCACGGTCGGTCGGCTCGGCAATCGTCGCCCCGCAGCGCTGACAATGCTTGCTCCCGACGAACACCAGCGCGTAGCACTTGGGGCAGCCGATGGTGGCGAGCCGCGCATGACAGAAGCTGCACTCGGTGGAGTTCTCGGGGACCGCAGCCCCGCAGTCCGGACAATTCAGCGCGCCAGCGTCCATCGTGACCAGGTATGGTGGGAGAGTGAACAAGTTGACGACTGCCGAGCGCCGCCTCCGGTCACTCGAAGCGGTGGACGGTGGACCGTGGTCGGTTGACGGTCGTCGCTGGAATTGCCTCGCGCTCCTCGACCGCCCTTCTCGGCCCGTAGTTCTCGGCCCGTAGTTCTCGGCTCGCTGTTCTCGGACCGCCCTTCTCGGACCGCTCTTCCGCAGTTAATCATCCCGCGTCCTCTCTCTGGCCACGCCCATGCCAACGCGACGCGACTTTCTTCTTTCCACCGGCTCCTGCGCGGCCCACCTCGCGCTCGCTGGTTCTGTCCTCCCGGCCGCGCTCCGTACGCGATGGAGCTGGTCGCCGTTAGGCAGAACCGTCGCGCGCGAGCCGTTCGGAAGTCTCGAGCGCATTGCCGACGGTGTCTGGGCGCTCGTCTCCAATCCACTCGGGGGCGATCGCACGACCATTTCCAATGGTGGACTCGTCGTCGGCCGCGACGCCGTCCTGGCCATCGAAGGCTTCAACACGCCTCAAGGCGCGGAGTGGCTCGCGAACAAGTCGCGCGAGCTCACGGGCCGCTGGCCGACGCACGTTGCCCTGACGCACTATCACGCCGACCACGCGAACGGCGTCGCTGGATATCTGATCGGCAACGCGCATCCCGACCTGCGCGCCACGCAGCGCACACGCGATCTCGTCGTCGAGCGCAACAAGCCAGAGGACGCCGCGCGGGTCGCCGCACTCGACCACATCACCGTCATCACTCCCGACCGCCCGACGACGCTCGACCTTGGGGGTCGCGTCGTCCGCGTCGTCCCGCGACGCGGTCATACCGAGAGTGACGTCTCCCTCGAGCTCGACGATCCGAGCATCGTCTTCTGCGGCGATCTGTTCTGGAACGCGATGTTTCCGAACTTCGTCGACGCGATACCGATGCAGCTCGCCCAGTCGGTGCGCGCCCTTCGCCGTGACCGGGACACCCTCTACGTGCCAGGCCACGGCGCACTCGGCAAGCAGGCCGAGTATGACCGGTACACGGCGATGCTCGACGAGGTGGAGCGCGCCGCGCGGGCCGCGCACGCCAAAGGGACGACCGCGGCCGACGCGGCGGCCGGCTTCAGCCTGCCCGAGTCGTTAGGCAGCTGGACACTCTTCAGCAAGACGTTCTACAATCGGGCGTTCGAGGCGTGGTACCGGGAGCTCGGCTGAGCGGCCCACCCAGCGTCCAGAAGTTGCTGGTTTGCTAATCGGGCCGGCGGCGAATATCTCTCCTGCCTACCTCGGTGCTGGAGGATGCGATGAGCCTCAAGGTGACGTGTTGTTGCCTGGCATTCACGATCGCGGCCGTAGCTCGATCGTTGCCGGCACAGGAACAGAACCCGCCCACCGTGCCGACGGAGCTCGTGCAGGCGCTGCTCGGCCGTGGCGAGTACGATACCGGGCGTGCGCCGCGACTCTTCGTTGGCCGTGCACCGGATGGCTTCCCGCCGAGCGTGACCTCGATCGAGGGCGGCACGGTGCTGGGCGGAATGGAGGAGGGTAGGAACGCCGTCGTCGTGCTCGCATTCACGCTGCCGCCGAATCAGGTCGTCGTCTCCGTCGACCGGCAGCTTCGTGCGCGAGGGTGGAACCCCCCGCCGCCGCCGATAGATGCCGATCGGGGAGGGTTCGTCTCATCCGGGTACGGTATACCCTTCAGCAATGCGTACTGCGCCGACAGCGCGAGCCTCGCGATCACGTCAATGCCGGCGCCGCGTGGTGGTACCTACCTCAAGATCACTCAACTTCGGAATCAGCAATTCAGCGTTTGCAGGCCCAGTGAACAGGCGCGACGCTTTTTCGGCTCGCTGTTGAAGTTTCCCTCTCTGCTGCCGCCTCCGGGAATGATCTCGCATGGCGGTGGCGGGGGATCCGGCAGCAATAGTACCTCGACCTCGGCTCGCTTGACCGGTCCGCTGAAGCCCGCCGAGTTGGTCGCCCACTATTGCGCTCAGCTCGACGCGGCGGGGTGGCGGACCCGCGCCCCGGTCACCGCGGGTGAGGACGTAGCGGTGGCGTACGTGGAAGCGACCGACAGCACGCGCGTCGTCTGGCATGGGCTCATGACCGCGTTGCAGATCGGCCCTTCCGAAGTCGAGGTCGAGATCAAGATGACGAGGCCCTCTGATCGGTGAGCTCGCGCGAGGGAACCAGACTCCCCCGCGAGTAGTTTGAAATAGTGTTCAAACATGGTGGTGATATGGCGGCGATGATGACACGTCTGGCAACGATAGCGGCGGTGGTGGTGGGTGGCGGCGCGTACTGGAGCGCCGCACGTCCTGCTGCAACGGGGAGGAAAACAGCGCCAGCGGCGATCGCCGGCAGCGCGCTCGCGTCCAGCCCGCGCGACGAGACGATCGTCTTCGCCGGCGGCTGCTTCTGGGGCGTGCAGGCGGTGTACGAGCACGTCCGCGGCGTGAAGAGCGCGGTGTCGGGATATGCTGGCGGCACGATGGCCTCCCCGTCCTATGAGGACGTCAGCTCGGGTACCACCGGTCATGCCGAATCGGTGCAGGTGACGTTCGACGCGTCCGAGGTATCGTTAGGCACGCTGCTTCAGATCTTCTTCTCCGTCGCGCACGACCCGACGCAGAAGGATCGTCAGGGGCCGGACGTCGGAACGCAGTATCGATCGGCCGTCTTCTACACGACGGATGAGCAGCGCCGCGTCGTCGACGCATACGTCAAGCAGCTCGCC
>DATEPP010000305.1:0-7491 GCA_035273165.1 Gemmatimonadaceae bacterium
CGAGCTGCTTGTTCTTCAATCCTTCGGGGACATCACCGTTGATGATGCGCTGCGCCAGCCCCTCGACGATGGCCGTCTTGCCGACGCCCGGCTCGCCGATGAGCACGGCATTGTTCTTCGTGCGACGTGAGAGAACTTGAATCACCCGACGGATCTCCTCGTCGCGCCCGATGACGGGGTCGAGCTTTCCCTTCCGCGCCGCATCCGTCAGATCGCGCGTGTACTTCTCGAGCGCCTGGTACTGGTTCTCAGGATTCTGATCTGTGACGCGATGCGTGCCCCGCACCGCCTCCAGTGCCTCGAGGAGATTCTCGCGCGTGACACCGGCAGCGTTGAGCAGCGCGCGCGATTCGGTGCCTTTGACGTCCGCGAGCGCGACGAGGAGATGCTCCGTGGAGACGTACTCGTCATTGAGCTTCTTCGCCTCGTCCTCGGCGCGGTCGAAGACCTGGTTGAGCTCGCGAGAGAGATTGGGCTGCGCGTCGGACTGCTTCGGGTAGCGCGCCATCTCGCGCTGCACGCGCTCGCGCAGTGCGGCGACGCTTGCGCCGAGCTTCTGGAGAATGGGAACGACGATGCTCTCCTGCTGATCGAGGAGCGCGGAGAGCAGATGGATATCGTAGACGGCCGGATTGCCGTTGCGGCGCGCGAGCGTAACCGACTCGTTCAGCGCTTCGCCGGCCTTCACGGTGAGACGTTCGGGGTTGATCATGCTCGTGACTCGTGGCTGGTGACTAGTGGCTGGTGCTAGGCGCTAAGTGCCAGGTGCTAGGTGCTAGTCACCAGCCACCAGCCACCAGTCACCAACCATGCCTCATGATAGTGCCAATGCGGCGCACGCGAAGGGCGCGCCGGAGCGTCACGGACGGCTCGGTATGCCTCGCCCGGCGGGCCGCACTGCCGAAGCGGCTGGCCCGAAGACCGATAGCCGCGCCGATTCCTGAAGCTGAGTGATGACCTCAGCTGACAGCGTCGACAGCATTGCGACGATGGCAGGCATCGTCCCCTCGGGAACGAGCCGCTCGAGCCGGGCACTGCCGGCCCAGAGGACGGAGTCGTCCTTGGCGCGGAGGAGCCTGGCGTCGAGGCGGACGACCGCGAACACCTGCTTGCCGCGATCGACCTCCTCGAGCTCACGGACGAGGCCGCGCCACACATAGGCGTAGGCGTGCGGCGAGGGCGGATCGAACACGGCCGCGTCTCGCGTCAATGGACGAGCGCGGAAGATGTCCTCGGTGAGCATGCCGAGCATCGTCGGCACGGGGAGCGCCCATTCGCGATTCGGATACGAGCCGTAAGAGGACTCGTCGACGCGAAAGACGATGCTGCGATTGCCATAGAGGCCGGGCGCGATGTACGGCACGATCGCGATGCCGCCGGCCGACAGCGCGGGCGCGGTTGCGTCGAGCGTCGCCGCGGCGATCGAGTCCGTGGGCTCTGGCAGATGCAGCCGATAGAACTCCTGCGGCGGCAGCTTGCCGTGGAAACACGCGGCAAGCGTGAAGAGTGATGCGTGAAGCGTGGCGCGCCGGAAGAATCGGCGCCACTCTCCACGGTCGACGCGCCACGCGAGACGCATCACTCGCCACGCGCTAGTCACGCGCCTTCGGGCCCGCGGGCTTGTTAGGCGCCGCGCGCTGTTTGAGGAGGCTCGTGGGATCGCGCTCGAGTCGCTCGCTCAGGCGCGCGATGTTGTCCGATGCGATCGTGAGGTTTCGCACCATCTGATCGACGCCGCCTTGCTGGGAGAGCGCATCGCGGAAGTCGGCGAGGAGCGTGTGAATTTCGCGCAGAGATTCCACCGCCTCTCGCTGCGTCGCGGCCAGCTGCGGACCGGCCGTACGCGTTGCCGTGTCGAGCGCGGCGAGAAGGCGCTCGGAGCGGTCCATCAGCCGAGCGAGCTTTCCGCTCGCGCTGTCGACCTTCGAGAAGGTGCGATCGATCTGGCCGAAGCTGGCTTGCGCGCCCGTCGTCGCGATGGCGAGGAGCGTGTCCATGCGACTGAGCGTGGCGTCGATGCGCTCGATCGGCGACGCCTTCGCAAACCGCTCCGCGCCGCGGAGCAGCGTATCCGTGCGATCGAAGAATTCGGCGAGGCGACGCATCGCGTCCTGGAAGCTCGGATTCTCGACAGTTGGCAGGGTGCTGCCCGGCGCGAGCGCCACGGCCGTGCGACTTCCGGGCTCGAGATGCAGATACGGCGCGCCGAGGAGTCCGACCTGGGTGATCGACGCCTTGGTGTCGACGTGAATCGGCGTACTGCGCTTCACGCGGAAGGCGACGATGATGCGGGTGGGATCCGCGGGATCGATGTCCATGCGCGTCACGGATCCGACGGGGAGTCCACCATACCGGACCTCGTCGCCTTTGTTCAAGCCAGCGACGCTCTTGAAGACGGCTTTGTATTCGGTGCCGGTGCGGAAAATTCCCGGATATCGGGCGAGCAGCAGCAGCGCGGCGAGGACGAGGAGCGTCCCGCTCAGCAGCCAGATGACGCCGAATCGAGCCTCGCCACGACGGGCACGGGTGCCCGAGGTGGTCGTGCTTCCGACGAGACCGCGGTTCAGCGTCATTCGCGCTCTCTCCGATGGAGGAGACCGTGAATCACAGGATCGTCACTCTGGAGAAGCGACTCGCGCGTGCCGCGCGCGACGATGCGTCCCCCGGCGAGCACGTCGATCTGGTTCGCCGGTGAGTACGCGTGTCGAATCTCGTGCGAGAAGATCACAATGCCGAAGTTGTATTTCGTCTGGAGCGCGTGCAGTGTCTCGTCGAAGTCGTGCGCGGCCTGCGAGTCCAGTCCCAGCGTCGGCTCATCGAGCAGGAGGAGACGCGGGCGGAGTGCCAACGCGCGCGCGAGGGCGACACGGCGCTGTCCGGCTCGCCCCATTTCCACCGGCATGGTGCCGTCGTCGACTTCTATGCCGACCTCGGCAAGCAACTCCCGCGCCGCGTCGCGCGCTTTGGCCCGCGAGCTGTGCTGATGCTCGAGCAGGGGCAGCTCGACATTCTCGAGAACGCTGATCCGCCTGAGGAGCGCCGAGCCCTCGAAGAGGACGCCGACTCGCGCTCGGAGCTTCCGGAGCGCCTTCTCGTCAGGCTTGGTGGGGTCGAACGTCTGGCCGTCGACGGCGATCGTCCCCGTCTCGGCACACTCGAGGCCGACGAGATGCCGCATCAGCATCGATTTTCCCGACTGGATGGGCCCGAGGACGAGCAGCGTCTCTCCGCGCGCGACGAGGAGGTCGATGTCGAAGATGAGTGGCGAACCCGACGGACCCGAGAGGTTGTGCACCTCGAGCGCCCGCTCAGAGGACGAGAGCGGGGATGAAGTAGAAGATGGCATTGATGAGCGTGTCGGCGGCGAGCACGCCGAGGAGGCAATAGACGACCGCCCGACTTGCCGCTTCGCCGATCGCGGCGACGCGTCGATCCACTCCCAATCCCTCGTCGGACGCGATGATCGCGATCACGAAGGCGAAGAAGAAGGACTTTGCGACGCCGATGGCGAGGTCCGACGTCGAGAGGGACGTTCGAATTTGCTCAAGATAGAAGCGTGAATTGAAGCCGAGGAAGAACGTCGTGCCGAGCCAGCCGCCGAGCGTGATGAGGCCGTCGGCGATGATGGTGAGCGCGGGCAGGGCGATGCAGAGCGCCGCGAGCTTGGGCGCGACGAGGTATTTGACGGGATCGAGGCTCATCGCGCGGAGTGCGTCGATCTCGCCGCTCGACGTCATCGCCGCGAACTCGCCAGCGATCGCGGACGCGCTTCGCGTGACGACGAGGAGCGCGACGACGAGCGGTCCAACCTCGCGCGTGCCGAACCAACCAATGGCGAGCGCGCTCACGGACTCGGCGCCGTACTGCTTGAGCTGGTAGGCGACCTGGAAGGTGGCGATCAGTCCGACGAGGATCGAGGCGCTGCCGACGAGTCGTAAGGCACCGACGCCAAGTGTCTCGATCTCTCGAGTGACGCCACCGCTGACGACGGAGCGCGGCGAAACGATGATCCAGCCGAGCCAGTGGAGTGCGCCGATCGCGACGCGTCCGCGGCTGAGAAAGCGTCCACCGGGTCGCAGGCCGGGCGGGTGATGCGCCGACCATTCACCGGTGAGAAACGCTCTCCCGCTAGGGCGCGAGCGGATGTCGCTTCTGCGCACAGGCACACTCATCGAGTAGAAGGGGTTGCAAGAGCACGGCCATGTCGGTGACTGGTGACTGGTGGCTGGTGGCTGGTGGCTGGTGGCTGGTGACTGGTGAAAACGGAAACGCCGGCGCTTTGCGCCGGCGTTCAGAATTCATCAGCCACCAACCACCGATCACCAGTCACCAGTCACCAGACTCACCGCTTGAGCAACATCTTTCTCATCCCCGCGGGATGGCCGTCTACGAGAAGTTGGTACATGTACACGCCGGGGGCGGCTTCGCGGCTGTCGGGAGCGTGTTTGCCGTCCCAGCGCGCGACGTACTTGCCGCAGGCGAGCGTCAGATTCGACAGTGTGCGTGGGGGCGCGGCGGCGGTCGATTGATCGGTGCTCGTGCTGTCGACGAGGGCGGCAACGGCCACGATCTGCGACAGGATGTTGTAGATCCGGAGCGTGACGACGTGCTGCTGCGTGCCAGGCGCGCAATCCGCGTCGCCGACGGTGAACGGGATCGTCGTCTGGCTCGAGAACGGATTGGGATCGTTCTGAGCGAGCAGGCCATGCCGGCGACTTCGCTCGGCGCGCTGCTCGGACACCTGTGCCGTGGCCGTGGACGCGATGAGCATACACGCAACAATCCCGAGGGCAGCGGGTGCCCAGCGGTAAACCATAGAATTCTCCGAGACTGACGAAACAGGACGGTGAGTAAAGCTCCTGCGCGAGGTGAGTGTGACACGCCTGCCAATGGAAACTTACGTGCCGTGCCAGCGACGGCCAGTCGCGCCACGTATCGTGAGTCCGCGTCGATCGCAGTATTCGAGAAAGGGAATGAGAAATTTGCGTGAGAAACCGAGCAGGTCGCGCAGCTCCGCGGGAGAGTATTCGCGGCCGGGCGCCATGTTTGCGTGCAGTCGCTCGACGAGCGCATCGACGCTCGCGGCAGCGTAATAGCGCTCCGGCTCCACGGCGACGACGCGGCCCTCACGCTCGAGAAGACGGAGGAGATCGGCGGCCTCCGCACCGAAGCGTGGAATCAACTCGCCGACGCTGGGCGGCTCGCTCGCGGCAGTGCGGATCGTCTCCTCGATCTCGGCGACGGCCCGGCGCTGCGCGTCGGTGAGACGGGGCGTCCATCCGGCGGCGCGGACGACGCCACCGCTCGACTCGATGCGCGCGTGTGCCGCGGCGCTTGCGAGGACGGCGTCGATGAGCTCAGGGGGCGCGCCCAGTCGGGAGCGGACTTCCTGGAGCGAGACGCCGATCTCGAGGGGGCGGGCGCGGTGCGCGTCGGCGACGAGCCTAACGACCCGCTCCTCGAGCGACGCGGCGACGTCGGCAGCGAAGACGCGACCGTTGAGAGCGATGATCTCCGCCTCATCGAGGAGCTCTCCAACCTCGCGCGGCGGCACGCCGAGTCGGACGGGAAGCGTGGCTGTCTCGAGTCCGGCCTCGCCAGCCTCACGAAGCGCCACGGCCAGTCGGGTCGCCGGCGCAACCGTCGCCTCGCTCGACCAGGGCCGGGCGCGGCGCAGCGCATACGGATCCACGACGATGCCGCCGCCAATCGTCGCCGGTGGCGACGCGAAGCGGAGCACGAACCGATCGCCAGCACGGAGCACCACGGGCTCGTCGAGAATGATTCGCGCGAGCTTCCGCTCGCCGGGCGCCAGAGCACCGTCGCTACTCACGACGCGCGCGCCGACGTCAGCGGTGCCGATGTGAAAACGCACGGCGGTCCGCGGGCCTAACGAGCGCGGCGCGTCCTCGAGGAGCACGACGTCGGCGCGCAGTGTCGTGGAGGCACGCCACGACGGGTCGGTGACGAGAAAGCTTCCACGCGGCACGTCGCTCACCTCGACGCCCGCGAGCGCGACCGCGGTGCGGTGTCCGGGTTCGGCTGACGGTACCTGGTCTCCATGCGTCTGCAGGCCGCGGACACGAACGACACGATCCGCGGGAAGAACGCGCACCGTGGCATCCCTCGTCAGGCGGCCGCTCCAGACCGTGCCGGTGACGACGGTGCCAGTGCCCTTGATGGTGAACGCGCGATCGACGGGCATGCGAAAGAGGTCGTCGGCCGCCCGCGCGGGGACGTCCCGCGCCGCATTGGCGATGGCGAGCCGCAGCTCGGGGATGCCCTGCCCAGTCGTCGCGGACGTCGGGATGATGGGCGCGTTCGCGAACGGCGTGTCCGCGAGCAGCGTCCGCAGATCCTCGACAACGAGCTCGCGCCACTCGTCGTCGACGAGATCGCACTTGGTGAGCGCGACGATGCCGCGGGTGACGCCGAGCAACTGGAGGATGGCGAGATGCTCGCGCGTCTGCGGCATCACACCTTCGTCCGCGGCGACGACGAAGAGGGCGAGGTCAACGCCGGTCGCGCCAGCGAGCATGGTGCGGACAAAGCCTTCGTGTCCGGGCACGTCGACGACGCCAATGGTACCGACGCCGTCGATTCGGAGCGGGGCGAAGCCAAGCTCGATCGTTATGCCTCGTCGCTTCTCCTCAGGCAGACGGTCGGTATCGACGCCGGTGAGCGCGCGAACGAGGGTCGTCTTGCCGTGATCGATATGACCGGCGGTGCCGAGAATCATGCCGGAAAAAGTAGTCGCTGGAGCTGGAACCGGTGCGAATGTCGTCGCCGGAACCGACCAAAGAATTCAGGATCGGTAAAATCCGTGAAATCGGTCAAATCCGTATCCCCGTTTTGGTCTTGCGCTCTTTCCGAGGCGGCAGGGAATGAAAGGACACCGGCCCAGGGCACGCGATGTCCAATCCTTCATGCCATCATGAGACCAACCGAATTGATCGAGGGTGCGTGCACCCGCTCCGTCATCGCTTCGTTTTATGAGGTCTACAACACGCTCGATTTTGGCTTCCTGGAGCACATTTACGATTTGACCGATTTGACTGATCGCTCCTCGAGGCCGAGTGTTCTGATCGATGCAACGCGCCGCGCCAGTGCAATTATCCGGACGGAACAGAAGAGACTGAGTTCTCAGATCTGAGAACCGAGATCGATCCTTTTCGATCGGGCGAGCGGGCATCTCACCCACGACAGCGAGTCCAGGATCGAGAGTCCAGGTTCGAGACGTAAGACGTGAGAGGAAGATCTCAGGCTCACGCCTGGCATCTCGGCACTGCCGTCTCGAACCTGGACTCGCCGTACCGGGTGAGATGCTCGCCGGGCGCGTCGAACGAGAGCCGGATCTCAGATCTCACGCCTGCGGGCTCAATCTCATCTGGAGCGGATCGTTCGTCCACATCTCGAACGCGGGTAGCGGGCGATCGTCGCTCAGGTGCTCGCGGAGGAATTCGCGAAGGAGTCGCTGGTGGGCGCGGATCT
>DATEPP010000306.1:0-6175 GCA_035273165.1 Gemmatimonadaceae bacterium
CTGCTCGTGGACGTCACGTCACTCCGGCCGCTCTGGACGACGTGGGACAATACTCCCGTGCTGGCGCTGACGAACTTCAACAACACGGTCGTCCTCGGGAGCGTTGTCGTCTGGCTGGCGCTCTTCGTTCCGCTCTGCCTCGCATCGCGGCTTGCCGTCGTCCGGTATCGCACCACCGTCGGCGATCGGATACGCCAGTCTCATTTCTACAAGGTCCTGTCCGCCTCCTCAGTGTACAATGTCTACCGCTGGTTCCGTCCGTAGCGGCGACACGGCCCAGTACGGGCCACCGGGTGCTGGCGGAGGCGACACGCCAAACGCGGCGCGTCGGCCGCGACGCGTCGCCGTCTTCCGCTGGAAGGGAATCATCCCCCTTGTCCTCGGACTGGCGCTCGTCTTCGGCGTCTGGCTGCTCTTCGCCGAGCGTATCCTGCGCGGTACGCTCGAGGAGGCGGGGACCAAGGCGTTAGGCACGGAGCTCGACGTCGGCGCGCTGCACATCGACGCGGGTCAGACGGCGGTGGAGCTGACCGGCGTCGCCGTCGCCGACCCGTTCGACGCCCGCCGCAATCTGCTCGAGATCAAGCGACTGTTCGTCGAGCTCGAGCCGGCTCCGCTGCTCGAGAAGAAGCTCGTCGTTCGCCGCCTGACGATCGGGGACGTACGCACCAACACCGCTCGCACGACACCGGCGCGCGCGGTCGCTGGCGGCGGGTTTGCCCCTTCGGCGCTCCGCGAGATGCAGCGCTGGGCAAAGCAATTCGACGTCCCCCTGCTCTCGCTGACACCGATCGACACCATCAAGTCGATCATACTCGACCCGGGACAGCTCGCGTCGGTGAAAGCGGCGATCGCGCTCGGGCAGCACGCCGACTCGACTCGGACCGCGCTCACTCGCGGCTTCAGCGCGCTCCCGATTCAGCAGACGCTCGATTCGTCGCGCGCACTGTTGACGCGGTTGCAGGGGACGAACGTGCGCACGTTAGGCATCAGCGGCGCCCGCGCGGCCGTCAATGATGTTCGCCGTGCCGCGGCGCGCGTCGATTCACTGAAGCGCCAGATCGAAACGCTGGCGGCTTCGGCCCGGTCTGCGGTCGACACTCTCCAGGGTGGCCTCCGCGCCGTCGATGACGCGCGGCGGAGCGATTACGACTTCGCACGGCGTCTCATCAAGCTCCCCTCGGTGGACGCTCCCGATGTCGGCGCGGCGCTCTTCGGTAAGGTCACGATCGACAAAGTTCAGCAGGCGCTCTACTGGACCGCGCTCGCCCGACAGTACATGCCACCTGGTCTCCTGCCACGCCAGGCGGCCGGTCCGCCGCGACTCCGTGCCGCCGGTACTACCGTCCACTTCGTGAAGCAGGATGCGTATCCGAGCTTCCTCCTTCGCCGCGCCGACGTCGACATCACAGTCAGCGACGGACCGGCACGCGGGAAGTACGTCGCGGCTGTGACTGACGCGACGACTGAGCCCACCCTGGTCGGCAGACCGACGCTATTCGCCGTCCGGCTCATCGCCGTCGGCAGCGGTCTCGACTCACTGCGAATCACGGGAGCGCTCGATCACGCGAAGGCTCGACCGCGCGACGTGCTCACAGTCGACGCCGGCGGCATCGACCTGCCGACGCTGCCAATTCCCGGACTGCCCTATCGCGCCGACCCAGGCCGTGGCGCGAGCACTCTTCGCCTAACGATCGACGGCGACCAGCTCGACGCGCGGTGGGGCCTCGCGTCCGGAAAGCTTGCATGGATCGCCGACACGACCGCCGCCAAACGCCTGAACTCGATCGAGTCCCTCGTCGCACGCGTGCTGACTGGAGTTCCAACGCTCACGATGCAGGCGCGGCTGACCGGGCCGCTCCAGTCTCCGACGCTTGCCGTGAGCTCCAACCTCGATCGAGTCGTCGGCGATCAGCTGCGGAACCTCGTCGGCGCGCAGGTGGCAGCTGCCGAAGCGAAGATTCGCGCGCGAGTTGACAGTCTGGTGGATGAGAAGTCGGCGCCCGTGAAGGCCAAGGTCGCGGACCTCCGCGCCGAGGCGGACAAGCGCCTCACGGACGCCCGCGCGCGGCTCGATGCCGAAAAGCAGAAGCTGGACGCGCAGCTCAAGGCCCTGAGCGGAGGCCTGGTGGGGCTCCCCTAAACGAAACCGTGGATGGCGCTGTCGAACACAGAATCGCCCGAAACCCTCGGTTGACGCCTAGCCCCATCCCACCGTGCGCGACATCAAGTACTCCTTCCGCCGCCTCCTCAAGAGTCCTGGCTTCACGGCCGTCGTCGTGCTCACTCTTGGACTCGGCATCGGCGCCAATACCGCCATCTTCAGTGTCGTCAACACGGTGTTGCTGCGGCCGTTGTGGTTTCGCGACCCCGGTCGCCTCGTCACGATCTTTCATTTCTACCAGTCGGAGGCGCTCAACAATCTCGAGGCGCCCGTCTCCGCCCCCGGCTTTCGCGATTATCGCGACAAGACCAAGAGCTTCGAGGGCGTTGCCGTCGAGACAGGGTGGGCCGCCAACCTCACGGGCACGGGCGACCCGGAGCGAGTGCCGGCTGCTCGCGTCTCCGGCGACTACTTCCGCGTCCTCGGCGTCGCGCCCCAGCTAGGCAGGACGTTCGGCCGCGACGAGGACGAGCCGGGGAAGAACAAGGTCGTCGTCCTCAGCGACGGTCTCTGGAAGCGCGTTTACGGCGGCGATCGCGGCGTCATTGGCAAGACGATGCAGCTCAATGGGCAGAGCTTCACCATCCTTGCTGTGATGCCAGAAGGATTCCGCGCCTTCTTCAACAGCAAGGCGGACATCTGGACGCCGCTCGCGCTCGAGGCAAAGCAGTTCGTTGGCGACAACTATACGAACGAGTGGCTCAACCTCTACGCGCGCCTCAAGCCGGGCGTCTCCGCGACCCAGGCCAATGCCGAGATGCATGCATTCGCGGAGCAAGTGCGCCGACTCTACCCGAATGCCGTCGGCACGAAGTGGACGCTGAAGGTGAAGACCCTCGACGAGCTGGCTACGGGAGGGATTCGCCCCGCGTTGCTCGTCCTCCTCGGCGCGGTCGGGTTTGTGCTGCTCATCGCCTGCGCCAATGTCGCCAATCTGCTGCTCGCGCGGGTGACGTCGCGCCAGAAGGAGGTTGCGATCCGAACGGCGTTAGGCGCGGATCGCTGGGCACTCGTCAGGCAGCTGCTGACAGAGAGCGTGATGCTCGCGCTTGCGGGCGGGCTGCTCGGGCTCGGCATCGCGTACTGGAGCGTGAGGACGCTCGTCGCGACTGTGCCGAGCATTCCGCGCGGCAGTGATCTCGGCGTCGATGGAACGGTCATGGCGTTCACGCTGGGCCTCTCGGTGCTCACCGGTCTGCTTTTCGGCGTCGTGCCCGCGATGCACACGTCACGCGCGAGTCTGCACGACACCCTCAAGGAGGGTGGCCGCTCCGGCTCGGCCGACGTGTCGGGGCGTGGCATGCGGCGCGCGCTCGTCATCGGCGAGGTCGCGCTGGCGCTGACACTGCTCATCGGCGCCGGACTGCTCATCCGCAGCGTCGCCCGCTTGCAGAAGGTAACGCCCGGCTTCGACCCAGACCGATTGCTCACCTTCGACCTCTCGCTGCCTAACGCCAAGTACCCCAACGACACGATCCGGCAGCAGTTCTTCGAGAGCATGATCGAGCGGGTGAGCCATGTGCCCGGCGTCGTCGCGGCAGGCGGCACGTCGACGATGCCATTCGGCGGGAGCTGGTCGACGGGCAGCTTTGGCATCGAGGGCTACCAGCCCGGTCCGAATCAGCCGTCACCGTGGGGCGACATCCGCGCTGTGACGCCGGACTTCTTCCGCGCGATGCGGATTCCGATCGTCCAGGGGCGCGCGTTCGGTACGCAGGACACTCGCACGTCGCAGATGGTCGTCGTCATCGACGAGGAGTTTGCGCGCAAGTACTTCAAGGGACAGAACCCCATCGGGAAGCGCGTGATCTTCGGCGCGCCGCCGGACAGCCTGCGCACGATCGTGGGTGTCGTCGGGCACGCGATGCACGAGGCGCTCGACGCGAAGCCGCGGATTCAGCTCTACCTCCCGTACGCGCAGATCGGCGGTATTCCGTCCATGGCGGTGGCCATACGGACGACTGGCGATCCGCTGCTCATGGCCCGCCCTGTCCGAGAGGCGATTCATGAGATCGACAGGGACATGCCGCTCTCGAACGTGCAGAGCATGGACCAGATGCTGGAGAGCTCGTTAGGCCAGCGGCGCCTCTCGATGATTCTGCTCGGTGCCTTCTCGGCGATCGCGCTGCTGCTGGCGTCGATCGGGATCTACGGGGTACTCGCCTACTCGGTGACGCAGCGCTCGCGCGAGCTGGGGATCCGCATGGCGTTAGGCGCGGCGCGCGGCCGCGTCCTCCGCCTCGTCATCGGCCAGGGGATGGCCCTCGCCGTGGTGGGCATCGCGATCGGGCTTATCGGTGCGCTCGCGCTGACGCGGCTGCTCGGCACACAGCTCTACTCGGTGAAGCCGACGGATCCGATCACCTTCGGTGGCGTCTCGTTCCTGCTCGCCGCGATCGCATTCGTCGCGACACTAGTTCCGGCGCTCCGCGCGACGAGAGTGGATCCGGTGGTGGCGCTCCGGGAGGAGTGATCGGCCGGCATCCCAACCTGCCATCCCGAGCGCCCTTCCTGTCATTCCGAGCGTAGCAGGAATCTGCTTGTCGCACCCCGTGCACGCCGCACCACCAAGAGATCACGGCTCGTTGACTGAGGAGGTGTACGCGCCCACGGTTGGATTCATACGGTTCATTCGCGTGATTCGCGCATTCGCTTTTTTTGGTCCGGCTGGATGCCATCGAAAACGATCATGGCGCCGACGGAAGCGCAGTTCTTGCGACGGATTGGACAGGACCATCCGGAGCAGACCATGAGACAAGATCCTGGTTTTGATCAGCCCGAGTTCGGCGCGAGCACTGGCGACGCACGGGCGAACGACCCGTCGCTTCCCGGCTTCACCGACAACGATCCGCTCTTCCGCTCGCACTTCCAGCACGCGAACCGGCTGGCCGATCGCGCGTACGAGGACGTTCGTCCCGCGTATCGTCTGGGATTCGAGGCCGCGGGCGACGCCCGTTTCGCCGGTAGAAGCTTCGCCGAAGCGGAGAAGGACATCGAAGGTGACTGGCTCAACGTCCGCCTGGCTGGCGACGAGTGGCAGTCGGTCCGCGACTACGCGCGCGAAGGCTTCGAGCGCGGCCGCCAGATCGGCTTCGTGAGCGGCGCAAGCATGCAGGGCGGGAGCGACTCGCTGAACCAGCGCCCGAGCTTTTCGGACCCCCTACCTGCCGGTACCGATCCGACCGCCCCAGACAGGCCTGAGAGTTCCGAGCGCTGAGTTGGTGCGCCTAGCGTGCTTCGATGGCATCCGGCCGGACAACGGCTGGCACGCGAATCACACGAATGAACTGCACGAATCCAACTGTGGGCATTGAGAGCTCCTCGCTCGACGAGCCATGATTGTTTTGGGGGCGCGCCGGCATCCATCGGTCTGCAGTTCACAATCCATCTTTTCCGGCTTGTAGATCGAGGCGCTATCGCGCCACACGGAGCGATTCGCAATAAATTCGCGTGATTCGCGTCCCAGCTGTTGTTCTGCGTGGATGCCATCGAAGCATCCAAGGCGCCAAAAAAGCAAATTCCTCGCTTCGCCAGAATGACAACGCGGCTCGGGATGACAGATGACAGATCTACTCCGTAACCTCCCCGAGCTAGCCGGCATCGCGACCTACGCCGAGGCTGCGCGCGTCGGATTCTCGGTAGAGGAGAACGTGCGTCGCCTCCTCCGCTTCCACTGGGTCGAGCGGCGACTGATGAGGATCCTTGTCGCCCATCTCACGAGTGAGCCGGTGTGGGAGGTGAAATGTGCGCTCGCTCTCCATCAGTGGCACTGCGCGGAACACGTCGATGCGCTACGACGCCGAGTTATGGAGATGCGAAACCCCGCCCCTCGGCTGGACACGATCCCCGAGCAGGACACGACCGCGGCGCCACTCGATGCGTTTCTCGAGCAGCTCGACGCGGCGCAGGACACAGCAGAGCTGCTTGCCGGGGTCTACGGCGTGCTCTATCCCGCGCTGGCCGCCGCGTATCGCGATCACCTCGCGCGCACCAACCCACTCGTCGATCACC
>DATEPP010000307.1:0-1955 GCA_035273165.1 Gemmatimonadaceae bacterium
AGGGCTTCGTGGCCTTACGACTGCCGCTCGACGAGTATCCAACGGCGTCGGCCGCCGCGGCGTACCTCGCGAGTGCATTTCGGACGACCGGCGAGCGAGCTGCCTCGACAGCGCGCTCGCTCGGTGGTCGCCTCGGAACCGCCCTCTCACGGACCGGCCAGACGCTCGGAAGCGAGGAAGCAGTAGCGGTCGGCGGGTTGCTCGAGGGGCTGAAGCCCGAGAACGTCACGCTCCAGCTCGTGCTCGGCGCCATTCCGGGCGAACTGGCGAGGACCGGACGGCGCGGAGCTATCGCGATCGATGAGGCTCATGTCATCGCAAAATGGGATCGGGATGAGCTCGCGGCCGTCCGTGCGTTCCTGGC
The DNA here is from genome assembly GCA_035273165.1 of Gemmatimonadaceae bacterium. GTDB lineage: Bacteria > Gemmatimonadota > Gemmatimonadetes > Gemmatimonadales > Gemmatimonadaceae > AG2. The sequence continues at coordinate 365 of DATEPP010000307.1, forward strand.
ACGGGACGATCGCCTCACGGGGATCGCGCTCACGAGCAGCGACAACCGCGCCGAGCGGAAGCTCAGGCCACCGAAGGTTCTCGGCTACCTCGGCGAGGAGTTCATGCTGCCGGCGATCAACGTCGACGATTGGCGGCACGGCCTGCGTTCTCGATTCGATCAGGCCGGCGTGCCCATCGACGACGCCGCGCTCGACCTGCTGCTTGACGAATCGCGGTGCCACCCCTACTGCACGATGCTCCTTGCCAAGCACGCTGCCGAGCTGGGGCAGCCGTTCGAGGCGGTCTCCGTCAGCGTAATCCGCCTGGCCCTCCCGACGGTCCAGAAGCACGAGGCATGGAAACTCCGATGAGCGCCGCGCGAACGGACATGCCTCAGGGCGCTCAGCTCGTCCGTTACCTCTACGAGAACGCGCCTCCATGGGCTCGTCAGCTCCCAACAGCTGGTGGCCAGACAACCATCCTTCATGGCGACCCCGGCACGGGGCTTGAAGAGGCGGCGGCGTGGATCGCTGAGGCGTCGGTCTCGTCCGTCGGCCCTGTCATCACCTTCGACCCGAGCCTGATCGGCGACTACACATCGCTGGTACACAAGCTGGTGATCGAGATTGCCGTCAGCGCGTTCGGCGAGGATGCAGCCTCCGCCCTCGGCGCACTCCGACGTGGCGAGCCGCTGGACCTCTCCGTGCTCGAGATCGCACACGATGAGTTTCTGCGATTCACCGCCACGCTGAACGAACCCGAGGTCGGATACACCGCTGGCGCTCTAGCCGCCGTGCTCCGTAACACTCCGAAGTCTCTACTCCTCGTCACGAACGCTCACGTTCTGACGGCGCGGTGGTCGCGTGACGCGCTCTGGGAAATCCGCGGCGGGATCCAAGAGGAAGGGCAACACGGGCTGCTGCTGACGTGCCCGACCGAGGCCCGCGACGCTCTGGCTGGAGAGCCTGCTCCGTTCTTCGGCGCTGGCGCGATCGCTGAGGTTGGGACGGAGCGCGATGATCGCTTTTGGACGCGAGTCGCTCAGACGCATGGCCTCGCTGTCGAGTCGGAAGACCTCGAATTCATCCTCGCTCGGACGTGGGGGCTCGCCGTTCCCACCCTAGCCGTACTGATCGATGCCCAGGAGAGCGGGGTCCGCGCCGCACTAAACGAGCATTCTCGGGTGGCGCTAGAGCGTGTCCCATTGGTTCTCCAGATGGCTCGCGTCATCAACCGTTACGGCCCAGAACTCATCCTTCGCCTATCGCGCGGCTTGCCTCCCTATGCGATTCCGTCCGCTACCGCGCGTGACGTCAACCGCGCGCTGCGTCTACTTGGGTTCAACGGATTGGTCGCTCGTGTGGGCCGCCGTGGCTGGAGGGTGGCCGACCCGTTTCTCTGCGACGCGTTGCAGTCAAGGCCGCTCGGATATTGGTGACTCAGCTGTCTGCTCCAGTGGCGGACGCGCGACGCCGAAGATCGCGTCCATCCGCTCGGCCAGCTCGTTGAGCGGCCGGGCGTGCAGGTAGCGCTCGGTGGTGGTGATCTTCGAGTGCCCGAGCAGCGTCTGGACGGTCGCCGGGTCGAGGCCGCGGATCGCGAGCGTCGCG
>DATEPP010000308.1:0-6580 GCA_035273165.1 Gemmatimonadaceae bacterium
TCCGAGCTGAGATACGCGCTGCGGGGACTGCTCCGCCGCCCGGCGCTCGCCATTGTCACCATCGCGGCGCTGACGATCGGCATCTCCGCCAATGCCGTCATGTTCGGCGCCGTGAATCAGCTGATGCTTCAGCCGCCGGCATATATCCGTGATCCGGGCAGCGTGCGCCGCATCTTCATCCAGCAGCATCTGGACGGCAAACCCACCGGCGGTACGACCGAGCCGTATCGGCTCTTCGCGGCGCTGCGAGCGGCACCGGCGTTCTCCGACGTGGCGATCTATAGTCTCTCCTTCTTCACGATGGGCCACGAACCGGACGCGCAGCTGGTGAGCGGGGCCGTCGTCACTCAGAACTTCTTCCGCACCCTCGGCGTTCAGCCCGCGATGGGCCGCGTCTTCCTGCCGGAGGAGGATCGGCCACCCCGAGGGCCGCTCGTGGCGATCCTGAGCGATGGCTTCTGGCACCGCGTCTTCGCTGGCGCGCGTGACGTTATCGGCAAGACCGTGTCGCTGGACGACAAGCCATTCACGATCGTCGGCGTCATGCCGGCCGGGTTCACCGGTGTCGAACGCTATCCGATGGACGTCTGGGTGCCGATGAGCGCGGTGACGGCGGAGCACGTCGGCGAGGACTGGGCGACGACGCCGGATTCTTACTGGGTGCAGGGCGTGGCGCGCGTTCGGCCTAACGAGACGGTCGCGCTGGCAGAGCGCCAGGCGACGACACTGTATCGCAACGAGATCCGAAGTTGGAACCACTCATGGCAGGACAGTACGGGCGTCATCACGCTCGGCTCGCTCGCCGCCGGCAGCGCGCCGATGGGATTGTCGCCGGAGGCCAGCGTCGCCGTGTGGCTGTTCGGCGTCTCGACCATCGTGCTCATCATCGCCTGCGCTAACGTTGCCAATCTGCTCATCGTCCGCACGATCGAGCGCAGGCGTGAGATTGCCGTCCGCATGGCCCTCGGCGCGAGCCGCGGACAGCTGTTGCGCCAGCTGCTCGTCGAGTCCGCGCTGCTGGCGGGGATCGCCGCTGTGGCGGCGCTCGTCGTTGCGCAGCTCGGCGCAGGGTTGGTTCAGCGCGTCATTCTGCCTCGCATGTCCTGGGATGGAAGCATCCTCGACGGACACGTCCTCGTATTCACTCTGCTCATCGCGCTGCTCTGCATCTTTCTCGCAGGCCTGGCGCCCGCGGTGCAGGCGGCGAGCACCAGCGTGAACGAGAACCTCAAGGCGTCCTCGCGACAGGTCGCGGGCGGCCGGGGTCTCCTTCGCAGTGCTCTGCTCGCCATGCAAGTGTCGCTTTCGCTCATACTCCTCATCGGCGCCGGGCTCTTCGTACGCAGCCTTCGGCACGTCACGCAACGCCATGTTGGCATCGACATCGACAAGGTGGTCGTGGTGACGCCGACCCATCGCCGCGATACGCCTGAGGAGCGACTGGGCCAGTGGTATCGCGCCGCGCACGATCGCGCCATGTCGCTCCCGGGCGTCGAGCGAGTTGCGCTCGTGGGTAGCACGATTCCGGGGCGTACGGCGACCGGTTGGAGCATAACGGTGCCCGGGCACAAAGCGGTCGAATTCCCAGGTGGCGGGCCGTACTTCACTCAAGCCGGCAGCGATTATTTCCGGACCATGGGTACGAGGATCGTCCGCGGCCGCGGCTTCACGCCCGAAGAGGAGCGTGGGCCGTCGCGCGTCATGCTCGTGAACAGCATCGTCGCCGACGCGTACTGGCCGGGCGGCAACGCAATTGGGCAATGCGTGAAGTTCAGCGACGACAAGGCATGTACGACCGTCGTTGGCGTGGTCGAGAATATGATGCTCTTCCGGCTGGTGAACGACGACCGCGCGTCGATCTACGTGCCATGGACGCATCCGGAATTCAAGAACGCAACGGCATCGGGGATGGTCGTACGGGCACACGCCAACGGTGAGCAGTTGGCGCCAGTGCTGCTGCCGGCAATGCGGACGGTCGCGCCGCTGATGCCGTTCGTCTCCGTCGAGCCATACACGCAGATCGTCGCGCCCGAGCTCCGGCCGTGGCGGCTCGGCGCGACGATGTTCAGCATATTTGGAATTCTGGCGACGATCATCGCCGCCGTCGGTCTCTACAGCGTCATGGCGTACTGGGCGTCGCAGCGCACCCACGAGATCGGCGTGCGCATGGCGCTCGGCGCGCGTGCGGTCGACGTCGTGCGGCTGCTCGCACGCCATGCCGGCCGCACCGTCGGCGCGGGTCTCGCCGTCGGCACGGTCGTCTCGTTCGGCCTGGCGCGCGGCGTCGCCGATCTCCTCTACGACACATCGCCGCGCGAGCCCGGGGTCTACGTTCTCGCCGCTGCGGCGCTGGCGCTCGCCGCGGTGGTCGCCATCATCGTTCCCGCCCGCCGGGTGACCGGCGTCGATCCCGCGACCGCACTGCGCTCCGACTGAGCGCCGCTCTCGGTCAGTGCGCGGTCAATGGCGTCGCGTCGAAGTGGCCGGTCACGCTCACAGCCGCCGCACCCGATGAGCCGCCCGTTCCGGTGAAAGTAAAGTTCCCGCTCACGCTCGTGCCGGACACCGCGGTGAGCGTCAGCGTTCCTCCCGTCCCGGCGTAGTTGTCGGTGCCGCCCCCGCTGTAGATCACCGCGAACGCTTGCGCGGGGTCGCCGTTCGGATTGAGTGAGTAGGTCCCCGGCGCCGGCAGTGCGGCGCCGATGTGCGAGATCTGGATGAAGGTTGCGGGGCTCGATGCGTCGCGGAGCGCAATCGAGAAGAGGTTCGCACTCGTGAGGAAGCCGGCCTGGCCAGCGAGCGATGCGGTCTTCGCGCCCGTCACGCTCGCCGTGAAGTGTCCATCTCCATTGGACGGAGGGGAGCAGCAGTCCGACCCGCCGCACGAGGCGAGGACTGGGAGCACCAGAAGGGCAACGGTACGAATGAGCACGGATCGCATCGACGACTCCTCCGGCCCAGGGCCGGCGAACGGGTTCGCGTACGGGGCTCCGGCGGAGCCCGCAATGCCCGTATGACGCAACCCACCGCGATTCCTTCTCACCGACCTGCGGACGGCCGTTCTCCAATCGAAGAGACGGACGGCGATACACGCCGTCCGTCTCCTATCTCGCCCTCTGTCGCGACGCTACGGGATTCGCTTGGGCTCGCCGTAGAGGAAATTGTCGACGACGACGAGGTCCGTCGTGCCGCCCGCCGAGATGTCCTTGGCGTCCGCGCCTAACGAGCCAGTGCCAAGCGTAATACGCGCCCGGGCGACGATCGGCGAGTCGAACTTCGCGCCGGCGAACGAGAGGCCGGTCGCATCCGACCGCACCGGAACCGTGACTATCGCGAGGCTCTTCCCATTGGCGTCGAAGAGCTCGATCGTCGTCGCCTCAGCGAGATCGACGTCGCTGAAGATCGCGCCGAACCCCGTCACCGTTGCCGGTGTCGGCTGCCCCGCCACCTCGAAGAGCACGTCCATAACGTTGCTCCCGATCGGTGAGAAGATCTTCGTCGGGCTGAAGGCGGCGAAATCGGCGGCGTACTCCGCGTTGATCTCGGCGAACTTCAGGCTGTCGTTGCGAAAGCCGGTGCCTGGGGTGGTGAATACCGCGCCTGCCTTCACGTTGGTGTTGAAGAACGTCGCGGGAAAGTCGTTGCGGTTGTTGAACGGATTCGCGCCCGCACCGTCCCAGTTGATCTCGCGACGCCCGATCTGCTGCTCGCCCGCCGTGGTATTGAGCGGATCGCCTAACGCGGCGCGGAAGGCGTCGACCTTGGCGGCAATATCGCCGCTGGCGGAGAAGAGAACGGGCGTAACCGGGGTGTTGTAGTTTGGCTGCGTCGAGCCGTAGTCGCTGCAGGCGCCGAGCGCGACAACGAGCGCGGTGGCGGCCACGCGGCCGAGAATGCTGGACATCGATGATGTCTCCTGTTCGAGTCGAATGAAGAGCGTGAGGGGCGGAACGTAGCCGCTCCACATTCCCGTCGATGTCGGCCCGACCGCGCCTCACAGGCAGTCCTTCGGCGCGTCGAGCGTAGGACCAGGGAGGACATCAGCGCGCTGTGCGCGCCGCATGTGTCGATTTCGCGCCCCCTCATTCGACATACAGATGAAAAGCTGTTGCGCCATGAACGTCCGCGGCCCATTTGCGGCCGCGCTCCCGTTTATACAAGTGGCAAGGAGGGCCTCATGTACGACCAGTCGCGCATCGCTGATAACCGCACCGATCCAGTTGCGTTGCATCACCGCGTGTCGCTGCCAAACGCTGGCGAAAAAACGAACGACCGCACGGTGATCGCCATCGGCGACCCCGCATACCGGCCTCTGACGTCGACGAATGCTGCCGTGCTGCTGATCGATCACCAGATCGGGCCGCTCTGGGAGCTCGAGTTCGCGGAGACGCGACGCGCGGTCGTGGAGTTGGCGGCTCTTGCCGCGCGGCTGCGGCTTCCGACCATCATTAGTGCCATTGGTGTGGAGACGTGGGGCGCCGTGATCCCCGAGTTGACCGACGCGTACGCCAGCGCGCCACACATCGTGCGCGCGACCGTCAACCCGTGGGACGAATCACGCGTCCGCATCTCCATCGAGCAGTCGAGACGACGGAAGCTCGTGATCGCGGGGGGCGCGGGGTCGCCGAGTGTGACGCTATGCGCCCTCTCCGCCGCGCGAGCGGGCTACGACCTTTACTGCGCGCTCGATGCGTCTGCGCAGCTAAGTCACGACGCGATCGCGCGACTCGCACGCGAGGGTGTCATCGCGACCACGACATCGCTGATCACCAAAGAAATCCTCGACGAGCGATCCGCACGCCGTCGCGCTTTGGGCTGACGACGGACTGTCGTCCCGAGCGGAGCGAGCGCGATGCGCTCGCTCCTGTTCCGCCCGCCGCCAAAAAGCAGATCCCCCTCGTCGCTTCGCTCCTCCGGTGGACAGTGTCCGTGACGGGTGCGTTGGAATGCGAACGGCGCGCAGTTACTGTGCGCCGGTAGTGTACGGTCTGTCCACTCCCCCTTTCACTACGAACTCCATGCGAATACGTCGTCTTCGCTCAACTGCACTCGTCGCCGGGCTGCTACTCGCCTCGGCGTCGCTGCTCTCGGCGCAGACTCAAGTCACCATTCCACCAATCGATTTCTCTGGCTCCATTTTCGCCAATTATCAGTATCGTACGGATATCCAGGCGAAGGACTTCAACAAGTTCGACCTCGAGCGCGTGTACCTCACCTTCCGCATGCCGGCGGGAGATCGCACGAGCATTCGCGTCACCACCGACGTGTTCCAGCAACAGAACGCCGCGAGCGCCGCGTACTACGCCGGTTGGACGGTGCGAATCAAGTACGGCTATCTGCAGTACGCCTATCTCACAGGCACGCCGACCAGTTTCAACGCATTCGCGCGCTTCGGCATTCTGCAGACGATGCTCGTCGACCATGAAGAGCAGTTCTGGCCGCGGTGGCTTTCGCAGACGGACGTCGAGCGCGCAGGTCTGATGACATCGGCGGACGCCGGTGTCGCGACGCAGCTCAACTTTCCGAACAAACTCGGCGAGATCTACGCCGCCGTTACCAATGGCCCAGGCTACGCCTCGCGCGAGATCGATCGATTCAAGGATCCGCAGGTCCGGCTGACGATCACACCACTTGCGAACAGCCGCACAAAGCTGCTCACGACATGGGCGATCTCGCCGTGGTACTACAAGGGCGAGGTGGCGAGCCGTTTCGTCGCCAGCGGCATTGGTCAGGTCGGTCCGGTGGGCCAAGGGCTCAGGCGAGATCGGTACGGCATCTTCACCGGCATTCGCGATTCGTGGATCTCGTTAGGCGCCCAGTACGCCCGGTTCAAGGGCGAGGGGGAGATCGGCGCCAACACCCTTGCCTCGCCGCGCGTCGTCGTCGACTCGACGGGGCATCTGCTCTCGGGATTCGCGATCCTCAAACCGCTGGTGCTCTTCGACACCGCCTACAGCCGCTTCGGTCTCGTCGCGCGATACGACAAGGTGACGACGAACACGAACACGTCGCCCGAGCCATCTTTCCACATCTTCATCGGCGGTCTGATCTTCGACATCTCGCGCCGCGCCCAGTTCTCGCTCGATTATCAGGAGCAGCTCGCCGGCAGCAATGCCGCCAGCCTCGTCGGCATCAATCAGCCGCAGAAGACGTACTTCATGCATGTCGTAGCAAACTTCTAGCGGTGAGCTGGTGGCGAGTGGTGAGTCCCGGAGGCCGCTGACGACACTGACAAGCCCTGAAACCGCTGACACCAGAGAGCGGCAACGACCTTTTAATAAAGGCGTTGCCGCTCTCTGGCAGTTCTCTGCGGCCTCTGCGTACTCTGCGGCCTCTGCGTCCCTTCACTCTCTCATCAGGGATGTTTCAAAGCCACAAGGTCCGAAAGTGCAGATCCTTCGCTGCGCTCAGGATGACACTCGGCTTCTCGCCACTCGCCACTACTTCAAGATGACGGCGATCACACCCCCATTGTGGCCGGTGCCAAACTTGGTGTTGGCATCCTGGGGCTCGTAGAATCGCATCTCCTTCACTGTGCTCGCCCGAATGTTCTTGAGCGCGTCCAGCCCCTCGGTGCGAC
>DATEPP010000309.1:0-3280 GCA_035273165.1 Gemmatimonadaceae bacterium
ATGGCAGACGGCGCCGGGCCGTGCTGGACATGCCAGCTCGTGCACGCGGTCGTCGTTAGGGCGATGAGCGCCGTCACCTTGCGTCGCATGGGCCTCCAGGCGGCTGACGACGCGAAGTTAGCCAACTCCGGACGGGGATGCCAGCGCAGGCCCACGGCAGCCCCCTGTCATCCCGAGCGCAGCGACGGATCTGCTTCTGCGCCTTGGAAGCTTCCATAGCATCCAGGCGGAACAACGGCGAAGACGCGAATCACGCGAATGAACTGCACGAATCCAACTGTGGGCGCGCAAGCGCCCTCGCTCAACGAGCTGATTGCTTTGGGCGTGCGCCAGGCATCCATCGGTGTGCAGTTCACAAAAAGATCGTCCCGGCGCGTTGCGCGAGGAGTTCTTGAACTTCCCCGGGTTTTGTAGACACCAGGTTAACTGGCTTTCAGTAGCACCTCGGCGTACTCCGCTGGGGTGCGGTAGCCTAACGCCGAATGCCGACGCCGACGATTGTACCACACCTCAATGAACTCAAACACGGCTTGCCGCGCCGCCTCGCGCGTTAAAAACATGCCATCGACTAACAACTCCTTGGTCAGGGTAGCGAAGAAGCTCTCGACGACGGCGTTGTCCCAACAGTTGCCGCGGCGACTCATGCTCAGCGTGAACCCGGCGTGTTCGAGCTGCTGGCGGTACGCATGACTCGCGTACTGAACGCCGCGATCGGAGTGATGGATTCCACCTCGGGGCCGATGATGCTGGAGTGCCATCGCCAAGGCACTGCGGGCGAGCTCCTGCCCCAAGTGCGGGCGCAGCGCCCAGCCGACCACGCGGCGCGACGCGCGCTCGAGGATCACCGCGAGATACAGCCAGCCTTGCCCCGTGGGCACATACGTAATATCCGCCATCCACACGGGCGCGGCCGCGGCGGTCGCGGGGATGGGTTCCGGCACCGCGAAGTCGCGGGCCAACACGTTCGGCACGGTGGGATGCGCATGATCCGACTGCGTCGTCACGCGGAAGCGGCGCGCGCTCTTGGCCCGGAGCCCCTCCACGCGCATGAGGCGCGCCGTGCGGTGCTTCCCACAGGCCAGCCCCAAGGCACGCAACTCCTGATAGATGCGGGGGCTCCCGTAGCGGCCCTTCGCCTCCTCGTAGATCACGCGGATCCGCGCGCGGAGCCGCCGATCGTCTTGCACCCGCGCCGCGAGCGGGCGTGCACGCCAAGCGTAGTACCCGGCCTTCGACACCTGCAGCACCCGACACATCGTGGTGATGTGAAAGATGCGCGCGTGCGCTTGGATGAACAGAAACCTCATCGTTCGTCCCTGGCGAAGAAGGCCGTCGCTTTTTTTAAGATGTCCCGCTCCTCCTTGAGCCGCTCATTCTCCTTGCGCAGCCGGCGATTCTCCTCCTCGAGGAGCACGCGACCGGGCGTCGAGGCGCCCGCGCGTTGCCGCGCCGCCGTGCGGCACCAGTTCCGCAAACTCTCGGGGTGCACGCCGAGATCCTTGGCGACCTGCACCGCATCGCCGTTCGTCTCGACGAGTCGCACGGCCTCGCGCCGAAACTCATCGCTGTACGCTGTTTTTCCCCGCTTCTTCTTCATGGCCACCTCCTCCCTCGAATCTCGGTCGAGGCGTTTGAGGTGTCCACTAAACCGGGGGAAGTTCAGAGTCCCCATCTCAACGAGCCGAGAAATTCTTGTGAACTGCACAACGCTCACCTTCAGGCGCCGGAGGCGTCCCGAGGTCTTCACAAACAATCCTGGCTCGTTGAGAGAAGACCTCTCTCCGCGCACGGTGCGATCCGCCCTGTTATTAGCGTGATTCGCGTTCATAGAACTCTGGGCTCTACAGGCAACGCCACGACGCCAACACTCCCGGAATCCCCGGAGGAATTAGTCATGCGCTTTACGATCGTCCTGCTCATTACCTTCCTGGCCACCGGCGAAGCCTTTGCCCAGGGCGCGCCGGCAAAGTCTCGCGCGCGCGAGCTCGGCATCGCCGCGCAGATCGGCGGCACGACCGGCGCGCTCGACGCGATCACCGATGTGGCCGGCGTCGAGGTCGGCCACACGACGCTGATCAGCGGGAACGGACCGCTCGTCGTCGGCCAGGGGCCAGTGCGCACCGGCGTCACCGTCGTCCACCCGCGCGGAAAGGACAACGCCGATCCAGTGATGGGCGCGTGGTTCACCCTGAACGGCAACGGCGAGATGACCGGAACGACCTGGCTCCAGGAGTCAGGCTTTCTCGAGGGTCCGATCGCCATCACCAACACGCACTCGGTCGGTGTCGTGCGCGACGCGATCCTCCAATGGCAGGTGAAGCGTCCCGGCCTCCAGCCGTGGGGACTGCCTGTCGTCGCCGAGACGTACGACGGGCGGCTCAATGACATCAACGGCTTTCACGTGAAGCCCGAGCACGTCCTCTCCGCACTCGAAGGTGCTCGCGCCGGCGTTGTACCGCAGGAAGGGAACGTCGGCGGCGGGACAGGGATGGTCTGTCACGGCTTCAAGGGCGGCATCGGCACAGCGTCGCGCAAGCTGGACGCACGCGACGGTGGCTACACGGTGGGCGTGCTCGTGCAGTGCAATTGCTGCGCGCGACGCGAGCTGCGGGTCGCTGGAGTACCAGTCGGACAGGAGATCACCGATCTGCTGCCCTGCACCGCGACGAACGATCCAGCCGTGCGAGCGCTGGGGCCTCGGTGTGACGCTGCGCCCGCAACGCCGACGAATCGCGACGAGGACGCCGACGACGGTCAGGGCTCGATCATCGTCGTCGTCGCCACCGACGCACCGCTTCTCCCGCACCAGCTCAAACGCATCGCGACACGCGTCTCGTTAGGCATCGGACGGATGGGCGGCAAGGGCGAGAACAGCTCCGGCGACATCTTCGTCGCCTTCTCGACCGCGAACGCGCACGCCGCGGCCGACACCGGGCTGGCGCACCTGACGATGATCCCGAACGGACGGATCAACCCGCTCTTCTACGCCACTACCCAGGCGACCGAAGAAGCGATCGTGAACGCGATGCTCCAAGCGGAGACGATGACGGGGGCGAACTATGCGCGAGTGTATGCGCTGCCCGTCGATCGGCTCATGGCGGCGATGAAGAAATACGGACGCTAGGCTCTGATGTATCCCATTATCACCGCAGAGGACGCGGAGGACGCAGAGGACTGCCAAACAAGACAAAGGCTAGCGCCCGTATTTCTTCATCGCCGCGATGAGCCGATCGACGGGCAGCGCATACACTCGCGCATAGTTCGCCCCCGTCATCGTCTC
>DATEPP010000310.1:0-4637 GCA_035273165.1 Gemmatimonadaceae bacterium
GGGCGATCTCGCCGGCGCGGCGGCGCGCTACGAGCGGCTGGGCGCGATGGCGAGCGCCTTTCGTCTCCGCCTTGCGTCGGCGACGGATACCGCGGCTCGCGTGGCAATACGGGGCGAGATCATCCAATTCCTGCGCAGCAAGCCGGGGACTGCCGACGCTCGTCAGGCGGTGGAAGTGCTCGACAAAGCATTCCCGTCATTGACGCCGAGTGAGGAGCTGCTCGTCGCGCGCAGCGCGAACACGTCCGGTCCGGTGGGGCGTGCGATCACCGCGTACTCTCGTGGAATCTCCGCCCCTGAGGCGACGCCGAAGGATCGCTTGGATTACGGCGCGCTCCTCATCCGTGCGGGCCGATATCGCGACGCGCCGGCCGTGCTCGAGCAGGTGCGCGCTCCGGCGAATCTTGCCGCGGAGGCGGCGTATCAGCGCGGCCGTGCGCTCCTGTTGGGCGGCAATGGTGACGCGGCACGCAGCGCGCTTCGCGCCGTCGCCCAGACCTACCGCGCGGATACGAGTGGCGCCGCGTCGGCGCTGTACCTGCTCGGCGATCTCGCGACCGACGACAACCGCGACGATGAGGCGCAGGGCTTCTTCAAGAGCCTTTATCGCGGCTATCCGACGAGCTCACGCGCCGACGACGCGCGCTTCCGGGCTGCACTCATCGACTACATCCAGGGTGACCAGCGGCAGGCGGCGGTGAGCTTCGATTCGCTCGTTAGGCTCTATCCACGCTCGAGCGAAGCGACGGCGGCACGGTACTGGAGCGGTCGCGCGTGGGCCGCCGCCGGCGATCGCGCGCGCGCGACGGCGGCGTGGCGTGAGGTGATTGCCCGTGAGCCGCTGTCGTACTACGCGGGTGTCAGCGCGAAACGCCTCGGCGCGGGCGCGTGGTCGCCGCCCGGCGGCGACAGCGCCGGTGGCCGCTATCCCCGCGTTGCGGCGGTGGACAGCGCGATGCGTCGCATCACTCAGCTCGAGCAGCTCGGGATGGACACCGAGGCACGCTTCGAGTACGACGCACTCGAGAGCGCGGCGACGACGCCTGAGCGCCTCCTCGCGACGGCGAACGCGCTGCGCGAGCACGACCAGACGTCGCGATCGATTCGCCTCGCGTGGAAGATCATCGACGCGGGCACGCGCGACGCTCGTGCGTACCGGTTGGCGTATCCGGTGGTAGACCAGCCCGAGCTCGTGCGTCAAGCGCGCGCCCGCTCGATCGATCCGACGCTGGTCGCCGCGATCATCCGGCAGGAATCGAGCTTCAACCCGCGGGCCGTATCCGTGGCTGGGGCGCGCGGCCTGATGCAAGTGATGCCAAGCGTTGGCCAGCAGGTCGCGCGCTCGTTAGGCTATCCGCTCTGGGACCCGGGACTCCTCTTCGACGCCGACGCGAACCTCGAGCTCGGGATCGCTCATCTCGCCTCGTCGATCAGGCAGTACGATGACATCGTCCGCGTCCTTGCCGCCTACAACGCCGGCGGATCGCGCGTCACCCGCTGGTCGGCGAAGAAGGGGACGGATGACCCGGAAGTTTTCGCAGAGCGCATCTCGTTCACGGAGACGAGGGACTACGTGCGGATAGTTCAGCGCAATGCGGAGCTGTATCGCGTATTGTACAGCTGGTGACAAGGCGGTGGACCGCTCAGACCACCGATGCCCCCGGGTTCTGCCGACTATCAATTGCTGGAGATGCGAAAAGGCCGGAAACGGCCTGAAAAAGCTGGGTACAACAAAAGAGCGACAACGATCTTTTGAAAAAATCGTTGTCGCTCCTTGTAGTACTCCGGCACTTTCAGGCCGTTTCCGGCCTTTTCGTTTCATTACCAGTTGATGGTTGCCTATCCGGGAGTCAGCGAGGGTCTGAGTGATTCAAGAACACATCCCTCGCCTCGCTCGGGATGACAGCCTACCAGCCTGGCGCCAACTGGAATCCCCACACCCATCCCTTCCCGGGGCGTTGGAACGGATGCGCGAGATACGCCTCGAAGATCATGTAGCCGAGGAAATTGACGCGCGCCGTGACGCCCGTACTGAACACCGGAATACGATCGGTGCAGACGATGCCGAAGGTGTTCGTCTGATCCACTTGCGAGTTCCGGCAGTTCGCCGAGACGCGCGATGCGGCATCCGTCGGATTATTCGAGAAGCGGAAATCCGGCGCCTGATTGCTCGTGTACGCGATACCAGCGTCGAAGAACGGCGCGATCTCCGTCGGCAGGAAGGGGAAGTTCAGCAATCCGAACTCGCTCGATCCGAAGAGCGGGATGCGGAGCTCGGCGTTAAAGACGCCGAGTCGGCTGCCCAGCATTCGATCGAACACCGGGCAGGTACTCTGCTGGCTCTGCCCCGTGAGGCATTCGTCCTGCGTGATGGAGCCGAAGCCGTAGCCTCGGATGAGTGTTTCCTCACCAAGGTAGAGCGGTGAGATCCGGCCGCTTTCCGCGTCCTTGCCGTAGCGCCCGTAATGCAGAGCGCGGAAGGCCAGCGTCGTCGGGCGCATGAAGAAATAGCGCCGGTAGTCAGCGAGCAGCGTCTGGAAGCTGATGTTGCCGACGGTCGGTGAATACGAGAGTCGGTATCGCTGGCCGGCCACGGGCGATGTGTACGCGGCAAAGGAGTTGTCGCCGACGAAAGCGATCTCCGGCTGCGCATAGTAAATCGCGGGCGGCGTCGGCAGACTCGTGCGCTCCTCACCGAGGATGACTGTCTGCCCGGGATCTGTGATCAGTCGATCGACCTCGGCCTGGAAGCCAAGTCGTGTCGCCGACACGTTGAACTCGACGCGACGCGTCTGATCGAGCGGGTACTGCGAGAAGAGCGATGCCTGATCGATGTAGATACGCTCGAGAATCTGATCGATCGCGCAGTATCCACAGACGGCCCCGTTCACGGTCGCTGTGTCGTAGACTATGCCGCCGGTGAGGTACGGCACGTGCTCGAGTCCAGCGCCGTAATTCCACCGGTTTCGCAAGTTCGTATAGTACACCGCGCCGCCGATGTCGCGGACCGTGCCATTGGCCTGAATCGCCGTTGCAATCGTCTGGTCGCTGAGCTGATCGCCGAAGAAGGCAGAGACGCCGCCCGCGACGCCCGTTCCGAACGGACCACCGGCGACGACGCCGACCGACGGCTGGCCGAGCGCGTCGAGCGAGAACGACGGATGATAGGGAGTGACGCGGAAATCGGTGCCCGAGACGAGACCGTCGATCGGGTCGGCGAGATACGTCATCACGAGACTGCGTGTGACGTCGCCCGGCGGCAGCTCGCTGCCGAGAGCCACCTGCGGGTTGTCCGTTGCGGTAACCGGCTGGCCCTCCGCTTCGCTCGGCTCGAAGGCGCGGATCGTGAAGCCCTGCGCCTCGAATGCGGTGAAGAGGACGCGTCCCGTCTTCTGCGCGACCGTGAGCGTCGGCGAGATCGACGTGATGCCGCTGATACCGGTGGCCACGTTCGTCACGCGCCGGACGTCGTTCGTCGCGATGTTGATGCGATAGATGTTCGGAACGCCGTCGGGATCGGAGATGAAGTACAGCTCCCGCCCGTCAGGCGTCCACTGCGGATTGATGTTGTGCTTCGCGTGCGGGAATGGTGAGAATACTTTAATCTGGCCCGAGGCGACGTCGATCGTCGCGATCTGGAGCGGCGAGAACCGCATCGTGTTGAAGTCCGTCTCCGGGCCGCGGTCGGTCGCAAAGGCGATCGTTCGGCCGTCGGGGGACCACGCGGGCTGGATCTCGGCGTTGCGATCGTTCGTGAGCTGGCGCAGCTGCTCGGTCTGGAGATCGAGGAGGAAGAGATCACCGAGGCCGCCGTGCTGCCCGGAGATGGCGAGGGTGCGGCCGTCGGGCGACCAGGAGACGTGACTGATGGCGCCGACGCCCGCGAGCTTGATGCGACGCTCGACGCTCGTCGACCGCGTGTCCATCACGGCAATCTCGTTGTTGCCGTTCGAGAAGACGATGAACGCGAATTTGCTCGCGTCCGGCGACCACGCGCCCGACGAATTAATGAAGCTGATCGCGTCGAAGTGCGGATCGCTCTCCGGGCCGCCAAGCTTCTTGATCAACCGCCCCGTGTGGGCGTCGGCGATGTAGATGTCGGTGGTGAAGAGATTCCGCTGCGTGACGAAGGCGAGATAGTTCCCATCCGGGCTCACCGCCGGCGACACGTTCTGCTGTTCGCTCAACTTCTTGCCGAGGCCGATGATGGTGTGGCCCGTCGAATCCGGCTTCGAGCGACCGGCGATCTGCGGGAGATACATCGCGCGGTTCGCCGCTGCCCACTCCTTGGAGAGTGAATCGTCGTTGACGCCAAGGACCCGAATGAGCGCCGCGTCCCAGCCCACGCGCAATGACGTGCGGTAGACGTCGATGATGGCACGATCGCCCCACTTACCGCCGACGTACGCCCAGAGCGCCTGACCGTAGCGATACGGGAAGAAGCGCGGGTCCGTCGTGAGCTGCTTGATCGTCGGGAACTTGTTGCGCATCACTGCGTCACGCATCCACATCGCCGTGAGCGCGTCGTTCCGGCCGAGCGAGAAGTACTCGGCCATACCTTCGATGAGCCAGCCGGGAAGGGCATTGAGTCGCGCGAGACCGCCGCCGGGCGCGCCTTCCGCGATGTTGTACTGGAA
>DATEPP010000311.1:0-3252 GCA_035273165.1 Gemmatimonadaceae bacterium
CCACAACAAGCCACTGTCAGCGGTCGCATTACCGACGCACCGACTGGTCAGCCACTCGCAAATGCGCAGGTGAATGTCGTCGGCACCATGCTCGGCGCGCAGACCAACTCCGACGGTCAGTACACGATTCGCGGTGTGAAGCCGGGCACCTTCGAGCTCCGTGCGCTGCGTGTTGGTTATGGCGAGATGCGTCGCTCCGTCACCGTCGCGGCCGGCCAGAGCGCGACGGAGAACTTCGCGATGCAGCCGGTGCCGGTGTCGCTGAATCCAGTCGTCACGACAGCGACCGGACAGCAAGCGCGCGCGGAGGTCGGGAATGACATCGCGCAGGTGCCGGCAGCGCAGATCGTTGCGAGCGGCACCGTCAACAACGCCGCAGACCTGCTCACCTCGCGAGCGCCCGGCGTCACTGTCTTCGAAGGCACGCAGACAGGTGCGGGCGTGCGCGTCCGCATTCGCGGCACCAGCTCCATGTCGCTCTCCAACAACCCCATCTATATCCTCGATGGCGTCCGCATCGAGGGCACCACCGGGTCATCGTCGGTGAGCGTCGGCGGCACGACACCAGCGCGCATCAACGACATCAATCCGGAGGAGATCGAGTCGATCGAGGTGGTGAAGGGCCCCTCCGCCTCGACGCTGTACGGAACGGACGCGGCGAATGGCGTCGTCGTCATCACGACCAAGCGCGGAACTGCCGGACGGCCGCAGTGGACCTACTCCACCCAGCAGACGGCGATCACCGATCACAATCCGTATCCGACGGCATACTGGGGTTGGCGCACGGGAACGACCGCGGCGACGACGTCGACGCCATCCAACACGGTCCAGTGCTTTCTCAGTCAAGTCGCGAACGGCATCTGCAAGCAGGACAGCGTCACGAGTTACAACCTTACTAAAGATCCCGAGTCGACGCCGTTCGGCATCGGCTATCGCCAGCAGCACGCGCTGCAGGTCGGTGGGGGCTCGGAGGCGATCCGTTACTTCATCCACGGGGAGTATGAGGATGAGGACGGCCCGACGAAGGTCCCGGACTTCGACAAGCGCTACATGGCGAACCACGTCCCTCAGCTCTTTCTCAGTTCCACGCAGCGCAGCCCGAGCCACCTCAACCGCGAGACCGCTCGCGCGAATCTCGACGTAACACTGTCGCCGAGTGCGGATCTCTCGTTGAACGGCGGCTACATCCAGCAGGATCTGCGACTGCCGGAAAGTGACGACTCTGGTGTGCTCGGCATCGCCACGAACATTTACGGCGGCCCCGGCTTCAAGTACAACCTGAATGCGGCGGGCGACACGCTCTTCGGCTGGCGCGCCGCGACGCCGCGCGACATCTACCAGATCGAGACCGACCAAAACATCCAGCGGTTCATCGGCTCGTCGCGCGCCAACTGGCGTCCCCGCGACTGGCTCGCACTCCGCGGTACCTTCGGCCTCGATTTCATCGGCCGGCGCGACACCCAGCTCTGCCGCTTCCAGAACTGCCCCGACGTCGGCACGACCCGACTCGGCTACAAGATCGACAACCGCACCAATTTCTTCGACTACAGCTTTGACGCCGCCGGGACGGCGACGAAGCAGCTCACCGAGTCGTTCAACTCGCGCACCACGTTAGGCGTACAGTTCGTTCGCACGATCTTTGACCGCAATGGCACCGAAGGCGATCAGCTGCCGCCGGGCGGCGTCACAGTCACTGGCGCGGCGGTCAAGCTCGCCGATGAAGCCACGGACGAAACGCGTACCCTCGGCAGCTTCCTCGAGGAGCAGGTTTCTTTCCGCGACCGCCTCTTCGTCACGGGCGCCATCCGCTCGGATCGCAACAGCGCCTTCGGCGCCGACTTCAAGACCGTCTTCTATCCAAAGTTGTCGGCGTCGTGGATCGTGTCCCAGGAAGGTTTCTTCCCGAAGTTTGGCTGGCTCGATCAGTTCCGTCTCCGCTCGGCATACGGCGCGTCCGGTGTTCAGCCGGGCACGATCGACGCCGTGCCGTACTATGCGGCAACGCGTACGATCGGCGAATCCGGAGAAGTGCCGGGTGTCGTCTTCAGCGCGCTCGGCAATACCAATCTCAAGCCCGAACGCTCGACCGAGTTCGAGGCCGGATTCGACGCCGACTTCTTCAGCAACCGCGTGAACACGCAGATCACCTACTACAACAAGATCTCACGCGACGCACTCGTCAGTCGGATCCTGCCTCCATCGTTAGGCACCGGCACGACATCCTCTTCATCGCGCTTCGAGAATCTCGGCGAGGTGCGCAACACGGGGGTCGAGGCGCTCATCAGCACCGTGCTCGTTCAGGGCAGAGCCTTCGGCTGGGACCTCACCCTCAACGGCTCCTCCAACCGCAACCGGCTTGTCAGCTTGGGCGGCGTGCCGACGAACATCATCAGCAGCACGCAGCAGGATCGCGAGGGATACCCACTCAACGGCTGGTGGTCGCGGCCGCTCCTGGGGTACGGCGACAAGAACGGCGACGGTATCATCGCGTACAACGCCAACGCGGCGCTGAGCGAGATCACCGTTGGCGACACCGCGGCCTACCTCGGCAGTCCGCTCCCCGTCTATGAAGTCGCCCTCACGAATGGATTCGACTTCAT
Source organism: Gemmatimonadaceae bacterium (assembly GCA_035273165.1). GTDB lineage: Bacteria > Gemmatimonadota > Gemmatimonadetes > Gemmatimonadales > Gemmatimonadaceae > AG2. The sequence goes on from DATEPP010000311.1 coordinate 2,601, forward strand.
GCAGCACCGGTTCCGCCTCCAGGCGATGATCGACTACAAGGGAGATTACAAGACGTACAACAACAGCGAGCGCATTCGCTGCTTGAGTCGCAACAACTGCGCTGGCCTCATCTATATCGGCTCGTCCGAGTTCGATCAGGCGCGCACCGCCGCTGGCCGCGACCATCCGGCGAAGACCGTCGCTGGCTTCATCGAGGACGGCGATTTCATCCGGTTCCGCGAGCTCTCGCTCACCTTCAACGCTCCGGAACGTTGGGCCAGCCACTACTTCCGCGGCCGCTCCCTCAGCGTCACCGGTGCCGTCCGCAATCTCGGTATTCTCTGGACGAAGTACACCGGCGTCGATCCCGAAGCGTATGGCACGACCGGCGACGCACCGTCGTCGTTCCAGGCATTCGCGCCGCCGCGCTACATGACGCTCCGCCTCAACCTCGGCTTCTAAGGTCACCGTGCATCTACAACTGCTAATCTCGCGGCGCCGGATTGCCGCGGCTGTGCTGACGGCGGCGGTCCTCGCCGCCAGCTGTGTGTCGAGCGACCGAATTCTCTCGGTCGAGGATCCGGACATCATCAACCCTGAAGACGTGCAGTCGGCGGCCGGTGCCAACGCCGTCCGCATCGGCGCGCTCGCGCGCCTGAACGTCGCCACGAG
>DATEPP010000312.1:0-13528 GCA_035273165.1 Gemmatimonadaceae bacterium
GTACGACTTCATCCGGCACTGGAAGAAGGCGGCGGTCCTCACGATCGCCTGGATCATCATCGGCCTGGGCTTTCTCGCCATTCATGGCGTGAACTACAGCATCGAGTTCACCGGCGGCACGCTGATGCAGGTGACCTTCAAACATCCTCCGCACATCGACGACATCCGAGCGATCGTCGATCAGGCCGGCTATCCGAATTCAGAGATCACGAAATTCGGGTCGGATACGGAGTACACGGTCCGCGCACAGCCCCATGCGTCTGCTTCCTCGGCGAGCGGCGACAGCACCGCGACCTACATCGAAAAGGCGCTGCACCAGAAATATGGAAACGATGTTGCCGTGGGTCGGAGCGAGTTCGTTGGCCCGCGCGTTGGCGCCGAGCTGCGGACCAAGGCGGCGGTCGCGGTGCTCATCTCCTTCATAGTCACGCTGATCTATCTCGCCGTTCGTTTCGAGTGGCGATTCGGACTCGCGGCCGTCATCGCAACAGCGCACGACGTGCTCACGACGCTTGCATTCCTCGCGATGCTCCGTCTCGAAATCTCTCTGACCGTCGTTGCCGCGATTCTCACCGTGATCGGCTACTCGCTGAACGACACGATCATCATCTTCGACCGCGTTCGTGAGAATCTGCGCAAGCAGCGAAAGGAATCACTCCGAGATGTGCTCAATCGGTCGATCAATGAGACGTTGCCCCGGTCGGTCCTGACCCACGCGACTACGCTCGCCGCGACGCTCGCACTCCTCTTCTTCGCGGGCGAAGTGATCCGGCCGTTCGCCTGGATCATGGCCTTTGGTATCTTCACCGGAACCTTCAGCTCCATCTACGTGGCCGGCGCGTTGCTCCTCTGGATCGAGCTCAAGTGGCCGCGCCCCACCAGCGCGCAGGGAAAGGGTGCCGCCCGCGCCATGGCCGAGGAGCGCCGGCGCTCGAATCAGGAGAGTGTCGTCGCGAGCCGTTGATCAGCGTCGCTGCAGTTGACCCCACATTGAGAACCGCCGCCAGGGCGGTTCTCTTTTTTTGGTGATGCGCTTCATCGACAGCCACGCCCACCTCGCCGATCCCGCCTTCGACTCCGATCGCGACGCGGTGATTGCACGCGCTACCGCCGCAGGAGCGGTTGGCATCGTTTGCATTGGCGAGTCTCTGCCAGCGGCAGCCCGTGCGCGCGAGGTCGCGCGGTTGCACCCGAACCTCGTCTTCTTCACCGCGGGGTTACACCCCCATGATGCTGCATCGGCGGACCGCGAACGCGACCAGCCGATGCTCGAGACCGAGCTGCGTGCCGGCGCCCGCGCCGTGGGCGAGTGCGGCCTCGATTATCACTACGACAACTCGCCTCGCGAGACGCAGCGCACCGTGTTCGCGTGGCAGCTCGATCTGGCGCGGCAGTTTGGCCTTCCGCTCGTCGTGCATACCCGAGACGCCGAAGAGGACACTCGTGCATTTCTCGCGGACGCTGGTCGCCTCGGCGTGATGGGTGTGCTGCACTGCTTTACTGGGAGCGCCGCGCTCGCCCGCGCCGCGCTCGATGTGGGCTGGTACGTCTCCTTCAGCGGCATCGTCACCTTCAGGAACTGGAAGGATGATGACGTCATTCGTCTCGTACCGGACGATCGCATTCTCGCCGAATCGGATTCGCCCTATCTCGCCCCGGTACCGAACCGTGGAAAGCGAAACGAGCCGGCGTGGGTGGCGCACACTGTCGAGCGGCTCGCCGCCGCACGCGAGACATCGCCGGAATCGCTCGGAGTGCTGGTTACGGCCAACGCACGTCGGCTCTTCGCGCTCCCAAAGTCCGCCACGGTGGCCCTACAATGAAGGCCTCCGTGCCGATATCATCACCGCCGTGAGCTATTTCCCGCGCCATCACTGGAGATCGACACGTGAGCCTGACGCCAGTCCAGACTGACAACGCCCCCGCCGCGATTGGCCCGTACTCGCAAGCCATCGTCGCCAACGGATTTCTCTTCACCGCCGGGCAGATCGCCCTCGACCCCGCGTCCGGCCAGATCGTCGGCGGCGATGTGGTTGCGCAGGCCGAGCGGGTGCTCGCGAATCTGAAGGCCATTCTCGATGCGGCCGGTGCGTCCTGGGCCGACGTCGTGAAGACCACCGTTTACCTTCACGACATGAACGACTTCCCGCGCGTGAATGAGGTGTACGCCCGCGCCCTCGGAATGGCGCGTCCCGCGCGCTCTACCGTTCAGGTCTCGGCGCTCCCCCGCGGCGTGCTGGTCGAGATCGACGCGATCGCCGCGCTGCCACGCCGCGCCTAACGAGTGAATCGACTGCGAACCACGGATCCATGACAGTAAACCCCACGCGCGATGAGCTCTTCCGGCTGACGGCATTCGCGCGCTGCGCTGGTTGAGCCGCCAAGTTGGGTCCGGGCGACCTGTCGCGCGCGCTCGCCGCGCTACCACACCGGACCGATCCACGCCTCATCGTCGGTCGCGAGACCTTCGATGACGCGGGGATCTTCGTGCTCTCCGACGATCTCGCGCTCGTGCAGACGGTCGATTTCTTCGCGCCTATCCTCGACGATCCGTACGCGTTCGGTCAGGTCGCCGCGGCGAACGCGCTCTCGGACGTCTATGCCATGGGCGGCGAGCCGCTCACGGTGCTCAACATCGTTGGCTTCCCGTCGGGTAAGCTCCCGCTCGAGGTCTTGACCGAGATTCTGCGCGGGGGCCAGGACAAGGTTCACGAGGCCGGCGCGCTCGTTGTTGGCGGCCACACCATCATCGACGACGAGTTGAAGTACGGGCTCGCGGTCACCGGTCGTGCCGATCCACGTCGACTCCTCACCAATGCCGCGGCACGTGTCGGTGACCGCCTGCTTCTCACCAAGCCATTGGGCACTGGCATTCTCGCGACGGCGGCCAAGCTGGATCGCCTAACGAGCGAACAGCACCAGCGTCTCGTTGCGTCGATGACGGAGCTCAACGCGTCTGCCAGCCGCGCTGCGCTCGCCGTTGGCGTTCGCTGCGCTACCGATGTCACTGGCTTCGGCCTGCTGGGCCACGGTAGCCATATCGCCCGTGCCAGCAAGCTCACGTTGCGCATCGCCGTCGCGAAGGTTCCGTCGTTGCCGGGCGCGCGCGGACTGTGGGAAGCTGGCATTCGGACCGGCGGCGCTGAGCGCAACGACGAATACCTTGAGCCCCTGGTCGCCTGGGGCCAGGCCTCGGAGCCTGACCGCGCGCTTCTCGTGGACCCGCAGACGTCGGGCGGCCTGCTCGTCGCCATCTCGCCCGAGAGAGTCGGGGAGTATCTTTCTCGCGTTCCGTCCGCCGTCGATATCGGCGACGTGATTCCACTGACGGAGCGCAGCATCGTGTTGGTGTGAGCTGTTTGGGGGTGGATGGAGTCTGGTGGCTTCCCTGGTCTTCAAAACCAGTGTGACCTGACTGAGTCGGGTCGGGTGGGTTCGATTCCCATACACTCCCGCCACCACGCGTCGGTGATCGAGCCCCCCACGGAAGCGCGCGATACACGCGCCCCGCCTATAGGCCCGCTGATCCGCCCTATCACGCCTCTCGCGGCTGATGGCTTGACGTATATATTCGCTCGACATGAGTATTACACCGTGATCAGAGCTGATCTCGGGGAGCTCGAGCTTTTTTCTCTCCTCGCCATCCGACACCTCGGTGGAGAGGCGTTAGGCATCGAGATCCGTGACGAGATTCATCGACGCACCGGACGCCGGGTGTCGGTCGGCTCTGGCTACGCCACCCTTGGCCGCCTCGCCGACAAGGGATTGATCCGGTTCACGGTCCTCCCGCCCGAGCCGCGACGAGGCGGTCGCTCACGCCGATGCGCGCGGCTCACACCGGCCGGCGCGCGCGCGATTCAGGAGTCCGCCGCATCGCTACGAAGGATGCTCGGAAGTCTGGCTGCGGACTCCGTCCCATGAGGCAGGCCCGCAGCGTCCCGCGCTGGGCGGAACTGATCCTTCGGCTCACGGCGCCGGCCGCCGACGTCGACGCACTCCTCGACGAGTTGACCGATGAGCTCGCGCGGGAACTCGCACGCGACGGCGAACGCGCGGCCCGCACCTGGTTGGTGCGCGAGGTCCTTCGGTCGATCCCTCCGATTTTCATGCGGCGAGTCATTCTCGCCATGCGCAACCCAAGCCGACGAGTCACCATGTCGAGTCGCGCCGAGATGCTTCGCTCTGACCTGTCGTATGCGCTACGACAGCTGCGGCGAGCCCCGGGATTCACCCTCACCGTCCTCTTTGCGTTCGCACTCGGCATTGGCGCGAACGCGACGATGTTCGGCATCGTTGACGAGTTGCTCCTGCGACCGCCGGCGCACGTACGCTCGCCAAACGAGATCGTCGCACTGGTCGCCGGAACGACGCAGGACGGCTTCGGTCAGCGAACGCTGAACTTTCCGGTCTTCGCCGCCATTCGCGGCCACAGCGCTGGATTCTCGGAGGTCGCCGCCGCGGCAGCCGTGAGCGTCCCGTTCGGACGCGGCGATCATGCGGCGAATCTCGACGGCCTCCTCGTGAGCGCGAGCTACTTTCCTCTCCTCGGCGTCACTCCGCAAGCCGGTCGCTTCTTTCGCGAGGATGAGGACATTGCACCGGTCGGAGCGCCCGTCGCGGTAATCAGCCATGACTTCTGGCAGCGCCAATTTTCGGGCAGCGATAATGCGCTGGGCGCAACGCTCCTGTTGGGCGATCGACAATTCACCGTCATTGGGATCGCACCGCGGAACTTCACCGGCGTCGAGTACGCCGCCCCTGACGTCTGGCTGCCGATCTCCTCCGGTGGCGCCATGCAGTTCCTTGGCAAACAGTGGACGACGCAATCCATCGTCACCTGGCTTCGCGTATACGCGCGCAGCAGGCCCAGCGTGCCGATCGCCGAGGCGGCTCGGGACGCGATGCGCCTCGCACGCGAGGCGGCTCCCAATGCGTTCTTCACACAGGACGGCTGGAGCTTTGAGGCGCGACCAGTAATGGCCGCACGCAGCGAAGAACATGGCGCGAGTACGACGATCGCGATCCTGCTCGGGGCGATGTCGCTCATCGTTCTGCTGATCGCGTGCGCCAACGTCGCGAACCTGTTGCTCGCGCGCGGCATTCGCCGTCGACGCGAGATAGCAGTGAGACTCGCGCTCGGCGTTACACGCAGACGGCTTGTCGAGCAGTTCTTGACCGAAAGCCTCCTTCTCGCCGCGTTGAGTGGCGGCGCTGCGATCATAGTCGCGATTTTGGGCGGCCTGTTCGCTCGCCGTTTTCTTCTTGCTGACCTCGCGTTATCCGGAGGAGTCGTCGAGCCGCGCGTGGTGACGTTCACGATCATTGTCGCCCTGATGGTCGGTGGCTTCACCGGTCTCATACCGGCGCTGCAGGCGAGTCGAACAAGGATGTTCTCCACGATCGGCACGAGTGGCGAACGCGCTGCCGTGCGCCGAACGCGTTCACAGAGCGCTCTGCTGGCCGTCCAGGCCGCGCTGAGTTTTGTGCTGCTGCTGGGTGCCGGCTTGTTTGGCCGGAGCCTCTCGGCAATCGATACGCTGCACATGGGCGTCGATATCGAGCATGTGCTCGTCGGCTCGATGAGCCTTCGCTCCATCGGACGACCTGCATCCGAAGCGGACGCGGTGTTCACTCGCGCGTTCGAACAGGTGGCCGCCGTTCCCGGCGTCGCTTCGGCCGCGATCAGCGCGAGTGTGCCATTCGGCCCAACGTACGGTACCAACGTCGGTGTCATGGCGAGCGATTCCGTGCACCACTATTCCGCAGTTTACAACATCGTAACGCCGAATTATTTCCGGACCCTTGGTACGTCTCTGCTCGCGGGTCGCGATTTTTCCGCCGCCGATGGGCAGGATGCCCCGCGTGTTGTCATCATCGACCAGAAGCTCGCGTTGCGTGCGTGGGGCCATCAGAATCCGATCGGTCGCTGTCTGCGCATCCGCGCTGACAGCCTGCCGTGCGCAACGGTGGTCGGCGTCGTCGAGAACGTGCGCCGGCAGAGCATCTTTGAGGATTCGACGAGGTTCGTGTACCTCCCCCTCGCACAGGCACGAAGCTGGATCTCCGAGCGGTATCTCGTGGCGCGCGCCGCTGGCAATCCGGCGACGATCGCCGAGACGGTGCGTCGGGCGATGCAGACCGCGGCTCCCGAGCTCCCCTTTGCCGACGTTCATCTTCTGAAGGACCAACCGATCGTGCAGCACGAACGCTTGCCCTTCAAGCTTGGCGCGGCGCTACTGGGTGTCTTTGGCCTGCTCGCGTTGCTCCTTGCCGCGGTGGGTGTTTACGGCGTGATCTCCTATGACGTCGGTCAGCGCACGCGGGAGATTGGCGTTCGTATGGCCTTCGGTGCTCAGGCTGCGGACGTCGCGGCTCTCGTCGTGCGGGACGGCCTTCGCATGGTGGTTCTCGGTGGTGTCGTCGGCGTTGTAGTCGCTCTCGTTGGCGGCCGGATGGTGCAGCCGTTGCTCTATGGCACGTCGCCGCACGATCCCGTCGTGCTCGTCGGCGTCACCAGCCTCCTCCTCACTGTCGCCGCAATGGCGTGCCTCGTTCCGGTTCGCCGGGCGATGCGTGTCGACATCAACGCCGCCATCCGGCAAGAGTAGGTGGAGCGCGCCAGCCATCACGCTCCAGTGGCAGCGAAATGGCATTATCTTGCGGACGCATGAGAGTATCGCGCCGCGCGTCGATCGCATTGCTGATGGTGTTCTTCGCCGTTCCGGCAGTTGCTCAGCGCCCGGATTCGGCGCGGGTTCGCCGTCCCGCGTCATCCGGTCCCACGATTCCGGATTCGCTCAAGCCGCCGATCAGTCCGCGCCGAGCTTTCCTGTACTCGGCTATCCTCCCGGGTTACGGCCAGGCCATCCTTGGCCGGAACAAGGCCGCGGCGGTCATGCTCGCCGTCGAAGCGATGGCGATTGGAATGATCCGTGAATCAGCCGCTGATGTTCGTGAAGCCCGTCGAATGAGTGGAGATACCGTCGTCGTCTCGTACGTTGATGCGAACGGAGTGGCGAGCCCGACGCCGATCTACTCAGCTCGTCGGTTCGATCCTCAATACGTGCATGTACGGCAGAGCCACGTGGAAGACTGGGTCGCTTTTCTGCTCGCGAACCATCTCTTCTCCGGCGCCGATGCCTTTGTTGCGGCCAATCTCTGGGAGCTCCCTGCAGAGCTCTCCGTTCGTGTCTCACCGGGCGGCGCCGCCGTGGGTGCCTCGCTCGCGTGGTGACAGCAGAAGCACCCATCGGGATCTTCGACTCCGGCATTGGCGGCCTCACCGTCGCTCATGCCGTGATGCAGCAGCTTCCGCGCGAGAGCGTGACCTACTTCGGCGATACGGCGCGCGTCCCGTATGGTCCGAAGAGTCCCGAGACCGTGAGGCGGTACAGTCTCGAGATCGCTGCCTTTCTCGTGCAGCAGCAGATCAAGACGCTCGTCGTCGCCTGCAATACCGCAACCGCGCATGCCCTCCCTGCGCTGCGTGAGAGCCTAACGATTCCGGTCGTCGGTGTCATCGAACCTGGTGCGCGTGCTGCCGTCGGAGCCACGCGAAATGGCCACGTCGGCGTCATCGGCACGGCGGGAACGATCAAGTCCGGAGCCTATGAACGTGCGCTTCGCGCACTCGAGCCTGGCCTGCGCATTACTGCCCGGGCCTGTCCGCTCTTCGTGCCGATCGTGGAAGAAGGCTGGATCGACCACGAGGCGACGCGGCTCATCGCTCGTGAGTATCTCGAACCGCTGCTGCGGGAAGAAGTCGATACCGTCGTTCTCGGCTGCACCCACTATCCGCTGCTCAAACGCGTCATCGCCGAGGTCCTGGGTCCGGGCGTTGCCTTGATCGACAGCGCAGAGGAAACGGCCCGCGAGACCGCCGCCGTGCTCCAGAACGAGCGCCTGACGTCGACCCGCCGCAGCGAGCCGTCGCACCGATTCATCGCGTCCGACGACCCTCTCATGTTCCTCCAGTTAGGTCAGCGCTTTCTCGGGGATGCGATCGACGGCGTCGAGGTGCAGACCCTCGGTTGAGCCGTTCCACCGGCGAAGCTCGACGCGTTCAGTCGTTAGGCGCAGAAAGGTTGGCGCATCGAGCCACGACCCCGCATTGGCGTACACTCCCGCCCCTGGAATCCGCGACAGCGCGGCCACATGCGAGTGGCCGAACACGAGCAGTTCGAGATCCGGGCGCGACTCCAGCAGTTGCGACGCGATGCGCGCCAGCCCTCGGCCTTGATCGCGGGCGCCATAGCTTCTGCTCGCGTGCGAGCTGTGCGTTGCGAGCCGGGTTCCGAGATCCGGATGCAGCCAGCGGAAGGCGCGGATTGCCCATGAGGCGCGCAGCACGCGACGGAGCATGCGATAACGGCGATCCTCCCGCTGTCTCAACCCGTCGCCATGCTCGATTCGGCCGCGCCACCCTGCGATCGCGCCCTCCCACGCTCCGACGTGATAGTCGATGCCGACGTCGCGCCGCAGCACGTCGCCGCCCCAGCAGTCGTGGTTTCCCGCAATCATAAGGATGTGGGTTCCCGCTTCGCGAAGGTCAGCGAGCGCGGCCAGAACACGGAAGCTCGATCGCGGAATGACTGTCCGCCATTCGAACCAGAACTCGAACAGATCGCCGTTGATCACAAGCGAGCCGGCTCGCCCACGCAGGTGCCGGAAGAATTGCAGGACGTCGCGCTCCACGGAAGCATCCGCGAAGCCGAGATGTAGATCGGAGATGATGTAGCACGGTGGCGAGAGCACGGGCTCATTCTAGCCAGGCGTTCCCAGCTTTACAAAGGTCGAGGGTCTGTCCAATCTTCGCGTCAACCAAACGACATGTCGAGCGACTCCGAGTCCGCACTGCGCCGCACGCACGATCTCGAGTTGCGGGTGCGCTACGCCGAAACCGATCAGATGGGCGTGGTGTATCACGCGAATTATCTCGTGTGGTGCGAAATGGGTCGAACCGATTTCATTCGCCGATGCGGCGTCAGCTATGCGGAAATGGAGCGGGCCGGAATTGCACTCGCCGTCTCCGAGCTCTCCGCGCGCTATCACGCTCCGGCGCGCTACGACGACGTTATTCGCGTTCGCACCACACTCGGTGACGTTCGTTCACGCATGATTTCCTTCGATTATCTCATATTGGACGCCATCACGAACAAGCGATTGGTATCAGCACAGACGACCCTGATCTCTCTCGATCGGAGCGGAAAGCCTGTGGCATTGCCGGCCGAGCTCCGCCGATTGCTGGGCTGAACCAATGTCTGCACATCCATCTCGCGTTGCCGATCTATCGCCAGTACTCGTCACCGGTTGGCGATGCATTGGGTTCCTGCGTGCCCCATTTGTGATGGTTGGCGCGGTCCTTCTTGTCGCCTGCGCGCCCCGGCTTCGGCCGCTCGCGGGTGCGCCGACGGTGGCCCGAATCCCGATTACTGAGCTTCCCCCGATTCACCGGCAAATTGTTTTCGATTGGGAGCTCGTCGATCGTGATGTCACCGGACGAGGGGAAGGCGTCGCGCGCGTGGCCGGTCCCGACAGCGCCCGACTCGACCTCTTTCTCGGAGGCGGCATTGGCAGCGGCGCGGCGATTCTCATCGCGGATTCTCTACGCATCCCGGGCAGTGGGTTGCCGCGCCGTTTCATTCCTCCGCCGCCCTTGATGTGGGCGGCGCTTGGTAGAGTCGCACTTCCTGCTCTCCCAGACACGACGGCCCGCGTTGACGGCGAGCTTCTACGTGTCGACATTGGAAGGCCAGTCAGTTGGCGCCTCACCTTTCATCGGGACTCGCTCGTCCGCCTCGAGCGAATCCGCGACGGCCACATCGCCGAATGGGTCGAACGCAGTGGCAACACGGTTCATTACCGGAGCGAAGAAGCCCGGCGCGCCCTGTCGCTCACCATCAAGCGCGCACAAGAGGTACCGCCTTTCGATGCGTCGATTTGGGGTCCGTTCTAGTCTTCTCATCGCTCTCGTGGCGAGCCTCGGCTGCGGTGTGCACTATGGATTTGCCGGGGGAGGATTGCCGTCGAATATTCGCACGATGGCGGTCTTGCCGTTCGACAACCAGACGACATCGCCTGAAGTCCAGCGGGAACTGCTCGATTTCATGCGGAAAGAGCTTCAGCGGCGCCTCGGTGTTCGCGACGCCTCGGAGACTCGTGCCGACGCCGTCGTCCGTGGCGTGATCAGCGCTTACGATGTCGACGTGCCCGTCGCGGTCAGCGCAAATCCTTCGCAAGCGGTGACCGCCCGACGCCGCTTGCAGGTCACCGTCGACGTCGAGATCGTTCAGCAGGCAAACGGACGGGTGCTCTTCCAGCGAAAGGGGATGCGCGGCGAAGGCGACTACGATGAACGGGCGGAGCCCGAAGGTCGTCGGCAGGCGATTGAAAAGATTGTAAACGATATCGTCGAGGGAGCGCAGTCGCAGTGGTGAGGCGTTCGGGCAGGAGCTCACTGGGGTGCCTGCTCGGTCTGCTCGTTCTCGCCGCCGCGTTGTACATCGGGATCAATATCGGAGAGGCCTACTGGCGCTTCTACGAATATCAGGACGCCATGCGACAAGAGGTTCGGTTCGCGAAGCAGATTCCCGACGACCGGATCAAGCTTCACCTCGCGGCCCTCGCCGATTCGCTCGGTCTTCCCCAGCCGGCGGCGGAAGTGACCGTCGACCGCACGAGCGCGAGTATCGCCGTGAGCGCGGAATACACGGAGCGGATCGAGTTGCCCTTCTTCGTGCATGTCCTCCGCTTCGCGCCCAGCGCTCGAGGGCCGCTGTGATGGTTCCAGCGCTCGAGCCGATCGCGAAGATCATGGACTGGACGCGGGCCGGCACTTGGCGTACGGCGGTTGGAGGGCGTTTAGTGTTCACGAATGGTGTTTTCGATCTGCTCCATCCGGGCCACGTCGACGTCCTCCTCGCTGCCCGGCGCCAGGGTGACGCGCTCGTCGTCGGTGTGAATACCGATGCCTCGGTCGCGCGCCTGAAGGGCCCGAGCCGTCCGATTCGCTCACTCGCCGACCGCAGCTACGTGCTTGCCGCGTTAGGCATGGTCGACGGCGTCGTCGCGTTCGATCAGGACACGCCGTTGGAGCTGATCATGCTTTTGCGTCCCGATGTTCTCGTGAAAGGCGGCGACTACACCGTCGAGACGGTGGTTGGCGCGCGCGAGGTCCAGAGCTGGGGCGGGCAGGTCGCGATTGTCCCGCTCACCGCCGGTCAGTCCACTACTTCAATCATCGAGCGACTCCGTGGCAGCTGATAAAGAACCGCCTCGCAATGGAAGAACAAATGCTGAGCTCAGAGCTATTGCCCTGGAGCGAGGTGTAGCCCCGTACGCGGAGGGCTCGTGTCTGGTCAGCTTCGGCGCGACGCGCGTGCTCTGCACGGCATCGGTGGAGGAGGGTGTGCCATCGTGGCGGAGAGGCCGCGGCGAAGGGTGGCTCACCGCCGAGTATGCGATGCTGCCTCGTGCCACACGCACCCGAACCGCACGCGAGCGCGCGCAGCTCGGCGGCCGGACGCAGGAGATCCAGCGCCTCATCGGGCGCAGCATTCGTGCAATGCTCGATGATTTCGCCTTTGGTGAATACACGATCCGCCTCGATTGCGACGTTCTCGTGGCTGACGGAGGAACGCGCACGGCTGCCATCACCGGGTCATGCGTGGCGACGACGGACGCTTTCAATTGGCTGGTTACGACGGGTCGGCTGCCCCGCACGCCGGTGCGACGCCGTGTCGCTGGTGTCAGCGTTGGTGTCGTCGGCGCGACGCCGCGGCTCGACCTCGATTACGCGGAGGACGTTGTCGCCGCTGTCGATATGAACGTGATTATGAGCAGTGAGGGTCGATTCGTCGAGGTGCAGGGCACCGGCGAGCATGGCACCTTTGCGCGGGAGGAGCTGGACGAATTGCTGAACCTCGCCGTGAGCGGACTGAGAGAGATCGATGCGCTTCAGTCTCGCGCCCTCTCGCTGTGACCGTTGAGCCTCTGCTCATAGCGACGCGCAGCAGCGGCAAGCTTCGCGAGTTGCGCGCGCTGTTCGGCAGTGCCGGGATCCCTGTCGTGGATCTCATCGAGGCCGGGCTCGAGGCGTCAACCGAGGAGGATGATCTCGAGAATGCTGATACGTTCGAAGAGAATGCGCTGGCGAAGGCCCGCTACTTTGCGCGTCGAGGCGGGCGCGCCGTGGTCGCGGACGATTCCGGCCTCGAGGTGGAGGCGTTAGGCAGACAGCCTGGAGTGCGCAGCAAGCGGTGGAGCGGCCGGGCGGATCTGTCGGGCGTCGCGCTCGACGACGCGAACAATGCCCACCTGCTCCGGGCACTCTGCGGGGTGACGGATCGGCGCGCTCGTTATGTGTGTGTCGCCGCGTACGTCGATCGCACGGAAGAGCTGACGGCGCGTGGCACCTCGAGCGGGATCATACTGGAGCGCCCATGTGGCCAGGGCGGATTCGGCTACGATCCGTATTTCCTTTCGGACGAGTTGGGTCGGACATTCGCCGAAGCCAGTGTTGCGGAGAAGGAGCGTGTGAGTCACCGCGGTCGTGCGTTTCGCGCACTGATCGCGGCACTGTCGTCGCGGCGTTGACCCTCATTTGTGCCGCGGCTACATTGCAAGGCTCGTTGCGGGGCGTAGCGTAGCCTGGTATCGCGCCTGCTTTGGGAGCAGGAGGTCCCCGGTTCAAATCCGGGCGCCCCGACCTGGTGTAGGCTTGGAGCAGTGTTGCGGTCTTTCGTTCCGCTGAGACAGAGCGCCAGTAGCTCAGTTGGATAGAGCAACAGCCTTCTAAGCTGTAGGTCGGGGGTTCGATTCCCTCCTGGCGCGCCACTCGAGATGTTGCTTGGGCCGTTAGCTCAATTGGCAGAGCAAGCGACTCTTAATCGCTAGGTTGTAGGTTCGATTCCTACACGGCCCATTTTTGCCGTGCGAGAGGGCTCTCCCCACGGGGCGGGCCCTCTCCGCGTCAGCGGGCGAACGATGGGCCTTACCATGGGGCCATAGGTGCTCTTGCGTGAAACGGTAATACCGGTTACTCTCCGTTCCCTCCTCGATGTGCCTTCTGGCTGCGCCGTGTCAAGTTGTTGTCTTGCTGGGTGTTACGGGAAGTGCAGAGCGAGGTAGGGTGCGGGTATTTTCGACAACGCGCTTCTGGCAGAGCTTGCCGAGCGGGGTTGACGAACCGGATCTGATCGGGTACAATTGAAGGCTGTCGCCGAGAGCGACAAACTGCTTTTTGACAATCGAATGGGAATCTGGATGTGCGAGGCGAGCTCGTTGAACTGACGTCTGTTCGGGACGTCGGGGAGAGCTTGACCCGAACAATTCAGTGATTCGGACACGCTGTCATGCGCGACAGCGTGATGACAGCGGTTCGATGATCGAGCTATATCAAACCTCTTGGAGAGTTTGATCCTGGCTCAGGACGAACGCTGGCGGCGTGCTTAACACATGCAAGTCATGGGGGTCCGCAAGGACAACCGGCGAACGGGTGCGTAACACGTGAGCGACCTGCCTGAGTGCG
>DATEPP010000313.1:0-1585 GCA_035273165.1 Gemmatimonadaceae bacterium
ACAACCGGTGCGACACGATCCCGCCACGGCGGTTCATCGGCCCCGCGTGCGTCATCGACGTGACGGCCGAGGTGGCGCGCAACGAAGACTTCCTTCTCATGCCCGAGCACGTAGCCGCCTGGGAGCGCCAGCACGGCCGCATCCCGCCTAACGCCTGGGTGCTGCTCCGCACCGGCTGGAGCAAGCGAACCGATCGTGAGCGTTTCCTCAACGTGACGCCGGAGGGCCCGCACAGCCCGGGCTTTCACAAGAGCACGTCGGAGCTGCTCGCAAAGGATCGCGATATCCTCGGCGTGGGTGTGGAGACGGTCGGCACGGATGCCGGACAGGCCGGGCGGTTCGACCCGCCCTTCCCGAACCACGCGACGATGCACGGGAATGGAAAGTTCGGGCTGGCGAGTCTGTGCAACCTCGACCAGCTGCCGCCAACGGGCGCGGTGGTGATTGCGGCGCCGCTCAAGATCGTGGACGGGAGCGGAAGTCCGTTGCGGGTGCTGGCGATCGCGCCGGCCTAGCGAGCGCGATCTCGTGCTCGGCGGTGCCGCCGGCTGGTGTCGCGTGAGTCGGTGGCTCTAATGGCAGAGTGTGACAGTGTTGTCAAAACGGCCTGGTAAAGCTTCTGATCGACGCGTTAACGCGTGCCGTTTGACAGTACTGTCACTATGTCGCCGCAAAGCAACCGGCAAGGGGCGTGTGCCGATGGTGACCTGGCTGCGGTGATGACAATGAGCTCGAGACGAGATTCTGGTTGGCGCTGGATTGTCTTCCTTGCCTTCGCGGCGTCGCACGCCTGCTCGCAACCGGACACGTCGTCCGCAAACGATAGTCGAGTGATTAACGAGCTGGCGCGGACCCATCATTGCCGCTCGATGCCGTTCCCCGTTGAACAGGGCCCGCGCGTTCACCTTCACCTGGCGCGCGGTAGTTCGCATACCACGGGAATCATGCGAATCCTAGAACGGGGCTCGTCGAGATCAGCGACACGCTCCCAATGTCACGTCGAGTCGGGACGCTCGGTCGACGCGATCGCGGTCATCTGCCACCGGCCGTCGATCTTCTCGTACACCGACAGCCACGCGTAATGCACCCGCTGCACCACTGGTGCACCGCCTCGCGACGGTGTGATCGTGACGTGGACGCGCTTGTCGACGATGACGTAGGCCATTCGCCCATCGGCAGAGATGCGGATCCGCGGCGGCGTGACGTCATCCCACGCCGCGAACGTCGACGCGTCGAAATATGCCTGGAATGACGCGCGCGCCCGTTCGCGCGGATTCGCCGAGATTCGGCCGCCCGAGACGTTCCACAGTGTGTCGGCCTGTCCGGCGACGAGGAGGTCGGCGCGATGCTCGAGGTGCGCCGTCCGTTGCTCGGCGTGGAGACGGAGGAGGGCGGCGCGGTCCGCGGCCTCGTCGCTGGCGGTCCGGCGCATCCCACCAGACGCGCAGGCGGCAATGGTGGTGGCCGTGAGGAGCTGAGCCGCGCGGCGCAGGAATGAGCTCATGTGACAGAACAGGTTCCGTACCTCGGATGGGGGTGCCTAACGATGCGTGCGGAAAAACGCGATCACATACCCATCGGCGTC
>DATEPP010000314.1:0-5710 GCA_035273165.1 Gemmatimonadaceae bacterium
AAAGATCGCGTCTACGTGCTCAACGTGAGCTTCTTTCGATCGGACGACGGAGGGGCGCACTTCGATTCCACGATCGCCGTGCCGCACGGCGACAATCACGAGCTCTGGATCGCACCTAACGACAACCAGCGGATGATCGAGGCCAACGACGGCGGCGGCACGGTGTCCGTCAACGCCGGCCGGACGTGGACGGAGCAGAACTTTCCCACGGCCCAGCTCTATCACGTCGCCGTCACGACCGACTTCCCGTACCACGTCTGCGGCGCACAGCAGGACAACTCGACGCTCTGCCTCCCCTCCAACGATTGGTCGAACCTCCGCGGCGCGCGCACTCGCCAGCTCGGCGACTGGATGTACGATGTCGGCGGCGGCGAGTCGGGGTACATCGCGCCGGATCCGCGCAACCCGAACATCATCTACGCTGGCAGCCAGGGCGCGCTGCTCACCCGCTACGATCGCAGCAACGGTCAGATCCGCGACGTGCAGGTCTACCCGCGCTTCTTCTCCGGCGAGCCCTCGAGCGCGCTCCCCGAGCGGTGGCAGTGGACGTACCCGATCGTCTTCTCGCCCAAGGACCCGCGCATCCTCTACACGTCGTCGCAGCATCTCTGGCGCACGACGAATGAAGGCCAGAGCTGGCAGCGCATCAGCCCCGATCTCACCCGCGCCGATCCCGCCACGTTAGGCGAATCCGGCGGTCCGATTACCCACGACATGAACGGGCCCGAGATCTACGGCACGATCTTCACAATCGCACCGTCGCCCCTGGATGCGAATCTCATCTGGACCGGCAGCGACGACGGCCTCGCCTACGTCACGCGCGACGGCGGCAAGAGCTGGACGAACGTCACGCCCGCCGGTCTGCCGAAGTTCGCTCGCATCAGTCTCATCGACGCCTCGCCTAACGACCCGGCGACGGCCTATCTCGCCGCCAAGAATTACCAGAACGACGACCGCGCGCCGTACATCTATCGCACCCACGATTACGGGAAGAGCTGGACGAAGATCGTGGGCGGCATCCGCGGCGACGACTTCGCGCACGCGGTGCGCGAGGATCCGAAGCGACGCCATCTCCTCTACGCCGGTACCGAGCACGGCGTCTACGTCTCCTGGGATGACGGCGACAGCTGGCGCTCGCTCTCACTCAATCTTCCCGACGTGCAAGTCGCCGACCTTCTTGTGCAGGACAACGACCTTGTCATCGCGACGCATGGCCGGTCAATGTACACGCTCGACGACATCGGACCCCTCCGGGAGATCGGCCCGACGCTGGCCGGCACGAATTTCAAGCTTGTGAAACCACGCGTCGCCACTCGCGGCGTCGACGAGGCGGTGATCCAGTACGCTCTCGCTCGCCCCGCCGACTCCGTGCGTGTGGAGATTCTCGACGCCGCCGGCAAAGTCGTGCGCACCTTCACCGGCGGCGGGGCGCAGCCGCCCGACACGGCGCGTGGCCGAACCGAAGTCCCGCGCGACAGCGCCCAGCGCACGGCAACGCCACCGGATACCATCCTCAATCCCACTGGCTGCGAGACACAGCGCGCCGGCCGGCGGGGCGGGGCAGGTGGCGCGAAACCGAGCGGTCGTGCCGGTCTCAATCGCTTCGTCTGGGATCTGCGCTATCCCGGTGCGACCACCTTCCCCTGTCTCATCCTCTGGAGCGCGAGCGCCGAACAGGGTCCGCTCGCCGTGCCCGGCCAGTACCGGGTGCGTGTGACGGCCGCTGGCCAGTCCTCGGTCCAGCCGCTGTCGGTGCGAATGGATCCCCGACTGAAGGGCGTCACGCTCGCCGACCTCCGCGAGCAGTTCGCGCTCGCGACCCAGATCCGTGACCGCCTGTCGGCGGCGAACGACGCGGTGCTGCGCATTCGACGGCTCAAGAGCGCCATCGCGCAACGCGTCGCGCACGCCGATGCACCGGATGTATTAGCCTCGGCGAACGACGTCACTCGCAAGCTCTCCACCGTCGAGGAGAATCTGTACCAGGTGCGCAATCGCAGCGGCCAGGACCCGCTCAACTTCCCGATCAAGCTGAACAACCGGATCGGTGCTCTGGAGCGGAGCGTCATGACCGGTGACGCACGTCCCACAGCCGCCTCGTACGCAGTGTACCGGGAGCTGTCGGCGCAGCTCGACACGGAGTTGAAGCGCCTGGAACAGGTGATTGGCACGGACGTGGAGGGGCTGAATCGCGTCCTGGCAGGCCGTAATCTCGACCGAATCCGAGCGGAATAAGGGACCGGAAACGCTGTGCGGTCCAGAGCGTCCTTCTGGTAGCTGGTGGCTGGTGGCTGGTGACTAGAAAGTGATCAGTGGCTTCCACCAGCCACCAGCCACCAACCACAAGTCACCAGCCCGTGTCGACCTTCCGCGTCTGCCTTCAGTGCGGCACCCAGTACAGTGTCGAGCAGCGCCACTGCCCTAACGACGGCAGCGCGCTGCAGCTGAAGGCTACCGACGATCCGCTCCTCGGCCGAACGATCGCCGACCGGTATTACATCAAGGAGCTCCTCGGCGTCGGCGGCATGGGACGCGTCTATATCGCCGAGCACGTTGCGCTTGGGCGGAAGAGCGCGGTGAAGGTCATCAATCCGTCGCTGGCCAACAGCGCCGAGGCGATCAGCCGCTTCAACCGCGAGGCCGCGAACGCGAGCCGGATCAACCATCCGAACGTCGCCCAGATCTACGATTTCGGTGAGAGCGACGGCGTCCTCTATCTCGCGATGGAGTTCATCGAGGGCGAGGCGCTGGCGACGACCATCGAGCGGCTCGGACCCATCTCGGCGCCGCGGGCCGCGAACATCACGATGCAGGTCGCCGACGCGCTGTCCGCGGCGCACCAGCTCGGGATCGTCCATCGCGACCTCAAGCCCGAGAACATCATGATCGGGCGGAAGCACGACGGCGGCGACTGGGTGAAGGTCGTGGACTTTGGCATCGCGAAGACGATCGAGGCCGAGATGGGCCAGAACGTCACCACGGCCGGTGTCTCGTTAGGCACGCCAGAGTACATGAGCCCCGAGCAGTTCGCGGGCGAGAAGCTCGACCATCGTACCGACATCTACTCGCTCGGCCTCGTGCTCTTCAACATGCTCACGGGCCAGCTGCCGTATCCGAAGGTCACGTCGAAGGAAACGCTCGTCAAACGGCTCACGACGCAGCCGGCGGCGTTGGCGGAGATCCAGCCGACGACGCCGTGGCCACCCGGACTGCAGACAGCACTCGACCGCGCGCTCGCGCCCGATGCGTCGGAGCGCTATCCGCGCGTGCTCGACTTCGCGACCGACGTGGTGCGCGCCTCCGAGCGTCCACCGGTGATCGTCAATCGCGTGCAGACGACGGCCCCGACTCCGGTGAGCACCCCGGTCCAGGAATCGGAGCCTCCCAAGAGGCCGCAGCCACCCAGGCGACAGCCCGTCTGGCCAATCTTTGCCTGGCTGATTCTCATTGCGCTCATCGGCGGTGGCTTCTTCTACATGCGCCAGATCGAGCAGGTGCTGGGCCTCCTCCCGCCGCCAGTCAGCGACACCGTTGCTGTGGCGACGCCGGTGGCGCCGCCCGACTCGCTGCTGCAAGTGTCCGTCATTCCGCAGGGAGACGCCAAGGACACGACCGCGCCGGCGAATCCGCAGAGCGGCGGCCAGACGCAGACCAAGGCGGGCGACAAGCCTAACGGCGACAAGCCCGCGCCTGTGGTGACGGTGCCGGCGAACAGCGTCGCCGTCGCGCCAGCAGCGGCCCCTGGTAATCAATCGGTGGCGCCCACCCGCAGCGACTCGATCTCGTCGACGACACATTCACTCCTGCCGCATCCGTGGCTGCGCGCCAATGGTGACTCTAGCTCCGCGCGCGTAGCCGACGAGGGCGTCGCGCCAGAGGTGTTGCAGCGGATGCGGTTCGAGGAAGTGCAGGGCCACCTCGCCCTCACCAGGCGCTACGCGGCCCGTGGCGACGTCGCGCACGCTCGCGCGGCGTACCGCGACGCCTCCATCGAAGCCCGCGGCCTCGAGCTCGCGGACCCATCGATGCGCCCACACCTCAACCTGCTCCTCAGCATCGGCCAGCGCGACGCCATGCAAGCGTGTCAGTCGGCGCACGCGGACACGCTCAATCCCTTCGCCGCCCAGGTGGACTGCGGGCCGCTGTTCGCCTGGTAGCTCTGGCGGGTTGTGGGTTGTGGGTTGTGGGTTGCGGGTTGCGGGTTGTGGGAGAGCACGCCTTTTCCAAGTCGCCTCTTCTCAGTCGCCTCTTCTCAGTCGCCTCTTCGCAGTCGCCTCTTCGCAGTCGCCCCTTCGAGCTACTACGCTGACAGCTATCGCGGTCGACTGCGATAGCTGTCAGTTCAAAAGTGGGTAGTGGGAAGTTCGAAGTAGTTGTACTCCCGCGTCCCGCAACCCACAACCCACAACCCACAACCCGCAACCCACAACCCACAACCCGCAACCCACAACCCGCAACCCGCAACCCGCAACCCCCGCGTCGCGCGTATCTTTCACGCGTGTCCACGACCAAGATCTGTACGCAGTGCGGCATCGAGTACGACCTCAGCCAGAAATTCTGTCCCGCTGACGGCAGTCCGCTGCGCTTGCAGAGCCCGGACGATCCGCTCATCGGTCAGATGGTGGCCGAGCGGTATCAGATCCTCTCGCTGATCGGTGAGGGTGGGATGGGTCGCGTGTATCTGGCCGAGCACGTGCGAATGGGACGCAAGAGCGCGGTCAAGGTCATCAATCCCGCCCTCGCCACGACCGCCGACGCGATCTCACGGTTCAATCGTGAGGCGGCAAACGCGTGCAAGATCAATCATCCGAACGTCGCGCAGGTCTACGATTTCGGCGAGATGGCCGACGGCACGCTGTACCTCGCCATGGAGTACATCGACGGGGAGACGCTCGACTCCATCGTCGCGCGCGAGGGTTCGCTGCCACCGGCGCGCGCCGCGCAGATCACGAAGCAGGTCGCCGACGCCCTCTTCGCCGCGCATCACCTCGGCATCATCCATCGCGATCTCAAACCCGAGAATGTGATGATCGCGCGCCATCTCGATGGCAGTGACTGGGTGAAGGTCGTCGACTTCGGGATCGCCAAGACCGTTCAGCGCGATGGCATGGAGGGCGGTTCGCAAACGGTGACGACCGCCGGCGTCTCGCTCGGCACGCCGGAGTACATGAGCCCCGAGCAGCTCGCGGGCGAGCGGCTCGACCACCGGACGGACATCTACTCGCTCGGGCTCGTGCTCTTCAACATGCTCACCGGCGAGCTGCCGTACCCGAAGCTCACGTCGAAGGAAACGCTCGTTAGGCGCTTGACGTCGCCGCCGCGCACCCTCGCCGAGGTTCGGCCTGACGTCGCCTGGCCGCAAGCGCTGCAGGACGTGCTCAATCGCGCGCTCACGCCGGAAGTGAAGGATCGCTACGAGAACGTGGGCGAGTTCGGCCGGGCCGTCGTACGCGCGGTCGAGGAGAGTGGGCCGATTGCCACCGCGCCCGTGGCCGCGGCAGCCGCGTCTGCTGTCGCGATCACGCGTCCGGCGCCTAACGCCACGGTCGACGACACCCCACTAGCGCGTCCCCAGCTCCCTCGCCGGCGCATGCTGCCGTACGTCGCCGCAACGTTCGTCGCTCTGTCCGCGGGCATCCTCATCGTCGCGACCCGTGCGCATCGCACTGCAGCGATTCCCGGCGACGATTCGCTCGCCGTCACCGCGCCC
>DATEPP010000315.1:0-2460 GCA_035273165.1 Gemmatimonadaceae bacterium
GTCGAGAAGCGACGCCTGGCGACAGATGGCGATGTTCATCGGCCACTGGGTGCTGCGCGGCTCTGGACTCTGGGCGGTCGAGGAGCAGGACACCGGCCGATTCATCGGACGCATCGGCTGTCACTATCCCGAGGGGTTTCCCGCATTCGAGATTGGCTACACCCTCGCGCGTCACGCCTGGGGGCGCGGCTACGCGCGCGAGGGCGCGGCGGCCGCGCTGCGGTATGCACGCGAGACGCTGCGCGCGCGGGAGATCACGAGCATCATTCGTCCGAACAACACGCGTTCGATCCGCGTCGCCGTGTCGCTCGGCGCCGTCGCTGCCGAAACCGTCGAGTTCTACGGCGCGCCATCGACCGTGTATCGCTATCCCTCCGCCTAACGGGTGAATCCACGATCATGCCAAGCGTCCAGGTCCGATACATCGTCCACGACGTCGATGCCGCGATCGACTTCTACGTGAAACTGCTCGACTTTCATCTCGACATGCATCCCGCGCCCACATTTGCCATGTTGTCGCGCGGGGAGCTGCGCCTCGTGCTGAGCGCGCCCAGTCCGATCGGTGGCGGCGGGCAACCGATGCCAGACGGGACGCAACAGTCGCCGGGAGGATGGAATCGCTTCGCGATCCAGGTCAACGATCTCGCCGCCATGGTTGAACGACTGCGCGCTGCCGGCACGCACATGCGAAACAGCATCGTGACCGGCGTCGGCGGGAAGCAGGTGATCGTGGACGATCCGTCGGGAAATCCGGTCGAGTTATTCGAGCCCGCGGTCGACGCGGCGCGGCTCCGCTGATTTCAGCTCGCGGACATTGTCCCCGCGCTGACGATCGATGAGCTTGTCGTACGGATCGATGCCAGCGCGCTTCGGGAGCTTGCTGACGACGATGCGAATCGTCTGCTTGCCGCTCCGGATCCGCTGACGCTCGAGATAGAGCGGCGGACCGATCTCGCCACCCGCCACGTTGCCGAAGACACCGATCTCGACCAGATCGTTCAATGGAATCTCCGTCTCACGGCCGACGCTGTCGGCGCGCACTTTCCTCGCCTCGACCTCCAGCGTCACCTCGTACTTCCCGTTAGGCAGGCGCACGAGACTCGCGCTGTCGGTCTTCACTTCCCAGAGCGTGATCGTCTCGAACAGGTCGGTGATCAGCGACTTCACCGAGTCGGGTGTCACGGCGCGCAGCTCGGCGACGAGATCGCGCGACGTGGCGTAGGGCGGCCCGTCATGATGGAACTTCTCGACGTAGCGGTGGAGAGCGGCGTTCACCGCCTCCTCACCAATCGCGTCACGCAGCGCGTACATCGCGACCGCACCTTTCCGGTAGGTGAGATAGGCCTGATCGTCGACGTCCACCAACGGCACTTCGTGTGAGAACTCGCCGCGCCCGCGGAAATAGCGATCCATCTGGAAGTGGTAGACGCGCCTCGCGACGTCCGCACCGAACGTCTTCTCCATGACCATGATCGCGCTGTAGTTCGCCAGCGATTCGGTGAGGAGGCCATGACCCTTCACCGAAGCAGGGCGCACCATGCCGCCCCACCAGTGATGCGCCGTCTCGTGCGCCGTCCCGTAAAACGGCTGATCGATCTCGCCGTTCCGCACTCGACTATGAAACGCATCTTCCGAGAACGCCATCGAAAGGGGAAGTGCCACGCCGAAGACGCTGTAGCGCGGTATCTCGATCACCTGGAGCAGACTGTCCGGGTAGGGAGCGAAGTGCGTACTGTAATACTCCAGCGACGCTTTCATGCCACGCATCATTCGATCGACATTCTCGCCTTCCCTCGGATCGTGGAGGACGCGGAGCGCGACGTCGCGCCAACGATCCTCGAGCGATGCGTAACGCGCCGAGAAGAAGCCGCCGCCGATGCTCGTCGGCGGATCAGTCTCGTACTGGACGTAGCGCCGTCCGTTCTCCGTCCAGCTGCGGCGTGGCAACCCGGGCGTCAACGGCAGTTGGTCGGCCGTCGAGCCGACGATCGCGTTCACTTTGACGAGATCGGCGTCGCCGCGAATGACTTGATGCAGACGAACAGAATCGGTATTGCTTGCTTCTGACGCCGGGTGCGGCACGAGACCAAAACGCTCGCGTGCCTCGCGATCTCCAAGCTCGAACGCCGGTTGATAGCCGATGAATGGGAGGTACCTCCGGTCGATCCACGTTCCATTCGAGGCGATTGCCGTCGGTGGCGCGGCATTGGTGAACCCCCGGCGCTCGATCGCGACGTCGAAGGTCAGCATTGCCGAATCACCGGGCGCGAGCGGACGGTCGAGCGAAAAGATGCGATAACCGGCGTCGCCATCAGCGAGGACCAGCCGCGACGCGCGATCGAGCGAGAGCGATCGCGCCTCCATGTCACGATTGACGAAGACATGCACCGAATCGATCGTCGTGTTCGTGCGATTGACGAGCCGATAGCTCCCGCGCAGCTCGGCGGCCGAACGATCGGG
>DATEPP010000316.1:0-6203 GCA_035273165.1 Gemmatimonadaceae bacterium
TTGATCGCGGTGACCACGACCCCCAACGCGATCTGCTGGTCGTGCCATCGGCCGAGATCAGCCACCTTGTAGGTGGCAAAGAGCTCACACTCGAGACGATATGGCTCGAGAGGGTGCCCCGAGATATAGAAGCCGAGGATCTCTTTCTCTTTCGTGAGCCGCTCCGAATCGGATAGGGGAGCGAGGTTGGGCAACACACGGGTGGCGAGGGCGTTGTTGCCTCCGTTCTCGAGCTCCGGGATGCCGAACAACGAAACCTGTCCCGCCGCCCGCTCCTGCTGCTTGAGGGACGCTTCCTGCAGGGCGCTATCCAACACCGCCCAGTACTGAGCGCGATGGCCGCCGAGATTGTCGAGCGCGCCGGATGCAATGAGCGCCTCGAAGACGCGCTTGTTGCAAAGGCGCAGATCGACGCGCTCGCACAGATCGAAGATCGTCGTGAACGGGCCGTCCCGTCGCGCGGCAAGAATGGAATCGATGGCCGAGCGGCCGACGTTGCGCACGGCGCCAAGGCCGAAGCGAATTCGCTTTTCTCCGACGACCGTGAACTTGTAGCCCGATTCGTTGACGTCTGGGGGGAGCACGTCGATGTCGAGCTCTCGCGCCTCGTTGATGAACTTGACGACGCTGTCCGTATCGCCGATCGACGACGAGAGCAGCGCCGCCATGAACTCGGCGGGATGGTGCGCCTTGAGCCACGCGGTGTGATACGAGAGAATCGAGTACGCAACGGAGTGCGACTTGTTGAAGCCGTAGCGGCCGAAGGTCTCGATCTGGCCGGCAAGCTCCTCGATGACATTGCGGCTGTAGCCGCGCGCCACCGACTTCTCGACGAACTTCCCGAGCTCCTGCCGAATCAGCTCGGCATCCTTCTTACCGACCGCTTTGCGCAGCACGTCGGCCTCGGCGAGCGAGATGCCGGCGAGAATCTGCGCGATGCGCATCACCTGCTCCTGGTAGGTGATGACGCCGTAGGTTGGCGACAGCACCTCCTCGAGCTCGGGGAGCGCGTAGACTACCGGCTCCTCGCCGCGCTTCCGTCGCTGATAGACTCGGTGCATTCCCGCATCGAGTGGTCCCGGCCGCATGAGCGCGTTCGACGCGACGAGATCATCGAAGCGGTCGCACCGCATGCTCCGGAGCATGTCGGTCGCCAGCGGAGACTCGAACTGGAAGACGCCGGTCGTGCGGCCGGCGCGCAGCATCTGGTAGACTTGCGGGTCGTCGAGGGGAATGGTGTCGAGATCGAGCGGCGCCGCGCCGCGCGCCTCGATCGACTTCACAGCATCGTGGATGACGGTGAGCGTCGTGAGGCCGAGGAAGTCCATCTTGAGCATCCCGGCCTTCTCGAGGCAGTTCATGTCGTACTGACTGACCACGACTGTTTCATCGTCGCCGTTCCCGTCGCCGCGCGACCCCGATCCTTTGGACGCCTGCGTGCAGATCGGCACGTACTCATCGACGGGGCCAGGGGCGATGACCACACCCGCCGCGTGCACGCCCGTGTGTCGTGAGAGTCCCTCGAGCGCGATCGCGTAGTCGAGCAGCTGCCGATAGCGATCGTCGGTCTCGTAAAGCTTCTTGATTTCGGGAATCTGCTCGACGGCTTCGTTCACCGTGAGCGAGAAATTGGGCTGGTTCGGGATGAGCTTCGCCAGCTGGTCCGTTTCTACCGGCGTGAAGCCGAGGACGCGGCCGACGTCCTTGATCGCGGCGCGCGACTTCATCGTCCCGAAGGTGACGATCTGACAGACCGACTCGCGGCCGTACTTCTGCCGCACGTACTCGATCACCTCGCCGCGCCGCTCGAAACAGAAGTCCACGTCGACGTCCGGCATCGAGACGCGTTCGGGATTCAGGAACCGCTCGAAGAGGAGATCGAACTTGAGCGGGCAGACGTTGGTGATTTTGAGGGCGTAGGCGACGAGCGATCCCGCGGCGGAGCCACGTCCGGGGCCGACCGGAATGCCACGCTGCCGGGCGGCGTTGATGAAATCGTAAACAATGAGGAAGTAGCCCGCGTAGCCCGTCTTCGTGATGACGCCGAGCTCGTAGTCGAGGCGTTCGCGCACGTTCGCGGGGAGCGGGTCGCCGTAGCGCTCCTTGGCTCCCGCGATGGCGAGCTGCTCCAGCAACTCGTTTTCGCTTGCGACGCCGGCCGGGAGGGGGAACGCCGGAAGATGATACTTCTTCGAGAACTCGAAGCCGACTTCGTCGGCAATCTTGAGTGTGTTCTCAACGACGTCGGGGCGATCGGGAAAGTGCTCGCGGATCTCCTCATGGCTCTTGAAGTACAGGCCCTCGTCGTAGCGCATCCGATCGCGATCGGCGAGATCCTTCCCCAGGCCGATGCAGAGGAGCACATCGTGGGCGTCGTGATCCTGGCGACGGAGAAAGTGCGAGTCGTTCGTCGCAATGACGGGAAGGCCAAGCTCGCCGGCGAGCGCGAAAACACGCCCGTTGAGATCACGCTGACCCTGAGAGTCGTGCGCCTGAACCTCGAGATAGTAGCGATCCTTGAAGACGTTCGCGTACCAGGATGCGGCCTCGACGGCGGCATCGTGGTCGCTCTTCATGAGATGGGTCGCGACCTCACCGGCGAGACAGGCCGAAGACACAATGATGCCCTCGCTGTACTTCGCGAGCAGCTCCCGGTCGACGCGGGGCTTCGTGTAGAAGCCCTCGGTATACGCGAGGGACGCCAGCTTGACGAGGTTCCGATACCCCGTCATGTCCTTCGCGAGCAGGACGAGGTGATAGTACGGCTTCTGTTGCGTGCCATTCGCTCGGGAGCGCGTGCGGCGATCGCCGGGGGCGACGTAGGCCTCCATCCCGATGATCGGCTTGATTTTTTCTTTCCGCGCGTGCTCTTGGAACTCCCAGGCTGCGTGCAGATTACCGTGATCGGTAATCGCCAAGGCGGGCTGCTCGAATTCCTTGGCCCGTCGGATCAGATCGTCGATCCGGTTCGCGCCGTCGAGGAGGGAGTATTCGGAATGGCAGTGGAGGTGTACGAAGGACATCGCGAGGAAGATAGCGACCCACGTCACATGAGGCAAAGAAAACCTGCGGCGGCTTTCGTCGTCTAAGGACATATGAAACAAAGCCTTATGCGCCTGACGCGGATCGGCGGGCGAATCGTCGGCGCACTCGTGCTCGCGGTGCTTCTCTATCTCCTGCTCGCGCCCACGGGTCGATATCTGGTGCGTGCAGCGTGGGAAGAGGCTCGGATTCTCGCGCACCGTCGATCGATCACGGAGATGGTGAACGATTCGACGACCTCGGCCGTGGTTCGGCAGAAGCTCCGCGTAGTCCTCGCCGCACGGGCGTTCGCGAGTGATTCGATCGGACTGAGGGCACGCGAGAGCTTCACGACCTTCAGCCGTCTCGAGCACGACACGCTGGTGCTCGTTCTCTCGGCTGCCTACCGCGACCGGCTCGAGGCTTACAGCTGGTGGTTCCCAATCGTTGGACGCGTGCCGTATAAGGGCTTCTTCGACTTCGGCGCGGCCAAGGCCGCGGCGCGAAAGCTCGACCACGATGGGTTTGACGTCTATCTGCGGCCCTCTCCCGCGTTCAGCACGCTCGGCTGGTTCAATGATCCGCTGCTCTCGACATCCTTGAACGCTGATTCCCTGGACCTGGCGAACACCGTCATTCACGAGCTCACGCACAACACCTTCTACGCCTCGGGCCAGGCGGTCTTCAACGAATCGTTCGCGAACTTCGTCGGCGCGCGTGGGTCGGCGTGGTTTTTCCGGTCGCGCGGGCAGCCTGAGGCCGCGGAAGAGACAGATGCGCGTTGGAGCGACGACAAGGTGATGGCGCGCTTCTGGGAGCGGCTCTATCACAGCATCGACTCGACGTACAAGGCGCATCCAGGCGACGACTCGGCGCACGTCCGCGAGCGAATTGCCGCGCGCGACACCGTGTACCGTCGCGCGCGCACGGAGCTGGTAGAGGTGCTCGGCCCGCAGCTGCACACGATCGGCCCGCGCGTGTTGGAGCGCATGCGGCTCGACAACGCCGCATTGATGGCCCGACGCATCTACCTCACGAACCTGGATCTCTTCGACGCCGTGTGGTTGCGCGAGGATCAGGACCTGAAGAAGACGATCGCGCGGGTCATCGCGTTGGCGAAATCGAAGCCCAAGGATCCGTTCGGCGCGTTACGAGAGTGGGTGGCGAAGACCCCTGCGCCGCCGAGCTAGTTGTCCTCCGCGAAGCGAAGGATCTGCACTTGAATCGCTCAGATCGTGGCTGGCTCCGCGGTGTGGCAATCATCAATTGATGAATAGAACGAAAAGGCCTGAAACGGCCTGAAAATTCCAGGTAACGCAAAGAGCGATTACGATCTTTTGAAAAAAATCGTTGTCGCTCTAGTTCTCCGGCCGTTTCAGGCAGTTTCCGGCCGTTTCGTTCTTCCAGCAATTGAGGACTGGCGGAGCACCGTGTCGTCGGCGGTCTGAGCGACCTGAAAAAGCGGATCCCGCTTCGCTCGGGATGACGGGTCACTTCGTGAAGCGTGACTTCAGCAGCGCCCGGAGATCGAGCGGCGGCTGCTCGGGGGTCGCGACAGGCTCGGGCGCGGCAGCTCCGTCGTCCGCCAACACCATGCGCTGCATCTTCGCGCGGACGCCGCGGTCGACGAACCGCGATAGCTGATCCATGGAGTAGTCCGCGCCACGCCGCGTATTGTAGACGTTGAGCGGATACGAAACATAGAGCTCGTTGCGAGCGCGGGTGCAGGCGACGTACATGAGCCGGCGCTCCTCATCGAGCTGGGCATCGTCGGCGGTGGCACGGGCGAGCGGGAAGTAGCCATCGACTGCCCAGATGAGGAAGACCGAGTCCCACTCCTTGCCCTTCGCGCTGTGCGCCGTACTGAGCACGAGCGCGTCATCCTCGACGTCGCCGCCGAGGGCGAGATCCTGCGTGCTCTGTGGCGGCTCGAGTGCGATGGCCGCGAGGAAGGCAGCGCGTGTCGGGTAGCCGCCGGCGATGACGCGCAATTGCTCGAGATCCGCGAGTCGCGCTTCGGGGCGGTCGTAGCGCTCGCGGAGGATGTCGTCATAGAGCCCTCGGATCGCCTCGATCTCCGCGCCAACGCCGGTGCCGAGCGACTCGGCCTCATCGCGCGCGGCGCGGGCGTTGAGGGCACGGAGGAGGACGACGAGACGCTCGTGTGCGTCGCGGGCGCGCGCTGGGGCGGGCCAGTCATAGAACGCGTGGGCGTCCCAGCCACTCTCGGCCATCGACGCGATGGCGGCGCGCGCCGTCGTGTCACCGATGCCCGGCATGAGCATGAGGATGCGATACCAGCTCACGTCGTCGCGCGGATTCTCGATCACGCGAAGAAACGCGAGCACGTCCTTCACATGTGCCGCCTCGAGAAACTTCAGGCCACCCCATTTCTCGAACGGGACGTTTCGATTGGTGAGCTCGATCTCGAGGTCAGCGGACATGTACGCGGCTCGAAAGAGCACTGCCATCTCGTGGAGCGGGGTGCCCTCCTCGTGCAGCTCGAGCACGCGGTCGACGACGAACTTGGTCTGCTGTTGCTCGTCGCGGGCCGCGACGAGCCATGGCGCCTCACCGCCAGCGCGGCTCGTCCACAGATTTTTCGTGAAGCGCTCCTCGGCTCGACTGATGAGCGTATTCGTAACATCGAGGATCGGCTGAGTCGAGCGATAGTTCTGCTCGAGGGTCACCAGTCGCGTGCCGGGAAACTGCTTGGGAAAGTCGAGGATGTTGTGGACGTTCGCGCCGCGGAACGAGTAGATGCTCTGCGCGTCGTCACCCACGACTGTGATGTTGTCATGCGTGCGGCACATGCCCCGAAGAATCTTCGCCTGCGTGACGTTGGTATCCTGGTACTCATCGACGAGGATGTGGTCGTACATTCCGGCGATACGCTCGGCGAGAGGTGCCGAATGCTCGAGCATCAGCCACCAGAAGATGAGCAGATCGTCATAATCGACGAGATTCCGCTCGTGTTTGCGGCTTGTATACTCGGCGAAGATCCGGAGGACGTCGTCGGTATGGTCGGCGAACTGCGGCAGCTCACCGCCGAGGATGTCCTCGACGGGGATCTCGGTGTTGACGTTTCGAGAATAGATGTAGTGGAGCGTCTCCTTCTTCGGGAACCGCTTCTCCTGCTTGCCGTAGCCAAGATTGGCGCGAGCGATTCCCATGAGGTCGAC
>DATEPP010000317.1:0-6551 GCA_035273165.1 Gemmatimonadaceae bacterium
GGGACGCGGGCGAGTACGCTTCTTCTCAGTCGCTTCTTCTCAGTCGCCTCTTCTCAGTCGCCTCTTCTCAGTCGCCTCTTCTCAGTCGCCTCTTCTCAGTCGCCTCTTCTAGCCCCTAGGCTGACAGATATCGCGGTCGACTGCGATAGCTGTCAGTTCAAAAGTGGGACGTGCCCAGTGGGAAGTGGTATAGTCCCGCGTCCCGCGTCCCGCATCCCGCCATCCCGGGGCCCCTTAACGCCGGCGAGTGATGTACAAGATGTTGCCGACCGGGCGTTCGCCGGCGGAATCCGACGGATGATTCACCACCCGACCGTTGAGGATCAGCGTCGTCGAGCCGCCACCGTCGAGGTTGAGGCCCTGGGCGACGCCTAACGACTGCATCAATGACGCGAGCTCGGCGAGGGACATCCCCGAGCTGGACTCGCTGCGGCCGTCGACGGTGATCAGGTACAAGGTCGTGCTGTCGGCGGAGAAGCCGATGGCGGTGCGTGGGTGGCGCGTCACGGAGAAACGGGGGAACGTGCCCTCGAGGTGATCCACACTGTCGGCGATGCTCCTGCCATTGACGACGAGACGCGGCCATCCGCCCACGAGTACACACAACCGGCCGTGCTTCGGCGTGAAGGCGAGTACGACGCGCAGTGGCGCACCCGAGGCGACGGAACCGGCGAGACGACGCACGACATCCGCGGCGGCACCGGAGCCGGAGAGCACTACATGCCCCGGTGTGATAGTCAGCCCGCCACCCGTCTGCGCACCCGCTGCGGCCTGAAGGGATAGCGTGTCGCCGGCGCGAGACGCGATACGGAAGGAGATCTCGGCCGTCTGCCGCGCGGCCGAGTCGTTAGGCGTCGTGCCGTAGGCAGCGGTGTAGAGCACGGTCGCGTCGCCGCGCGGGCGGAAGTTCACGGCGTCGAGGGGAAGCACAGCGACTGCCGGCGGCGGCGTGAGCACGGCGCCGGCGAACGCAAACCGGTCGATGAGCGGATGGCCGTCGCAGGTCATCCCGAACTGCGAGTGGATCGTGTGCAGCGAATCGAATGGAGAGTCGGTGAGGGGAACAGCCTTGAGCACGTCGCCGTCGACGACCTGGTTGTTCTCATTCTCGCCAGTCTTCAGGTCGAAGAAGTCCGCGTTGATCGCCGCAAGCACCGGCGCGCCGGCGCTGACTCTGCGCGCCACCATGGCGCTCGTTCGCTCGCGCCCACGCAGGGAATCGAATGCGTGCATCGCCGCGACGGTGAGATCGCGACGGCGCAGATCGACCTGCACAACGTGAATCGTGAACGGACCTTGTTTGGCGACGAGACGCCGGTGGAGCACTCCTGACGCGATCTGCTCGGTGGCCACCGAATCGTACGGCGCTCCCGTCGGCTGACGAGGCGCCGGCTGTCCGGCGCAGCCGACGATACCGATCGCCGCCAGGATGGCGACGCTGCTTCGTCTCGTCCGCGACGATCTGTCCATCAGTAGATCCAGTACTTCCGAGATCGCTCCTGGAACTCCGCTGCCTCACGAGCCCACTTTGCGAGCAGCGCGTCGATCGTCCCCTGCTCGACGGCGGCACGGAGCTCGTCGGTGCCGGCGAGGCGTTCGATGTGCGGAGTCCATTGCCAGTCCGCTCGATGGCGGACATAGATCGCGCGTAGCAACCGCACACCGACGTCGACTGGGCGCAGCGCATTGCGATCGGTGACGGAGAGCTCGAGCATCGGAATCGTCTTCCCTCCGAACTTGAAGCCGCTCTCGATGGTGCGGGAGGTGGAATCGAAGCGGACACCCGGAAGATTGAGCGCATTCATCTCGCGCGCGATCGCGCCGGCATCGGTGAGCCACGCGGCGCCGATGAGCTGGAACGGCTTGTCCGTGCCGCGACCTTCGGTGGCGTTCGTCCCCTCGAAGAAGACGGTGCCGGGATAGAGCACCGTGGCATCGACGGAGCGAAGATTCGGCGACGG
This sequence comes from Gemmatimonadaceae bacterium, assembly GCA_035273165.1. GTDB lineage: Bacteria > Gemmatimonadota > Gemmatimonadetes > Gemmatimonadales > Gemmatimonadaceae > AG2. The sequence continues at coordinate 1,962 of DATEPP010000317.1, forward strand.
ATTCACCCACGGGATGCCGGTCTCCTCCCACCACATGCTGCGTCGCCAGCCGCGCATCGGTACGACGGCAATGTCCGCACGCACCTGCCCTGTTCCGACGAGATAGCGCAGGAGCTCGCCCGGCGTCAGGCCGTATCGTAAGGCAACCGGATATTGGCCGACGAAGGAACGGAATCGCTCCTCGAGGATGTTTCCTTCGACACGGTCGCCGCGAATGGGGTCAGGCCGATCGAGCACGACGAACTTTTTCCCGAGCTTTCCCGCCGCTTCGGCGGAGAGAGCCATCGTCCACTCGTAGGTGTAGACGCGCGCCCCGACATCCTGAATGTCGTAGACGAGGACGTCGACGTCCCGGACCATTTCGGCCGTCGGCACATTTGTCTGGCCGTAGAGCGAGTAGATCGGGACGCCAGTCGCGGAGTCGGTAGTCGTGGAGACTGCGTCTCCGGCCTGGGCCGCGCCGCGCAAACCATGCTCCGGACCGAAGAGCGCCGTTAGGCGCACACCGGGCGCGTGGTAGAGCAGATCGATCGTGCTCACGCCACGCCGGTCACGACCGCTCTGGTTGGTGATCAGGCCGACGCGCTTTCCGCGGAGGAGATGCAGCGAGTCGCTGAGCAGAACCTCGATGCCGGGCGCCACGCCGGCGATCGAGGAAGCGGTGGCCGGTTGTTGCGCCGCGTGAGCACAGGCGGTAGCGGCGGCGAGTAGAGCAAATGTGAAACGCGTCAGCTGTCGATCCTCGGTGCTGCGCTCCCAGCGAACGCGCTCGCGGATCAGCGGCGCGCGGGAAGCGTCACCGAATGGTGCACACCGTCGCGCAGAATGTCGAGTTGTGCCTCACGAAGACGCGGCAGCGCGACCGTCACCTCATCCGAACCATCGTCCGCGCGCACGCGCGATCCATCCACCGAGAGTACGACGTCGCCGGGACGAAGCGCACTCGCCGCCCACTGTGGCACGTCGATGACGAGAAGACCGCGCTCGCTGCCCTTCCCGAGATACGTGGCAAGCTCCTTCCCGACGGCCACCATGCGCAGCCCCGCGATGTTCAGCGCCGAGGGATTCTCCCCTCGTCCGCGATCGACGGCGACCTTCGCCGCGATCATCGGTGCACTGATGCTGCTGTCGTCGAGCAGGACAGTCGTGAACGGGACTTTCATCGGTGCGAGGCGGCGCATTCGGCTCGGCTCCAACGGCTCGATGCGAATCGGCTCGATCGGCTCGACGCGCTTCTTTGGCAACTCCTCGTCATCCTGCCACTGCCGTGAGCGGCTGAGACCACGACCGACACCCTCGAGCGCGCGACCAGCGCCACTCATGGCGCGCTCGATCGCGGCGCGCACCTGCTCACCGATGATCGCGCCGTCGAAATCGAGGGGCATCGCACCAGGCATCATGCCCATGCCCATCCCCATCCCCATGCCGTCACCGCTGATGATGAAGCCACGGCGGCGTGGCAGATCGGACGCTCGGGCAACGCGAACCCGCACCGTGCGGTAATCGCCGTTGGCGTAGACGCGAAGGTCGACGTTGTCCCCGGGACGGAGCTTCGAGACCTCGCGTTGCAGGCGGCGGATCTTGGAGTTCGCGATGAACTCATCGCCCGCGTCGTCGCGTCCTGCGCGTAGATCGATGTCGTCGATCGCCGCGATCCTGTTGCCTTCCTCGATGCCGGCGCGCGCCGCGGGGCCCGAATCGTCGACGAACATGACGAGGATGCCAAGCGTGTCGCGGCGACTGCTGGTCGCACCGATGCCGAGACCGAGCGTGGGCCGATCGCTCATCTCGTTTCGGGAAACGCGCCGGCGCGTGTAGAGCGAATCGGAATCGGCGGTTCTGATGTGCACGGTCCGGGTGCGACCCTCGGAGTAGACCCGCAGGTCGACATCGTCACCCGGGCGTAACTTGCTCAGCTCACGCGTCAGGCGTCGGCTCATCGTGTTGTCGACGTCGAAATCGCCTGCATCCGCCGGCGCGAGGCGAAGGTTGACGCCGTTGATCGAGGCAATTCGATCGCCTTCCTGAATTCCGGCCCGCTCCGCCGGCCCATTCGTCGTCACGGACGTGACGAGAAGTCCCAGCGTGTCGCGGACGCTCGTGGACGCTCCGATGCTGAGACCAAGGACCGCGCGCGGCTGGTCGCCGCCGCCACGCAGCACGCCCGCCGAGGGAGCGGAATAGACGCGAGCAGTTTGGGCCGCTGCCCCCGCCGCGACGAGCGATGTGATGAGGAGAGCGGGGATCAGCATACGGTGCGGTCGCATACGGCCTCGAATACGAGTGTTGAGGTGGGTGCATCAGTTCTGACACTCGCCGAGGGCGCGAGGGTTTCCACCGGGGGGAATTAGCTTGTTGGGGTATGTCATTAGCCGCTCGCTGGTGCTCACGGCCAATAATCCTATTTGACGTCGCGCGCGCTGCTCGCGCGCGCTCCCGCTCCGCTCGCAACTCTCGATGACCACGTCCCAGACCGAGCCTCAGCGGCAGCCGTCGACACCCGACCTGCACGCCTTCGAGCATCATTGGCAAGACGAGGCAGACGCAGCGTACCTCTATCGCCTCCTCTCCGACGCCGAGCCGGACGCGAAGAAGAAGGACCTCTATCGCCGCTTGGCGGAAGTCGAGGACCGGCACGTCGAGATCTGGGCGAAGCTGCTCGAGCAGCACGGCCGCCCGGTTGGGCCGTTCCGGCCCAGCGCGCGCACGCGGCTGCTCGCCGGTCTCGGCAAGATTCTCGGTCCGAACTTTCTCCTTCCGATGCTGCTCGCCGAGGAGGGCCGCGAGGTCAAAGCGTACCTCGATATGCATCGGATGACGCCGCGCGGTGTTGCGGGGCGGAGCGAGGCGCTCACCCTGGCGCAGGAGTCGGCGGAGCACGCGACGACGCTCAACGAGATTTCCGGTCGAAAGGGTGAGCCGTGGCATCGGATCGAGTCCGGTGGCTTCCTGCGGAACGTCGTGTACGGCTTCAATGATGGGTTGACAGCCAACTTCGGTCTCGTGGCGGGTGTTATCGGCGCTTCCGCGACCCAGGCTCACCACACGGTGATCCTCGCCGGCGTCGCTGGCCTCATCGCCGACGCGCTCTCGATGGGATCGAGCGGCTATCTCGCGGCAAAGAGTGAGCAGGAGGTCTACGCCAACGAGATCGCGATGGAGCGGGACGAGATCGCCCTCATGCCGGAGATCGAGCGGGACGAGCTGGCGCTGATCTACGAGACAAAGGGGATGAGCGCGGAGAGCGCGCACGCACTGGCGACCGAAGTGATGGGCAACCCGCAGCGCATGCTCGAGGAGCAGGTGCAGGAAGAGCTGGGGATCGGGGAGCCGCATATGTCACCGCTGCGGGAGGGTTGGGTGACGGGGAGCGCGACGGCGGTCGGTGCCTTCATCCCCGTGCTGTCGTTCCTGATCTGGAGCGGCACGACCGCGGTCGTGATCGCGTTCGTGGTCTCGATGGCGTCTCACTTCCTGGTGGGCGCGGCGCGTTCGATCTTCACCGGCCGCAGCGTCTTCCGCTCCGGGCTCGACATGTTCGTCGTTGGTCTTGGCGTTGCCGTGGTGGGCTTCTTCGTGGGCGATTGGATCAGCCGGGTTCTCTGAGGCTGCCGTCAGGACACGCCGCGCCGCGGTGACTCCCCGTTTAAGTTCCGACCATTCGTCAACCTTGCCGCACTTCATTACAACATGCGCAAACTCTCAATTCTCGCTCTCGCTTTCGTCTTGCTCGCGTCGCATTCGTCGGCGGCGCAGGCTCCGGTGCAGACGATGCCGGTCCCGATCATCGGAATCGGCGGTGGGATCAGCATTCCCGCCGGCGGCTTCGCGAAGGATCGGCAGCCCGGCTTCAACCTCGACGCGATGGCGGAGTTCCGAACGCCGAGCGAGCCGCTGGGGCTCCGCGGCGAGGTGCTCTATCAGTACTTCGGAAAAGACCAGAAAGTGGCGACGGCGACGACCGCGAACACGGTGGCGCTCCTCGTCAACGTCGTCTACCACGCGCCGAAGTCACAGGTACGGCCGTATCTGATCGGCGGCATGGGCCTGTACCACATCTCCGACAACGGCAACAGCGCGGGATTCAATTTCGGCACGGGCCTAACGATTCCGCTCACGGGGATGGGCGCATATGCGGAAGCCCGGGTTCACTTCGCGCTCGCCCAGGGCCCGTCGTTCGTGACGGTGCCAATTACGTTCGGGATAACGTTCTGAGGAAATTGTCATCATGAGGAGCGAAGCAACGAGAGATCTGCTTTTCCGCTTCTTGAAGGATCCCTGCGGCGCAGCGGCTGAGGGGAACGCAGATGACGCTGACGAGTCGCAGATGACGCTGACAAAAGAGCGGGAACGCCTCTTTCAAAAAAGACGTTCCCGCTCTTTGTTGTTTTCTGCGCAATCTGCGCAATCTGCGTTCAGTCCCCTCTCTTCCTCAGGGACGCCTCCCAGGCGCAAACAAGAGCAGATCCCTCGTCGCTTCGCTCCTCGGGATGACAGTTAAATGACGATGTTCATCAGCCGTCCCGGCACGTACACCACCTTCTTCGGCGTACCGGATACAAACTTTTTAATCCCCGCGTCGGCCATTGC
>DATEPP010000318.1:0-10668 GCA_035273165.1 Gemmatimonadaceae bacterium
TGGTTTTCTCGCCTTTCGTGTGGTTGCGCGCTAGATCTTGAAGATCATCCCGCGCCGGTGCAGCGCACGCAGCACGAAGTACCAGAGCGCGACGAAGAGGAGCGAATAGCCTAACGACGCAATTGCGGGCGGAAGCCATCGCGCCAGTCCGTCGTACGTCAGCTGGTGCAGCGACTGGAGCCGGCCCGCGACGCGCAGCTTGATCGTCGAGTCGAAGAGCACGGCGCTCAGCTCCGCCCCGACATAAGCCGTGATCGGGTTGATGCCAAAGGCGACGAACGGCTTCGTCCAACCTTTCCACTGCCGCACGTCGATCAGCCACGTGATCGTGCCGAGCGTGATGCAGGCGATTCCGGCAGTGAAGGCGACGTAGGAGCTCGTCCAGAGATTCTTGTTGATCGGAAAGGCGACGCCCCACAGAAGCCCGAGTACGGTGAGGCCAGCGCCAGCCAGCAAGAGCTGTCGGATCCGTTCCTCCAAGGGGCGGACCGCGGCCAGCAACCTGTCGATGAGCACTCCGAGCAGCACCGTCGCGATCGCCGGAAGCGTCGACAGCAGACCTTCCGGATCGTAAACGCGGCTCTCCCGCCAGATGTGATTCCCGAGGCCCCAGCGCGACCAGTCCAGAGTCACCTTATCAACCCACGCTGAGAGCGTGTGCCCGGCGTTGTCGAGCTGAGACAAACCGATCGTGCCTTCGCCAGGCACGGGAACGACCGTCATGAGCAGCCAATAACCAACCAGGATCGCCCCGGCCCGGAACGCGACCTGCCTCGCCGACGTCTTCCAGCTCAGTAGTGCCGCCGCGGCGTACGCGATCCCGATCCGCTGCAGCACCCCCAGAAGGCGGAGCTCTTCGAGCCGGGCGATGACGTGGTCGAGTGGCGTGGGATGAGGATGCCCGTCGATCGCGCCGTACTGATAGAAGGGAAACCAATTGAGCAGCAGACCAATGACGAAGAGCAGAGCGCCACGCCGCAGGATCTGACCGCGAATCTCCCGGTCGTTGTCGCCCCGAACAGCGCGCGCCCTGAGCGACAGCTGTGTCGTGATGCCAACGACGAACAGGAAGAACGGAAAGACGAGGTCCGCCAGCGTGCAGCCGTTCCAGGGGCTGTGCCGCGCTTGGAGAAACGCGGTGCTCGCATCGCCGGGATTGTTCACGATCAGCATCCCGATGATCGTGAGGCCGCGAAAGACGTCGAGTGAGAGAAGGCGAGCGCCCCTCGGAGCCACCGGTACGGGGAGAGCGTCAACGGTAGCGAGGGACGACATTGAAAAAACTCTAGCCGGTTCGAGGCGAGTCCACTACAATACGCCGTCACGCTGCCGAGTTCCTGACGAGCTCTCGACACGTCCGTCACTAGGCGGACGCGTCGCTCTCCAATCCGCGCCGCTGCGCCTTGGGAGTATCGTAGGATGTGGACCGCCCGCCCTTTCGCTCGCGCACAATCTGTCGTCGCGCTCAGCATTGCACTCTCGGGTGCCATGCTCCAGCTCGGCTGCTCCGCCGACCGCGTCATCGTACCCAACGATGGTGAAGTCGGTCTCGAGGATCTGAGCCTCCTCGGACAGCCGACGCCGATCGACTTCGAGACCTACGACAATTCGCGTCAGGTCGTGCATCCCAGCGCAGTTTCCTTTACGCAGCCCTGGCATGGCCAGCGCTTCTGGCTCGCGCTCACGCCTTACCCGAACAGCGATTCGCACGTCGAGAATCCGTCCCTGTTCGGGAGCGCGACTGGAAATTCCTGGTCGGTGCCGGCAGGGCTCGTCAATCCGGTTGCGCACACGACGCGCGGCTACCTCTCCGATCCCGACCTCGCCTACGACCCGGCCTCCGACGAGCTGCGGCTCTACTACCGCGAGGTGGTCGAGGTACATCACCGGAAGGAGAAGCCGAAGCACAAGGCAGACGTCGTCTATCTCACGCGAAGCACCGATGGCGTGCATTGGTCACCGGCAACCGCGATCACCAACGACGTCGGGCACTTCGTCGTCTCGCCGACGGTCGCGCGCCGCGCGGATGGCGACTGGAAGATGTGGGCGGTCGACGCCGGCAATGCTGGCTGCACCTCGAAGAGCACCCGGATCCTCCTTCGCCATTCAGTGGACGGCGTGATCTGGTCCATGCCCGCGCCGCTGGCGTTCACGCAGCCGGGGTACCTGCCGTGGCACCTCGACGTCCAGTACGTCCCCGAGCTGGGCGCCTACTGGGCGCTCATTGCGGCGTATCCCGCGGGCACCTCGTGCACCGCGAGCAGTCTCTTCCTGGCGACGAGCACGGATGGTGAGCACTGGACGACGTATCCCTCCCCGGTACTCGCGCGCGGAACGATTCCACAGTTCTCAACGAACGTGTATCGTTCCACCTTCGCATTCGAGCCGAACGGCAACGACCTCACGATTTGGCTCACCGGCGCGACGACTGTGAAACGCGGTGATCATCGAAAACCCCCCGTACTGCGTTGGAGCGCCGCGGTGTGGCACACTCGTGCCGACGCCCTGCTCGACCACGTTCGTATTGAGCGCCGAGCACCCACGCCCACCGATTCCGAGCCGTCGTTCCTTCGGCGTCTGGCGACCGAGAACGCACTGCCGTGAGTAGCCGCGGCGCGCGCGATTCCCGCGTGCGTCGCCTCCTCTTCGTCGGGACGAATCGCGGTCCCGGCGGCACCGAGAGTCATTTCGTCTCGCTCGCCATTGCCATGGCGAATGCCGGCTACGAGGTCTCGGCGGCGGTCTACCCGGACGACATCATCGCGCGGGCGCTCGCGAGCGACGGACGGATCGCGCTCTTCCCGACGTCGATCGTCGACTCACCGAAGCGAAAGGCACTCGCGGATCTCGCGCGCACCTGTCGAGCCACGAACCCCGACTGGATCATCGGCAGCTTCGCTCGGGAGTACTGGACGCTCGCTCTTCTCGCGCGCTCGCAGCGTATTCCGCTCGCGCTCTTCCTTCACATTCAGAAGCTCTCGCGGTTGACGGCGCCGCTCTTCCCGTGGCTGGCGAGCCGATTCATTCTGCCGTCGGAGTACCTGCGCAACTGGGCCGTGAAGAATCGGGGCATGCCGCTCCGACGCACCTGCGTTCTCTACAATCCGATCGACGTGGAGCGCTTCCGGCCCGATGCGACGCGCCGCGAAGCAGCAAGGCGCCGCTTCGGCTTCACGGCCGATGACGTCGTGGTGGGGTTCGCGGGCCGCTTCGAGCGGCAGAAAGGGGTGACGGTGCTCGCGTCGGCGCTCGACGAGGTGATGTCACGATCGCCAGCCGTCCGCGCGCTCTGGGTTGGCCATGGCGAGCTCGCAGCGGAAATGGAAGCGAAGCTGGCAGCGTCGCCACACGCTTCGCGCCACGTGCGCGAGCCGTGGACGGACGACCTCGCGAGCTGCTTTGCGGCGATGGACGTCCTCGCCTTTCCCTCGATCAGGCGCGAGTCGTTCGGGCGGGTCGCTGCGGAGGCGCAGGCGTGTGGCGTCCCCGTCGTCGCGAGCAACGACGGCGGCATCCCGGAAACGATTCGCGGTGGGGAGAGTGGCATCCTCGTTCCACCCGGCGACGTTCCGGCGTGGACGAGCGCGATTCTGCAACTCGTGAACGACGCATCGCTCCGCGCTCAAATGGGTGCCGCGGGCCGGGCCCAAGCCTGCGAACGCTTCGCGCTCCCCCAGATCGCCGCGGCGTTCGGGCGTCTGCTCGAGCGTGATTAGTGTCGCTCGGTCAGGCCTTCATGAAGGGAGAGCCTGGCGATCACGGATGACACTGATTGCACGGATTTCACAGTTGCTCCTTCGTACCTCGAGCGCCGCTCGCAACGAGTCAGTATTGCTTTTGTGTGGCACACCCATCGAGTCCAAGCGCCGGAAGCCGACCGAGGCAGTTATAAAAGCAAGTCGTCCGGACTCGTCGCGAGCGGAGCCGACCCGCCGAGGAGCTAACAGTGCAATCTGTGAAAATCCGTGTAATCAGTGATCTCCAGGGCCTGTCAATCATGAAGGCCCGTTGCGGCGCGACTTCTCCGCCTAACGACTCAGCGGCTCGACGAGCGCCTGATAGACCAGCATCGGGAACTGCGCCGGCACGCTGCTCCGGCTCGGCAGAAGCTGGATCATGAAGACGAGAACGAGGTGCTCCTGCGGATCGACCTCGTAGGTGCTGCCGTACGCGCCGCCCCAGCCGTACGTGCCGACAGACTCGATGCGGCCATCGGCGCCCGGCTGTTCGAGAACTCGAAAGCCGAGACCGAAGCCCTGCCCAGTCTGCGAGAAGAGCCTTCCAGTCTGGTTCGTCGCCATCAGCGCGACCGTCTTCGGGCTCAGGATGCGTGCGCCATCGAGCGTGCCGCCGTTGAGCAACATCTGAAGGAAGCGCGCGTAGTCTCGCGCCGTCGAGAGGAGACCGGCGCCACCCGAAAAGCTGCGACGCGGCCCGTCGACGTAATCGCCCTGTCCCTTCGGACCATCGGGCGCGCGCACGATCTTCATCTCCGGTCCGCTCGCGTACACGGCCGTGAGCCGCGCCCGACTTGCCGGCGGCAGATAGAAGTACGTGTCCTTCATCCCGAGCGGAGCAGTGATACGCGTCCGGATTACATCGTCGAGTGGCCGGCCCGCGACACGCTCGACGACACATCCGAGAATGTCCGTGCTGTACCCATAGACGAAGTGTTCGCCCGGCTGTGAGACAAAAGGAAGCGTAGCGAGCCGCTCCATCGTTGGGCAGATCGGCTCCTGCTTGTCGGCGGTGTACCAGCCCCACCCGGCCGCCGGGCCGAGTCCAGCGGCACCGTAGAGCGGCGCGACGAGACTGTCCGTGCCGTACGAGATGCCGGATGTGTGCGTGAGCAGGTCGCGAATCGTTATGCGGCGCTTCGCCGGGACGATCGCGCGGCCCGTGTCGGTCCGCACGGCCACCGTCGTGTGCTCGAAGCCGGGTAGGAAGCGGCTCACCGGATCGTCGAGCGACAGCTTCCCTTCTTCGACGAGCGACATCGCCGCGACGCTGGTGAGTGCTTTCGTCTGCGACGCGATGCGGAAGATCGCATCCGGTGTCATCCGTCGGTTGGCCTCGCGATCGGCCCATCCGAAGGCTTTCTCGTAGACCGTCTGGCCGTCCTTCAGCACCAGCGCAACCGCGCCGCCGATCTCGGATCGATCGACGGCGCGCTGGAGTACGGAATCAATTCGTGTGAGTCGTCCGGCGTCGAAGCCGAGACGGTGAGGTGACTGCGCGCCTAACGCCGCGACGGCCGTCAGGCAACCAACACAGACCGCGCTGGAGCGCACGAGGCGCCCCAGCGACGGCCGGCCGATCACGGACACGATGGTGCGAGCAGGTTGGATGGAGCGCCCGCGCGAGCGAGACACTCGGCCTGCGGAATGAACAGGTCGTCGTACAACACCTGGGACGCCGGGATGTCGATAGGCAGCGTGTTCAGCTTGCCCAAGCGGCGCACGTCCACCCACCGGTGTCCCTCGAACAGCAGTGAGTAGCGCCGCTGCAGGAGGAGCTCGGTGATGAACTGATCGTCAGTGCTCGCTGTCGTCAGCGTCGTCGGATCGAGGCCACCGGAGGTGGTGCGGATCGTGTTGATGTCCGCGATCGCAGCTGCCTTCGCGCCCGTGAACCACTCCGCTTCAGCGCGGAGCAGGATGAGCTCCTCGCTGCGGATCATCGGGATGCTCGAGTTCTGCGCCGGATAGATGTTGAAGTCCTGATCCGTCTCGATGCCAGGAACCGCGCTCCCCGTACCAACGGCCTTCGCGAGCGTCACGATCTTGTTCTGGTAACGCAGGTCGGGTTGGCCGTTCGCGCGCAGCGGCGCATCCGTCTTGATCGACGGATGGGCGAAGATGAACGCGCTCGACGCCTTGGACAGACCGTTGGTCGCGTCACCCGCCGCCGTGGAGTAGATCCACACCGGTCCCTTCTGCAGATTCGCCGCGTCGACGAGGCTGCCGGCATCGGTGAGATTCTGCAGCACGAGCTGATAGCACGCGGTGCCGTTCGCTCCGCACGCCGGATTGCGCAGCGACGCCCGCTCGGCGTTGTACCGGGCGGCGAGTGCGCGGTTGAACTGCACGAACGTCGCCGGCGTGTTGAATCCAGCGAAGCCGGAGTTGAGGGTGAAGGCGAACGCGCTCCCGGCGGCGGCGAGATGCGCCTTTGCCTGGTCGAGGCGCCCGATGACGTAGTTGTACATCGAATCGCGGGTGACGAACGGTGTCAACGTCCGCGGATCGGCGGCGACGTCGGTAGGTCCGCCGTACTTGCCTCGCTCCGCCACGAACGCCAGCGAATAGGCTTCGAGCGTTTTGGCGAACCCGCGCGCGCCTTCCTTCTGTGCGGCAGAAAGGCCCCCGGTGGCATCCACGGTGTTGAGGAACGAGAAGACGTTTCGCGATTCGGTGTAGAAGCCGTTCCAGAACGCCGAACCGCCGCCGCAGGCATAGTCCATCTTCTGCAGCCAGCAGGTGGTATTGCGGCCTTCCGTCGGCGTGTAGTTGAAGCTCTCGCGGCCCATGATGCCGGTGCCCGAGATGAAGCCGGAGATCTGGGATCGCAGCTGGAAGACGAGACCGTTGGCCGAGAGCTGGACGCCGCCGACCGGATCGCCGGCCAGACCTTCCGGGGTTGGATTGTTGTAGTTAGGCACCGTCGGCCGGTCGAGGCCGCAGCCAGCGGCGCCTCCGGCGACGAGCATGAGCATTATCGAAAGTGTGGCGCGGCGCGAACCGCGCTCGGGAAGAGATCGATTCATCTGCATCGCTCAGGTCCCCACGTCGATGGAGAGGAAGAAGCTGCGGGACGGCGGATAGGGTGAGTGGTCGACGTTGATGCGAACAGCCTGATTGCCGAACTGCGCGGCGTCAGGGTCCATGCCCCAGTACTTGGTCCACATGTAGAGGTTGCGTCCGGTGAGCGAGAGCCGCAGCGCCGAGACACGACCATTCAACATGGAGAAGAAGCGATTCGGGACGTCGTACGTGACGGCAACTTCACGGAGCGCCGTGTACGAGCCGTTGTCGATGTAGGCGAGCGCGTTCTGACCGCCCTTCCACTGGGCATACCGGTACGCGCCCAGACTCTTGGTCGGATCCGGGCTCTCCTTGTCGTAGTCCCAGGAGTTGAAGCCCTCATCGAAGATGTTCTGCGTCAGGTCGGAGACCTGGCCGCCGTTGCGCCAGTCGACGAGCGCGCTCAGGACGAAGCGCTTCCAACGGAAATCGTTGCCGAACTGCATCGTGAACTTTGGCGTTGCGTCGCCGACGACCGAATCGACCGTCGTGCCATTATCACGCTGCCGGTTCCCCCACATCGCCGTCGTGGAGAACCCTGGGGAGATGCGGGCGCGTCCGAACGCCGCGCCGAAGCCGGAGTTCGGTACGACGAAGGCCGGCACCGGAAGTGACACGACGTGACCACGGACGGCGTAGAACGACGTCCGCGACGTCCAGTCGAACTCACGGCCGCGAATTGGCTCGACCGTTCCCGCCAGCTCCCAGCCCTTGCTGGTGACGTGGCCGCCGTTGATGACGAGCTGCGTGATGCCGCTCGTCGGCGGTAGCGGCGCCGTGAGGAGCAGGTCGGTGATGTGGCGATCGAAGCGCGTGAGCTCGAGGCCGAGACGCTGGTTGAGGAACGTCGCGTCGATGCCCAGCTCCTGCTCGCGCATCCGCTCCGGCTTGATCGCCGGGTTGCCCAACGTCGCGGCGACACCGAGCGCGTTCTGGCCGCCGATGATGCCGAGGGTGTTGAGCGTTGGATCGCGGTCGCCGTAGCGCGGCTGGTTGCCGGACGTGCCGATCGCGGCGCGCAGCTTCACCTCGTTGACGTGCCGGATCGGCTCGACGATGCGATAGGAGGCCGACCCACGAGGGAAGAAGTAGTACTTGTCGACGTCGCCGTTCACCGAGCTCCGTTCGGCACGCGCGCCGCCCATGATGAGGAACTTCTCATCGAAGGCGAGGAGCTGCTCGGTGAGATAGTACGCCCGGTCGTGAACCGCTGTCTTCGTCTGCGTCGCGTCCTGGGTGCCCTGATTGATGTCGGTGACGCCAGGGACCAGCCCGCGCGCGCGCATGTTGTAGGAGTTCAGCGACCGATTCTCGATCTGCACGCCCGCCGACGTCTCGAAGGCGGCGCCGAAATGGCGCGTGTCCCAGACGGCGTTCAGCGAGCCGTTGCTCTGCCGGCTGCTGCCATTCCCCTGCACCGCCGTCCCGAGGAAGCCATCGTTCGGCTCGTACTGGAGGAAGTTCGGCGAATAGATCTGGTCGTCCTGATTGAAGAAATCGGTGCCGCCGATCGCGGAGATCGTGAAGGTATTGTTGTCGGTGTTGAGCGCCGTGTAGAGGAGGCGCATCGACGCCATACCGCGGTACGTATCCTCGTTCGCCTGCACGTTGTTGAGCGTCTCGAACGGATTCGACGACGTCGAGCCACCGCCCGCGAACGGGTTGCGTACGAAGTTGCCGTTCGCGTCACGCGCGTTGAGCGGGATGATCGCCGGTGAATAGGCGAGCAGATAGATCGGGCTCGTGAATGTGTTATCGTTGTTCGAGATCCCACGTTGGGCGAGGGTACGGAGGAAGGTCGCGCTCACCTGCGACGTCAACCGTGACGCCAGCGTCTGGTCGATATTCAACCGGAGCGTCTGCTTCCGCGCACCCGTGTTGATCATCGTACCGTCGTCGAACTTGTCGCCGACCGATGCGTAATACTTCGTCGCGTCGCTGCCGCCATTGAGCGAGACGTTGGTCTCGTACGACGGCGTGCGGCTGCCGAAGAATTCCTTCTGATAGTCGTAGTACGGGCAGTCCGGATTACAAGCGGCGAGCACCGCCGCGCGAGCGAGCGGGCCGCCACCGTCGGCCTTGAGCGCCGCCGTCGTATCGGGAAAGTGGCGCGAGCCGAGGAGACGCATTGGCTCGTACATGCCGATGCGCTGCGTCACGTGCACCTGCGTTCCACCGACGCGGCCGCGCTTCGTCGTGATGACGATGACGCCATTCGTCGCCTTTGCGCCGTAGATGGCCGACGCCGCCGCGCCCTTGAGCACGTCGAGGTGATCGATGTCGTCGGGATTGATGTCGCCGAGTCGATTGATCTCGTTGTCCGTGGACGCGCTCGGGCCCGAACCTGACGACCGCGTGATCGCGTTGATGCCGGCGACGTTCACCGTCGCGTTGCTCACGATCACGCCGTCGACCACGATCAGTGGCTCGGCGTTGCCAAGGATGGACGACGTTCCGCGGATCTGAATCTGTCCGCCGCCGCCCGGGGCACCGTTGTTCATCTGGATCTTCGCGCCGACGACCTTTCCTTGCAGCGCGTCTTCGATCGAGACGGACGGAACCTTGACCAATTCTTCCGTGGTCACGGTGCTAACCGCAGTCGAGGCATTCTTGCGCTCGACCGTGGTTGCCTGGCCGGTGACGACGACACTTCCCAGCTCGAGGACGTCGCGATCGAGCTGAATGTCGATCGTCGATTCCGTCGCGGGAGCGGGAACGGTGCGTGCCCGGTAGCCGAGCCGCCGCAGGCGTAGTGTCGCGTCGCCAGTATTCAGGACGATGCGATATCGCCCCTGATCGTTGGTGTACGTGCCGAGCCGCGCCGACTGACCAACGACGACGATCTCGACGTTGTTCAGCGGTTCCTGCGTGTCACGACTCATGACACGGCCGGTGATCTCGCGCGTCTGCGCGTGCAATGCCAACGGAACGACGAGCAACGCCGATGCCGTGGCCGCGCGCAGAAGGAGCATGCGCATGCTACCCTCCATTGCTTGTGGGAAGTGGGCGGAAGGGGGGAACTGAGGACGCGGAACGCCGCGAGTACACCGCGCCATGAACCGGCGCGAGCCATCTCATCCTGCATCGCATGAGACGTCTGGGCCGGATCGACGCGCAATTGTGTCCTCGGCGAGGCGGGGCGTCAAGCACGAATCGCGGTACAGCCGGGCGCGACCGCAGTGTGGGACGACCCGGCGCGTGCCGAACGAGTGGTGTCCCTTGGGATGAATGGGCTCCGTGCCTAGCGCGTGGCCGCGTGAGGCGTGGCGCGGGCAGGCATCGCTAGTTTCCACGCACCACGGCATCACGCACTACGCATCACGCACACACATGGCTGAGATTCTTCCCGTCACGAACGTGAACGACATCCTGCCGGAGTACCGCGGCACCCCCGTCGGTCGCCTCCTCGAGTATCACAACCTCGGCCTTGGCCCGGCGGCGGTGAGCAAGCCCGAATTGCTCATCGGCATGTGCATGGATAGCCGGAAGCATCTGCGCATACCTAACGACTTCGCCTTCGTTCTTCGCACGGCCGGGGCGAACATGCGCGACAACGAATTCCGCATCTCGTACGCGATTGCCGTCGGCGGCGTTCAGACGATCGTCCTCATCGCCCACACGGATTGCGGCATGGCGCAACTCGCGAAGCGCCACGACCAATTCATAGAAGGAATGGTGACCAACGCCGGCTGGGACCGCGCCCGCGCCGAACGTCATTTTGCTGACAGCGCGCCGAAGTTCGGCATCAAGGACGAGGTCGGCTTCGTGATCAAGGAAGCGGCACGGCTGCGCGAGATCTATCCCCGCATTCAGGTCGCGCCGCTCCTCTATCGCGTCGACGACGACATGCTGTATCAGGTCGTCG
>DATEPP010000319.1:0-3146 GCA_035273165.1 Gemmatimonadaceae bacterium
ATTGCGCGAATCAAAGGCGAATCCAACCGAGGGAATTGCTGATTCGCGCGATTCGCGTCGCTAAAAACACGGGCTCAAAGCGCTGCGAGAGTGCTCCGGCGCGAGGCGGCCGCGGGCTCTACTCCTGCAGAAGTCTCCGGATAGTCCCGGAGCAGCCAGTAGCCGAGGGTACCGCTGCCGATGTCGATGAGGGCGTGCACGATCATCGCGGGGATGAGCGAACCCGTAACGAGCACCAGTGCAGCCAGGAACGCCCCAGCGAGTGTTGCCCTCACGGTGCCCGCGCGGCCCTGGTACGCGTGGCCGATGCCGAAGAGGATCACGACGAGCGCCATCGCGCCCACGGACCCGAGCCACGGCGCGAAGAACCACGGCAGGTAGCCGCGATAGAGAAGCTCCTCGCAGAATCCGGCAGTCATCGAGAGCGTGAGAAACCAACGCTGCTCCTGCGCTGTGTGTGGTAGCATGAACCCGACGTTGCCAAGCTTGGGGCGGGCCCTGATCCGTCGCTCGGCCGGGAGCCGTGCCACGGACCAGAGCTGAAGAACCACGAGCCCGACGGCCGCGAGCACGAACACGACGCCGACGCCGAGCCGCCATCCATGGGGAAGGACGAACCGCATCGCGCTCCACGGGCGAGCGAAGGTCGTCCAGATCGCGATGGCGGCGATGGTGAAGACCCACTCGCCGACGACGCCGCGCCGGTACGCCGAGACGCGCGCCGAGGGCTTGCCGGCGGCGACGTCAGCGCGGAAGCGCGGCCAGAAGTAGACGTACTCGAAGATCGACGCGAGGACGACGAGGACGACGACGAACACGACATCGACGAGGGCGGGCATCGAGGCACTCCGACGGGAGGAAAGGCAATGTCAGGCCGATTGTTCAAATAATATTGAATAAAGGGTCCGACTTGGCAAGAGTCGCCGCGAGACCTATGATCCGGCCATGGCTCGATCCAAATCCCGCGGCTCGGCTGGCGCGCCGCCGCTCGGCCGCAGCGTCGCCAACCTCCGGGCACTTGCGCACCCACTGCGGCTCCGGATGATGGAGCTCTTCGCGGAGACGCCGAGGACGACCAAGCAGGTGGCCGAGCTCCTCGGGCAGCCGCCCACCCGCCTCTATCACCACGTCGCCGCGCTCGAGCGCGCGGGGTTTCTCGTCCTCAAGGAGCGGCGGCAGAATCGGGGTGCCATCGAGAAGTGGTACACGGGCGTTACACAGCAGATTCAGGCCGGCGTTAGGCAGAAAGGCGACGCGGCTCGCGCCGCGCGCCGCGCCATCGCCGCGACCGTACTCGAGCAGGCGCGGCAGGAACTGCTGGCGATGCCGGTCGGCGCCAAGGAGGCCGCGCTGCTGACGCGTCTCGTCGTCGTGGCGCCTCCGGCCCAGATCCCGGTGATTCGCCAGTGGCTTCTCGATGCGGTGCAGCGCATGCGCACCGAATTCGAGCTCAACGACCCCGACAATCGCGAGAACGATGCGGATTGCGAACGTTGGGCGCTGACGCTGGCGTTCGCCCCCGTTAGGCCACCGGCCGAGGCCAGGCGGCGTCGTCCCCGGACGTAGATGTAAAGAGTATGTAGGGCGAGCGGCGGGGGCTCGCACCGTGTCGTATGTTCTCGCGACCAACACCAGCGGAGCAGATGCGTGCGAACCCTCTCTTCCCTCGGCGCGCTCTCGATCGTCGCGTTCGTCGTCGGCTGCGCAAGCGCCAGCCAGCAGTCGTCCGGAGGCGCCACCGTCGCGGCGATCACGCCAGCGGATCTCGAGCACCGGCTTCGACTCATCGCCGACGACTCGACGATGGGCCGCGCGAGCGGCAGTGAAGGGGATTACAAGACCGCGGACTACATCGCCGCAGAGTTCAAGCGCCTAGGGCTCGAGCCCGCCGGCGAGAACGGCTCCTACTTCCAGACGGTCCCGTTCTGGGTAGCGGCAGCGGATCCGGAGTCGCATCTCGACGCCGGCGGCAGCGTGTTGCAGATGGGACACGACTTCCTTCCCGGCACGATCCCGGCCGGCATGCGGAGCGTGGAGAACACCGAGGTGGTGTACGGCGGATCGTTAGGCGAGGGTGATCCCGTCATCGCGCCGGAGCAGGCGGCGGACCGTATCGTCGTGCTCACGTCGCGCCAGCAGTCGCTCCGCGGCCTGCGCGTGAACGCCGGTCGTTTCCCGCGGGCCAAAGCGCTCGGCATCGTCATGCTCGATAACCTGCCGCCGGAATTCGCCGCTCGCTTTCGCGACGGACGGCCGATCACCGACACGACCTCGAATCAGACATTCACACCGATCATCTGGCTGTCGAAATCCGCCGCCACAACCTTGCTCGGCGCCGCGCCGGACGGACTCGCGCCAGGAACGGTTGGACGTCGAGTGAGCGGCACCTTCGGATTCCGGAGCACCCCCGTGCGATATCCGGCGCGGAATGTCGTCGCGATCCTGCGCGGCAGCGATCCGGCCCTCCGCGGTGAGTACGTCTCGCTCACGGCGCATAACGATCACGTAGGCTTCGATCGCGCTCCAGTAGACCACGACTCGCTGCGCGCCTTCAATCGTGTCATCCGCCCGATGGGCGCGGACTCGCCGCTGCGCGAGCCGACCGCTGAAGAGCGGACGCGGATCCATGCCATCCTCGATAGTCTGAGACGCGTGCACACGCCGCGGCTCGACTCCATTCGCAACGGCGCGGACGATGATGGCTCGGGCACGGTATCGATCCTCGAGATCGCGGAAGCGATGTCGCGCGGCACGACACATCCTCGGCGCTCAGTTCTCTTCGTGAGTCACACGGGCGAAGAGGATGGTCTCGTCGGCTCCCGATGGTACACCGACCACGCGACCGTGCCGCTCGATTCCGTGATCGGCGAGATCGACCAGGACATGGTTGGTCGCGGTACCGCCACGGACTTCCCGCACGACGGTGTCGCGGCTGGTCCGAGGTATCTCGAGGTGATCGGCGCAAAGCGACTCTCCCGAGAATTCGGCGAGGTACTCGACGCGGCGAATGCGCGCCAGCCGGTGCCGTTCGTCTTCAACCTCGAGTACGACCAGCCGGGACACCCACTGCAGTACTACTGCCGTGCCGATCACTTCAGCTATGCCCGGTACGGAATTCCCGCCGTGGCTCTGTCGCGTGGCGAGCA
>DATEPP010000320.1:0-1627 GCA_035273165.1 Gemmatimonadaceae bacterium
TGGCGCGTAGATACTCGAAGTCGATCATTGCCTGTTCCCTCCGCCATTCGACGCCTGCGCGCGACGGACTTCCTGCACCGCGGCGACGATCCCCGGGTACGCGCCGCAGCGGCAGATGTTGCCGCTCATCGCCTCGCGCACCTCGTCGTCCGTCGGCCCCCACGGCTCATCCACGACGGCGACGGCGGACATGATCTGCCCCGACGTGCAGTAGCCGCACTGGAATCCGTCATTGGTGATGAACGCTTGCTGCATCGGGTGCAGCTGGTCGCCGTTCGCGAGGCCCTCGATCGTCGTTATGCGGCGACCTTCTTGCATCACGGCGAAGGTGAGGCATGAGAGCTCACGACGACCGTCGATGTGCACCGTGCACGCGCCGCACTGGCCGTGGTCGCAGCCTTTCTTGCTGCCGGTGAGCCCCGCGTACTCGCGAAGCGCGTCGAGGAGGGTGACGCGTGGCTCGAGTGAGAGGGAGAGCGCGCGTCCATTGACGTTGAGCGTCACAAGCCGCGCGCTGCGAATCGACGACGGCGCGTATGCCGCCACGCGTTCCGCCTGTGCTTCGACGGGCCGCAGAGCGAGGGCGAACGCGGCCGCGAGCGCGGTGGCGACGAAGTCGCGTCGCGTCCATCCCGGGCGCTCCTCATCGTTAGGCGCGCCTGGTTCGACGCTCGCATCCGCGAACGGCGCGGCGACGATGCTGATCGCTCGCGCGACGTCCGTCGGACTGGCGAGCGAGATGGGTCCGACCTGCGACCAGCGGACGATGCCGCTCGCGTCGATGACGAAGACCGCCGGTTCGCGCCCGACTCCATATCGCTCGGCAACAGCCGAGTCCGCGGCGAGGACTGGCAGTGAGAGCGCGGCGTCGGTGAAGCTGAGATCTCGCCAGGGGCCCGCACCGCCAATCTGCAAGAGGCGCATTCCCGCGACGCCGCCAAGGCTCGAGATCAGCCTGTTGTACGTCTCGATGTGCTCGGCGCGCGCGGGGTCCCACTGAGTGCCGTGAAAGGCGAGCACCACGGGCGAGCCGCGAAAGTCGGAGAGCCGATGCATCGCACCGCCACCCGGAAAGTCGAAGTCTGGCGCTTCATCACCAACTTCCACCGTGAGGCGTGTCTCCAGACACGTCGCGGGCTCTCGTTCAATGAGCGAGCGCATAACTCAGTGGTTAAGGTCCACCGTCATCGCGGCAAGTACTGTGCTGGATCGATCGTGGCTCTGAAGAAACTAAGCCGTCATGACGATTTGCCGATGAGTGGTCGTGGCCGCGGAGCCAAGCCGTGACGACCTGAGGCGCGGGCTGATGGAAGCGCGGCGGTGATCGGGACCGCCGCCGCGAACCCGACGTCGCCGCCGAAACGGTCGACATCGTCTCGTTAGGCGACAGAGACGGCGATTCAGCAGGTAGCCCTCACCCGCTGAGCAACGCACGCGTGACCATGGCCAGCACGAGCGCGGCGAGCCCACCGGCTGCCGCCTGTCCAATGCGCGAGCCGCCGTACCGCCGGACAACGCCTACGACGATGCCCGCGCCAAGGAGCCACCCTCCCACGAGGCAAGTGACCCACAGGGCGATGCCTACGCGCTCCCACACACTGAGGGGCATTCCCCGGGTGGCTGTCAG
>DATEPP010000321.1:0-1843 GCA_035273165.1 Gemmatimonadaceae bacterium
CTCGCTCTCGTCTCCGACTATGAGGCGGCCCGTTTGCAAGTGGGAATAGGCCTTTTCTTCTCTCGATCTGTTTCGTTCGTCTCAGAGCTGGCCGTCGTTCAGGGATGGTGGGCAGATCTGTCCCGATCCGGCACGCGTTGCCGGTCCTGAGACGCGTCCTCGAAACGAGCTTTCCTCGGTCGACTATTCGCGCTCCGTCGAACCACCTTGGTGAGGCGATGCTGTTCGACGCGCAAGGGGGGATACGTAGGTCGGAGCCAGAGGCGCATTCTTATCCACGGCGTTTCGACAGAGTCGTGCCTGCGGAGACGTCGCGCTCATCCAGCACCGAGTTTGGATGCTCTTTCGAGACCGCGCTCTTGGCGCAATGGAAAGCGCTCTAGGCGCTCACCTCCTTCACGATCCGCGCGCGGACGCGACCGGCGCGGACGTTGGCCTTGTGGGCGATGACGCGCATCGCTTCGGCGTGATCTTTCGCACTCAACGCCGCGCGTTCCGTGCCGCGCGCCGACGCGGTTGCGACACGCCCCATGTCGTAGGGCAAGCCGTCGCGCCACATCGCCCAGAGCACGCCGGCCAGACGGCGCGCGAGCGCCACGACCGCGATGCGCTTTCCGCGACGCTCAGCGATCTGCCGCCCCCACGCGGCCAGCGGGTCTTCTTGGCGACGACGCCGAAGAATGCACCATGCAGCTTGGACCAGCATCGCGCGCAGGTAGGGATTCCCGCACTTCGTGATGGCCCCGAGCTTGCGGTTGTCGGCTCCGCCAGTTGTCCTCTCACGGGGCACCAAGCCAATGTACGACTCGACCTGGTGCGCGTTCGTGAAGCGCTTCGCGGAGTCGATGACCGCGACGAAGGCGGCCGCTACGACGAGGTTGATGCCGGGCGCTGTGGTCAGCGTCGCGATGATCGGCTCCTGCGCGCCCAGCTCCTCGAGCTCCGGCTCGAGAAGAGAGAGTTGCTCGTCGAGAGCGTCCAGTGTCGCCGACAGCGGTGCAAGCGTTGCCCGCGTCGAGTCGGTCAGCGTCGCCTTCGCGAGGTTGCGACGGAAGTAGTCCGTATCACTCGGCGCGAGCTTCTCGCCGCGCGCGCGCACGATGCCCCGGATCGTCGTGATGATGGACGCGCGCGTTTCGATCAGCGCGCGGCGGACGTTCAGCTTCTCCCTTAGCAGTCGTCGCTCGCGCGACAGCATGTGCGCGCGCGGGATTCGATTCTCTTCCACGGCGCGCGCGATGACTTCGGCATCGATGCGGTCGTTCTTGCGGCCGTGTTGCCCGATGCCGAGCCGCTTGACTCGTGTCGTATCGATGAGCAGCACGTTGTGCCCGTTGGCGGTCAGCAGGTCGTGCACGTGCCACGCCTCACGACACGCTTCGATTGCCACATTCGCTGGCGGTGTGTCCGGACCGAGTTGGTCGAGCTGGCCCACATCGCGTGCTGTGCGGCGCACGACAACCTTTCCGTCGCGCACCTCGCAGAACGACACTTCCTTTTTGCCCAGGTCCAGACCTACGCTTCGCATGGCTGCTCTCTCCTTCTGGCCCCCGTTCCTTTGCGTCATCGAACGCGTGGGGGTGCTACCAGCGTCAGCTGGTGGCGAGAGAGTGGCCACTGTTACATCGTCGCATCCGGAAGGATGCGTCCCGCCGTCAGGCGGGGTCTCACGCGAGACGCTCCGCGAGCGAGGCGAGCGCTCATTCGGCGTAGCGTCACGGGCGACGCCACCCTTCCTTTGTAGCTCTCTCGCGCGAGCTCGCGATGCAGCTGCCAGTGTCGATCTCGTCTTCGTCGTCGTCATGGTAGACATGCCCTTCGGGGGCCGCCTCATCCAGTCTCA
>DATEPP010000322.1:0-3118 GCA_035273165.1 Gemmatimonadaceae bacterium
TCCGGCGCGCGATCTCAAGTATCGCTTCCAGTGGACGTTCCCGATCATCACCTCGACGCACGACCCGAACGTCATCTACGCGGGATCGAACGTCGTGCACAAGTCGACCAACGGCGGTCAGAGCTGGAGTGTGATCTCGCCTGACCTTACGTACGCCGATCCTGCCACGTTAGGCAACTCCGGTGGCCCGATCACGAAGGATCAGACGTCGGTAGAGTATTACGCGGTGGTGTTCGTGATCGAGGAGTCCCCACTCGACGCGCAAGTGTTGTGGACCGGCTCGGACGACGGGAAGGTTTATCTCACCCGCGACGGCGGAAAGAGCTGGCAGAACGTCACGCCGCCAGACATGCAGAAGTACACGCGCGTCTCGAGCATCGACGCGTCGCGTTTCGGTGCGGGCATCGCGTACGTCGCGGCGAATCGGTATCAACTCGACGACAACAAGCCGTACCTCTGGAAGACAACGGACTATGGCAAGACGTGGACGCGCATCGATACCGGCATCGATCCGACCGAGTTCACCCGCGTTGTGCGCGAGGATCCGGAGAAGCGCGGGCTGCTCGTCGCCGGCACCGAGCGCGGCGTCTGGCTCTCCCTTGATGACGGCCGCGCGTGGCAGAAGCTGCAGCTCAATCTGCCGATCGTGCCTGTCCACGATCTCATCTTCAAGGAAGGTGACATCGTGCTCGCCACCCACGGGCGGTCGTTCTGGGTGATGGACAACATCTCGTCTCTCGAGCAGCTCTCGAGCGACGTGCTCGCGAGCGATTCGCATCTGTTCAAGCCACGCGATCAGTACCGAGCGAACTTCGGCGGCGGTTTTGGTGGCGGCCGTCGCGGCGGCGGTGCGGCGCAGGCAATCACGCCCGAGAACGCGCCGCAACACCCCGTGGCGACGAATCCCGCCGGGGGCGTTCTCCTCCAGTACTGGTTAAAGAACGCTAATCAGGACGTCACCCTCGACTTCCTCGACGCGCAGGGGAAGCTCATTCGCACCTACCACAGCCGCCTCGACTCCGCCGCCTACGCCGATTCCGTGCGACGCGAGCAACGCACGAAGTCGCGGATGGACAGCCTCCGTGCGACCGGTCTGGCCGAGGACAGCGTCAAGAAGCTCGTACGCGTGGCGCCCGATGCCGCTGGGGGAATCGAGCCCGCCGGCGACGACGACTTCCGTGCGCCGCCCACACCGCGGGCGCCCAACCGCGCTGGCATGAACACCTTCAACTGGAACATGCGCTACCCTGACGCGTCGAGCTTCCAGGGAATGATTCTCTGGGCGGCGGGCGTGCAGGGACCCATGGCGCCGCCGGGGACGTACAGCGTCCGCCTGACGGTGAATGGCAAACCGATCGGAACGGAGTCCTTCAAGCTCATCCCCGACCCGCGTTCGAAAGGAGTAACGACTGCCGACTACGCCGAGCAGTTCGCATTGCTGACGAAGATCAGGGACCGCTTCTCGGAGACGAACGATGCGGTGAAGACGATTCGTCATGTGAAGCGCGAGCTCGAGGACCGGCGGAAGCGCATTGCGGCCAACGCTCAGGCGACTTTCGGTACGGCGGCGACGGCGCTCGAGCAGGCGCTGTCCCAAGTCGAGGATTCGCTCTACCAGACGAAGAATCGCAGCGGTCAGGATCCGCTCAACTACCCCATCCGGCTCAATAACAAAATTGGCGCGCTGATGGGCGTCGTCGGCAGCGCCGACGGCCGACCCACTCAGCAGTCGTATTCAGTGTTCACTGAACTCAGTCGGCAGCTCGATCAGGAGCTGGCGATACTGAAGCGCACGCTGGACTCTGGCCTGAATCGCGTAAACGGGTTGTTGCGGGGAGCGGGATTGCCAATCATCGAAGCGAAACCGGTGGAGGCGCCGAGGCAGATCGCGTTCCGATGAGTTGAGATCGGCCTTACTCCCCGCTCCGCGCGACCGTCTCACCCGGTACGGCGAGTCCAGGTTCGAGAAGGCAGTGCCGAGACGCCAGGCGTGAGCCTGAGATCTTCCTCTCACGTCTTACGTCTCGAAGCTGAACTCTCGACCCTGGACTCGCCGTCGTGGGTGAGATGCTCGCCCGCAACATCGAAAAAAGATCGATCTCAGAACTCGGATCTCAGATCTCAGTCTTAACTGCTGAAGGGCTCGTAGCCCATTCCCATGGCGTGGTAGCCCTTGTCCACGTAGATCGTTGCGCCGGTGATGCCGCTCGCGAGTGATGAGCATAAGAACGCCGCGGTCGTGCCCACCTCCATCGCATCGAGCGGGGTGGTGAGCGGAGCGGTCTTCGCCGCGTACTCCACCATCCGCTCGATGATGCCGATCGCGCTCGCCGCGCGCGACGCCAGCGGGCCGGCCGAGATCGTGTTCACGCGCAGTCCGAACTTCCGACCCGCCTCGAAGGCCAGCGTTCGCGTGTCGCTCTCCAGCGCGGCCTTCGCGGACGACATCCCGCCGCCGTAGCCCGGGATCACGCGCTCGCTCGCCATGTACGTCAGCGACACCACCGAACCGTTCTCGCGCATCAGTGGGCCGAAACGCGCGAGCATCGACACCAGCGAGTAAGCGCTCACGCCGAGCGCCGTGAGGTAGCCGGCGCGGCTCGTCTCGAGTAACGGCTTCTTCACTTCGGGCCCGTTGGCGAGGGAATGCACGACGATGTCGAGGGGCCGGTCGCCGAAGTCACTCGTCAGGCGCTTCGCCACCCCGTCGATCGAGCAGTCGCCGACGTCCTTGTAGCGCTTGTTCGACCGGACGTCTTCCGGCATGTCCTCGTACCGGTCATACGCGGCATCCAGCGGATAGATCTTCTCGAACTCCAGCTTCTGCCCCGACGACAGCTGGCGCGACGCATCCATCTTCCCGCGCTCGAGCAGATTCAGAAAGATGTTCAGCGCCGGCGGCCAGGTTCCAACGCAGACGCTCGCGCCCGCCTCGGCGAGCGCTTTAGCGATTGCGAAACCAAAGCCGGCGTCATCGGCCACGCCGGCGACGAACGCGCGCCGACCCTCGAGATTGATTTCTAGCATGGCGGGAAGTTTAGCCGCAACGATTGCCGACTGCTTGGGTCAACAGCGTCATCACGGACTCACGCGGGCACTAGCGGACGTACACGGACTG
>DATEPP010000323.1:0-13445 GCA_035273165.1 Gemmatimonadaceae bacterium
TCGGCCCAGTCTGTTGGGATAAGGGCCTGGCGCGCGGGGCGTGTCGTACAGGGAAGGGGTCAGGTCGTACTCAATTAGGAGATGATCATCATGAAGCGTGTTCTCGCGCTCGCTCTGCTCGCGTTCGCAACGGTGAAAGGCCAGGCGCAACAGCCGGATCCGCAGTGCGCTCCTGGCAATCAGGTCTCGAGCCCGGCCACGTACTACACGAGCGACGCTTGCCAGAAGGCGGTGGATCTCTTCCGGTACATGGCGCCGCAGCTGGGCGTGTCGCTCACCGGCGGCAATGCGCTGCTGGGAACGGGAAGCACCGTCGGCGGCCTCGGTCACGCAAAGTTCGAGGTGCGCGTGAATGGGCTCTGGGGCAGCGTGCCTAACGTGCAGAACGCCGCGCCCGCGGCCGGCCCGTATCAGCAGACGACGTACACCACGAAGACCCAGGTGCTCGGCCTCCCCGCCGCGGCGGCGGAGATCGGCTTGTTCAAGGGTCTGTCGCTGCCACTGACGCGGGTGGGCGGAATCGACGCTCTCGTCACGGCGACGTACATCCCGGACTACAACGGTAACAGCGTTGCGGTGAAGGCGACCGGAGGCAATCTGAAATGGGGATATGGCGCGCGGCTCGGCCTGCTGGAGGAGTCGCTGCTCGTGCCGGGTGTCTCGTTCACCTGGCTGCGGCGTGATCTGCCGACGATCGACATCGCTGGCTCGGTGCCGACCGGCAACGGCACGACGACGACGCTACAGGTGAACGGCCTCACCGAGCAGACCACGGCGTGGCGCCTCGTGGCGAGCAAGAGTTTGATTTTGCTAAACATCGCGGCCGGGGTCGGCCAGGACAAATACGATTCGAAGGCAGACGTGAACGCGAGCGTGAGCTTCGGTCCGTTCACCGGGTCGCGGCCGTCGGCGGTGAAAATGGAGCAGAATCTGACCCGCACGAGCTACTTCGCCGACCTGTCGATGAATCTCCTCATTCTCAAGCTCATCGGAGAGATCGGGATGGTGTCTGGCGGCACGGTCACCACGTACAACAAGTTCGACCGGCCGGCCGACAAGTCGCGGCTGTACGGATCGATCGGTGCGCGTCTCGATTTTCCGCCGTTCTGAGGACGGTGAACGGTTAACGGTTAACGGTTAACGGTTAACCGCCCACCGATCACCGCCACCGACCCATGCCGAACGAGCTGCCCGACGCCGACCGCGATCACATGCGTCGGGCGCTCGATCTCGCCCGGCGCGGCTGGGGGCAGACGGCGCCGAACCCGATGGTCGGCGCCGTCGTCGTTCGCGATGGCGAGGTCGTTGGGGAGGGGTTCCATGCTCGATACGGCGAGTCGCATGCCGAGGTCGTCGCGCTCGCGGCGGCGGGCGAGCGGGCGCGAGGAGCAACACTCTACGTCACCCTCGAGCCGTGCACCCACCACGGTAAGACTCCACCCTGCGCCGATGCGGTGATCGCCGCGGGCGTGCATCGCGTCGTCATCGCCACCAGCGATCCCAACCCCGAGGCGGCTGGCGGCGCGGCAAGGCTGCGGCAGGCAGGGATTTCGGTCGAGATCGGGCTCGAGTCGGACGCGGCGTGCGAGCTCAACGCTCCATTCTTTCACGCGTTCGCCAGCAAGCGCCCGTGGATCATCCTCAAGCTCGCGACGTCGCTCGACGGTGGCATTGCTGACGCGTCACGCACGAGAGGAAGCGCCGGAAACTGGCTCACCGGGGACGAGTCGCGTCGCGAGGTCCATCGCATGCGCGCTGGCGTTGACGCGGTCGCAGTCGGGATTGGAACCGTGTTGGCCGACGATCCGCTGCTCACCGTTCGCGAGGCGCCTGCACCGCGCGTCCCTCCGCGGCGGGTCATCTTCGACTCGGAGCTGCGGACGCCGCTCGGCGCCGGCGTCGTGCGCGGGGCGCGCGTCGTCCCGACGACCATCATTGCCCGCCGCGCCGCACCCGATCGCCACGACGCGATGGCCCAAGCGGGCGTGGATGTACGTGTTTATGAAACACTGGAGGCGGCATTGCTCGGTCTGGCCGCCAATGGTATTCGCGCGATGCTGGTGGAGGGCGGCGCGCGGCTCGCCGCGTCGCTGCTCGAGCAGGGAATGGTGGACCGGCTCGTTATCTTTCAGGCACCGCTCGTGCTCGGAGCCGGTGCGCTCAACCCGTTCGCGTATCTCTCGAGCTCGGCCGCGGCGGCGCTCGGCCACCTGCGGGTGATCGAGCGCGTCACGTTAGGCAGCGACCTCAAGACGACTTTCGCGCTCGGAGCAGCTTCGTGTTCACAGGACTCATCGACGACGTCGGAACGATCGAGAAAGTGACCCCGACGGCGGCGGGACGTGAGTTCCGCGTGCGATGCCGGTATGACGATCTCGCGGAAGGGGAGAGCATCGCCGTCAATGGCGCCTGCCTCACCGTTCGTGGGCGCGGCGCGAACTGGTTCAGCGCCGCGGCGGTGACGACGACGCTGGGGCGTACGACGATGGGAAGCTGGCAGTCGGGTCGCCGGGTGAACCTCGAGCGGGCGATTCGGGCCGGCGACCGTTTTGGCGGTCACATGGTGCAGGGGCACGTGGACGGCGTGGCGCGGGTCACGGGCGTAAGAACGGCGGGGGATGCACGTTTGGTCGATCTTGCTGTCCCGCCCGGGCTCACCGACCTTATGGTGCGGCACGGATCGATCGCGGTCGATGGGGTGAGCCTGACGATCAATGATCTGCCCGTGCCGGAGATCGTTCAGCTTTCACTCATCGAGTACACGCTTCGGCACACCGCGCTCGAGACGCTCCACGCGGGCGATGAGGTGCACGTCGAAGCGGACATGATCGGGAAGTTCGTGCAGAAAATGATTGGAGTATATCGAGCGTAAGCGACGAAAATGCAGATCCCTCGTCGCTCCGCTCCCTCGGGATAGCAAGGATATGACTTTTACATCGATAGAAGACGCGCTGCGCGACGTCCGCGCGGGCAAGTTCGTGATCGTCGCGGACGACGAGGATCGTGAGAATGAAGGAGACCTCATCTGCGCGGCGGAGCTCGTGACGCCGGCGATGGTCAACTTCATGATCAAGAAGGCAGGCGGATTGATCTGCCTCGCGATGACGGGCAATCGCGTCGACCAGCTCGGGCTCGCGGCGATGGCGGAGACGAATCTGGATGCATATCGCACCGCCTACACGGTGAGCATCGACGCCTCGCCGCGGTTCGGTGTGACGACCGGGATCAGCGCCCAGGATCGCGCGACGACGATTCGCGTCGCCGTCGATCCGGATACGACGGCCAACGATCTCCGCCATGGCGGCCACGTCTTTCCGCTGCGTGCGCGTGAGGGTGGCGTGCTGCAGCGCGTCGGTCACACGGAGGCCGCAATCGATCTCGCCAGACTCGCCGGGCTGACGCCAGCCGGCGTCATCTGCGAGATCCTCAACGACGACGGCTCGGCCGCACGCCGGCCGCAGCTCGAGCAATTCGCGAGCGAGCACGGCATCGCCTTCATCACCGTCGCGCAGCTCGTCGCGCACCGGCTCAAGACGGAGCGGCTCGTCCATCGCGTCGCCGAGGCGCGACTCCCGACGGAGCATGGCGACTGGCGCATCGTCGGCTATCGGAACGACGTCGACGAGCACGAGCACGTCGCGCTCGTCTTCGGTGACATCGGCGACGGCGAGAACGTGCTCGTCCGCATGCACTCGAAGTGCCTAACGGGAGACGTTTTCCACTCGCTTCGCTGCGATTGCGGTTGGCAGCTGGACACGGCGATGCAGATGATCGCGGCCGAGGGACGCGGGGTGGTAGTGTATCTCGATCAGGAAGGGCGGGGCATCGGGCTCCTCAACAAGCTCAAGGCGTACGAGCTGCAGGATCGCGGCGCGGATACCGTCGAAGCGAACGAGCAGCTCGGATTCAAGCCGGACCTCCGCAACTACGGCATCGGCGCGCAGATTCTCCTCGATCTCGGCCTCCGCTCCATCCGCCCGATCACGAACAATCCGCGCAAGCTCGTTGGCCTCGAGGGGTACGGGCTTCGCGTTCACGATCGGGTCTCGATCGTCCAGCCGGAGCACAGCGAGAGCGCGGGGTACATGCGCACGAAGCGCGACAAGCTCGGTCACCTGCTCGCGTCCTGAATGGCCGAATTCAGCGGGTCGCCATCGGGACAGGGACGGCGGTTTGCGGTGATCGCGAGCCGGTTCAACGAGACCGTGACGCAGAAGCTCGTCGACGGCGCGCTCGACGCGCTCGTTAGGCACGGAGCCGCCGTCGACAACGTCGATCTCGTGTGGGTGCCAGGGGCGTGGGAGCTGCCCGCCGCCGCGCGCCGCCTCCTCGCGACGGAGCGCTACGATGCGCTCGTCGCCGTCGGCGCCGTGATTCGCGGCGACACGCCGCACTTCGACTACGTCGCCGGCGAAGCGTCACGCGGGCTCTCCGACGCGAGCGCGGCGTTCGAGACGCCGATCGGCTTCGGCGTCCTCACCTGCGACGACATGGCGCAGGCCGAAGCGCGCGCGGGCGGGGAGCACGGCAACAAAGGGTGGGACGCGGCACTCGCCGCGCTCGAGATGGCGGACCTCTTCGACCGACTCGATGCCACGGACGAGGGTTGAGACCCGCGCGCGCGCCCGCGTCCTTCAGGCGCTGTACGCGTGGGATCTCCGCGGCGAGCAGGGTCTCGAGCGCGTCGCCTCGCAGATCTGGGATGATCTCTCGGTCTCGCCCGAGGAGCGGAAGATTGCCGGTCTGCTCGTCCGCACCGTCGCGCAGCATGGCGAGGAGCTGGACGCCGAGCTCGCGGAGGTGACGACGAACTGGCGTCTCGATCGCCTCGGTGTTGTCGAGCGGTCGGTGCTCCGCATGGGCGCGGCCGAGCTCCTTGGCGGCAAGACGCCGCCGCGCGTGGTGATCCAGGAGGGAGTGAAGCTCGCCGAGCGCTACGGCAGCGTGCAGAGCGCCAAGTTCGTGAACGGCGTGTTGGACGCATTGGCCCGTCGCATGGGCAGGATCTGATGGCGTCACGCGCCACGCTCTAAATGCGCATCCTTCTCGTCAACTGGCAGGACCGCGAGAATCCGCAGGCGGGCGGCGCCGAGATTCACATGCACGAAATCTTCGGCCGGCTTGCCGCAGCGGGGCACGAGGTCACGCTGCTCTGTGGCGGCTGGCCCGGGTGTCCGCCGCACGCAACGCTGGACGACATCGTGATCCACCGCGTCGGCACGAGACACACCTTTCCGCTGCTCGCGCGTCGCTACTTCGATCGCGTCTTCGGCGACGTCGCGCCGTCGCTCGACGTGCTCGTCGAGGACGTGAACAAGATTCCGCTCTACACACCGCGGTGGCGCGGTATCCGGCGGGTGGTGGCACTGGTGCCGCATCTCTTCGGGGGCACCGTCTTCCAGGAGCTCGCGGCGCCGCTCGCGGCGGCCGTCTGGCTGGCCGAGCGGCCGCTCGCGCGCGCCTATCGCAACGTCCCGTTCGAGGCGATCAGCGAAAGCACTGCCGAGGACCTCGTGCACCGCGGTATTCCGCGGCAGAACATCGAAGTCATTTATCCGGGAATCGACACGCAAGGCTACACCCCGGACCCCGCATCCCGCGACCCGCGCCCCACATTCGCCTATCTCGGGCGCCTCAAGAAGTACAAGGGAGTGCATCATGTCATCCGCGCGTTCGCGGCGATGCAGAATCGCGCGGCAACGCTCGAGATCGCCGGCGCGGGCGACTACAGGCCGCGTCTCGAGGCGCTCGCGCGTTCGCTTGACCTCGGCGAGCGGGTGCGGTTTCTTGGGCGTATCACGGAGCGTGAAAAGCTGACCTTGTTGCGCCGCGCTTGGGCTCTGGTCTTTGCGTCCCCGAAGGAAGGTTGGGGGATTACGAATCTCGAGGCCGCGGCCTGCGCGACGCCCGTCGTCGCGTCGAACTCGCCGGGTATTCGCGAATCCGTGCGAGACGGTGAAACGGGCTATCTCGTTCCGCATGGGGATGTCGCGGCGATGGCCGCGGCGATGGATCGTGTCGCGGCATCACGCTCGCTCGTCGAGGAGCTTGGTCGGTCGGCGCGGAAGTTCGCCGAGACGTTCACCTGGGAACGCGCGGCTGCCGAAACGGCTGCTCATCTCCAGCGGGTGGTCGCGTCCCCGTCGTCGCACGTCTTTCGCCCGGCGCGTCGCACGTAGTAGGTCGTTTGCCGCATCGAGGAGCATATGGAGATCATCTTTCACGCTCACCACGCCGTCATCTCGCCGCGCCTGCAGCAACGTGCGGAAGCCTCGCTCCGGCGGCTCGTCGTGCGTCTCGGTCGCGCCGTCGACGCGATCGTGCGCATCGAACAGGACGGACCGGCGAGACGGGTGGAGCTCGTGCTGCATGCCCCGCGCGGCCGCCGCCTCGTGGCGCGCGGCGAGGGTCGATTCTTCGGGCCGGCACTCACCACGGCGTTAGGCAAGCTTGCGGCTCAGGTCGCGCGCAACAGAACAGCGCGGAGCACGACGACACGACATCGGGCCAGTCGCGCCACGGGCCGTCGCAGGCGCGTTCCCGCGTGAAGCCAAAGCTCACCGTCGCGCGTCTCGTCGAGCGTCTCCGCGACGTAC
Source organism: Gemmatimonadaceae bacterium (assembly GCA_035273165.1). Taxonomy (GTDB): domain Bacteria; phylum Gemmatimonadota; class Gemmatimonadetes; order Gemmatimonadales; family Gemmatimonadaceae; genus AG2. Next base: position 6,597 of record DATEPP010000323.1, read on the forward strand.
TCGCGCTCCAGCCGTTGGACAAGACGGGCATGGAGCGCGACATCGTCAGCCCGAACGTGTCGAGTCCGGGGCTGGTTCTCGCGGGCTACGTCGAGCGTTTCCCGGCGCATCGCCTGCAGGTCTTCGGCGAGACGGAGATCAGCTATCTCGCCTCGCGCACGGACGCGGAGCGGCGAGAGATCCTCGGGACATTTTTCTCCTTTCCAATTCCGGCGGTCTTCATCACCAAGGGGCAACATCCGACGGCGGAGATGAGTGAGCTCGCGGCCGCCGCGGGAGTTCCGATCATCGGATCGCGGCTCAAGACCAACGATTTCTACACCCGCATCAAGTCGTGGCTCGAGGAGGAATTCGCTCCGACGACCACGCTCCACGGTTCCCTGTGCGACATCTTCGGCGTCGGTCTGCTCTTCGTCGGGCGGAGCGGTATCGGAAAGTCCGAGTGTGTGCTCGATCTCGTGGAGCGTGGCCATCGGCTGGTCGCGGACGACGTCGTGCTCGTCACCCGTCGCGGCGCCGAAGTGCTCATTGGTCGGGGGCACGAGCTGCAGCGCCACTACATGGAGATCCGGGGCGTCGGTCTCGTGGACATTCCGTCGATCTTCGGCATCCGCGCCGTTAGGCAGCAGAAGCGCATCGAAGTCGTCGTCGAGCTGGTGGACTGGGACCCGGAACTGGTGGTGGACCGCACCGGCCTCGATCGCGAGGGTAGTACTATTCTGGAGGTGACGCTGCCCAAGATCACCGTGCCCCTCAATCCGGGGAAGAACATCACGGTGATCGCGGAAGTGATCGCGATGAATCATCTGCTCAAGTACAGCGGCATCGACCCGGCGGAGCGCTTCAACGAACGTCTCATGAAGACGATGCGTGCCGCGTCCGAGGTTCGGCGCTATCTGCAGGAGGATTATGAGTGACGGTCAGTCGTCGGCGGGAAGTGCAGGACCCGAGGCGCGCGCCATCGTCGCCGGCCACGGCGACTTCGCGAGCGGCCTCGTGTCGGCCGTCGACGTGATTACCGGGCGCGGCTCCCAGTTGGTTCCGGTGGCGGTGCCCGGTCTCTGTGCCGAGGATATCGAGAAGCTCATTCGGTCACGGATGGAAGAGAACAAGGTGAAGGTGATCTTCACCGATCTTCAGGCAGGGAGTTGCACGATGGCGGCGCGTCGCATCCTTCGTGGCGTCGAGGACGCGGTGCTGATTGCGGGCGTCAACCTGCCGACGCTGCTCGATTTCGTATTTGCTGAACAGATGGACGCCATCGGCGCTGCCCGGCACGCGGCGGAACGCGGACGGGCGGCGATCACGGTGGTCGGCGCGCCTGGAGGCGTGAAGCAGGCGTGACTCTGGTCCTGAATCGCATCGACGATCGACTGATCCACGGCCAGGTGGTCGTGGGTTGGGGGCAGCCCCTCGACGTGCGCTTCATCGTGCTCGTCGACGACGGTGTCGCGGCGAGCGAGTGGGAGCAGGAGCTGTATCGGATGGGCGCGCCGCCCGAGATGGAGGTCTACTTCCACGATGTCAGCGCCGCGATCGACGAGCTCCCCCGCTATCGCGCCGACAGCCGCCCCGGCATCCTGCTCACTGGCGACATCGACACGATGCGTCGGCTCGTGGAGGCCGGCGGAATCACCGCCATCAACCTCGGTGGCATCCATCACCGGACTGGCCGCACGCAACGACTCCGCTACGTCTTTCTGAGCGAGGACGAGGAGACGGCGCTGCGCGATCTCGCCGCGCACGGCGTCGCTGTCACCGCCCAGGACGTTCCCGGTGCCCGGCCCATACCGCTCGACGACATTCTCAGCGGAGTCGCGCGCTGATGTGGCTCGATCTCCTGCCCATCGCGCTGCTCGGCGGCCTCCTCGGCCTCGACGTCGTGAGCTTTCCCCAGGCCATGATCTCGAGGCCACTGGTCGCGGCGACGCTCGCCGGTGCGCTCATCGGGCATTCGCCGAGTGGGTTGCTCATCGGCGCGGCGCTGGAGCTCGTCGCACTCGACACCCTGCCGTTCGGCGCGTCGCGTTACCCAGAGTGGGGCTCGGCGGCCGTCGTCGGTGGGGCGATTTTCGCGACGCATCCGCAACACCCGGCCGGTGCGATGGAGATGGCGATCATTGCATCGCTCAGCACCGCATGGGTGGGTAGCTGGACGATGGTCAAGCTGCGCGAGTGGAATGCGCGGTGGGCCGCGCATCGGCGCGACGCACTGGACGCGGGGGCACGCGGCGCCGTCATCGATCTGCAGCTGCTTTGCATGACGGCCGATTTTCTCCGTGGCGCGTTGCTCGCCGCGCTCTCTTACGGCGTGTTTGCGTCCCTCACGCGAGTGACGCTTGGTGCATGGAGCACCGACGCGCGGATCTCGCGCGCGGTCGTCGTCACCGTTGCGGCGAGCGTCGCCGCGAGCGCGGCGTGGAAGATCTTTCACGGCGTCAGTGGCGCGCGCTGGTTTTTCCTCGGCGGTCTCGTTGTCGGCCTCGCCATCATGGGGACGCGATGACGGCGCGGGCGCTTTCGCCAATGCCATCGCCCGAGCGGCGCGCGGCGCTGCCGATGCGGACGCAGATCGCGATCTTCCTGCGGCTGCTCGCAATTCAGGGATCGTGGAATTACGAGATCCTCCTTGGGAACGGCATCGGCTTCTGTCTCGAGCCCGCGCTTCGTCTTCTCCCTGAGGGAATTCACAGCCAGCACTTCAAGGACGCGTTGGCGCGCGAGAGCAAGTACTTCAACGCGCATCCGTATCTCGCGTCGGTGGCCGTCGGCGCGCTCGCACGCGCGGAGCTCGACGGCGAGACGCCGGAGCGGATCGAGCGTTTTCGCACGGCGCTCTGCGGGCCGCTCGGCAGCGTCGGCGATCGGCTGGTGTGGGCAGGCTGGCTGCCCTTCTGCAGCCTGCTCGCGCTCTTCGTCTTCGGGCTCGGCGGCGGCCCGATGCTGGTGCTCGTCGTCTTTCTCGGCTCGTACAACCTCGGCCACTTCGCATTGCGGTGGTGGGGGCTGCGCACTGGCTGGAAGCATGGGCTGCGCGTCGCCGCGGCACTGGGCAACCCCGTGCTGCGCAACGGTCCACAGCAGATCTCGCGTCTCGCGGCGCTCGCGACCGGGCTCGCGATTCCGATGGCGCTCAGCCGCGTCATCGGGCCTGGCCGCGTGCTCCTCGGTAGCGTACTCGGATTCGTGATCGTCGGCGCCCTCGTGCTCGTGCGGCTCCAGGGCCGCATCGAGGGGTGGCGCCTGGCGCTCTTCATTCTTGCGGCGTTCGCACTCTTCTCCGTGGCTCACTGATGCCTGAGCGCACCGTTCAGATTGTCAACAAGGCGGGATTGCACGCCAGGCCGGCGGCGGAGATTGTGAAGCTGGCGGCCAGGTACGCGAGCGATATCACCGTCGTCCGTGACGAGCTCGAGGTCAACGGCAAGAGCATCATGGGCGTGATGATGCTCGCCGCCGAGTGTGGATCGACCTTGCAGCTGAAGGCAGAAGGTCCGGACGCGGCCGAAGCGCTCGACGCGCTGGAGAAGCTCATCGAGAGCAAGTTCGGCGAGGGCTGAGTGAACGACACCAAGGCGAAACGAAAGCTGACCGGTATCGGCGCCTCGCCCGGCATCGCCGTCGGCACCGTGCAACTCCTGCGCTGGGAGGTGCCCGACGTGCCGCACCGCTTCATCGCGGACGACGGCATTCCGGCCGAAGTTGAGCGTTTCGATAACTCGGTCCAGCGCGCGAAGGAGCGGCTGCGCCAGATCGCGACCCGCGTCGAGAAGAGCGCCGGGCACGAGGAGGCGGCGATCTTCGAGGTGCAGCTCTCGATCCTCGAGGATCCGGAGCTCGTGCGCGGCGTGCGCGAGCTGATTCACCAGCAGATCGCGGCCGAGAAGGCGTTCGACATCTACATGATCGAGACGCGCCAGCGCTTCGCCCGCAATCCCAGCCCGATGGTGCGCGAGCGGGTCGGTGATCTCACCGACGTCCACATTCGCGTCCTGTCGATGCTGATGAATCTTCCGGACCACGTACCGGAAGATGTCCTCAAGGTGCCGAACACGATCCTCGTCACGCACGACCTGACGCCGAGTCTGACGGTGCAGCTCGACCGCAAATCGATCGTGGCCATCGCGACGGACGCCGGCACGCGCACGTCGCACGTCGCGATTCTTGCGCGTTCTCTCAACCTGCCCGCGATCGTCGGCCTGCGCACGGCGACACAGGAGCTCCACGGGGGAGAGAGGGCAATTCTGGACGGTGCGACGGGCGTGCTCGCGATCAATCCGTCGCACAGCGACATCGAAGCCTACAGGGAACGCGCGCGGCAGCAGGCCGTCGCCGACGAAGAGCTGCAGCGCCTCGCGTCGCTCGAATCGGTCACCACCGACGGCGTGCGCGTCACGCTGCGCGCGAACGTCGATCTGCCGGAGGAAGCGGTGCTCGCCGCGTCGAGCGGCGCCGACGGCGTCGGTCTCATGCGAACGGAGTTCCTCGTTCTTGGCCGCGCGACGATGCCTGACGAGGACGAGCAGTATCGCGCCTACAAGCGCGTGGTCGAGGCGTTCGGGGGGAAGCCCGTCGTCATCCGCACGTTCGACATCGGTGGCGACAAGCTCCCGATCGGTGGCTACCCGAGCGAGCCGAATCCATTCCTCGGCTGGCGCGCGATCCGTATGTGTCTCGATCAGCCCGATCTCTTCCGGACGCAGTTGCGCGCGCTTCTCCGCGCCGCGGCGCACGGTGACGTGCGGATCATGCTCCCGTTGGTCGTCACGCTCGACGAGGTCCACGCGGCGCGCGCGCTCCTCGACGAAGCGGCACGACAGCTGGAGCGCCGTGGCATTGCCGCGCGCCGTGACGTCCCGTTAGGCGTCATGATCGAGACGCCCGCCGCCGCCGTGGCGGCCGATACGTTCACACGCAACGGCGACGTCCAGTTCTTCAGCATCGGCACGAACGACCTCGTGCAGTACACGCTCGCCGTGGACCGCGGCAACGCGAACCTCTCGTCGAGGTTCACGCCGCTTCACCCGGCGGTGCTGCGGCTCATCCAGCGCACGGTGCAGGTCGCCGACGCCGCGGGACTCGAAGTCGCGGTCTGCGGCGAGATGGCGTCGCATCCGTTGATGGCGTTCGCGCTCATCGGGCTTGGCGTTAGGCAGCTGAGCGTCTCGCCACGTTCGGTTGCGCACGTGAAACGGATCGTCCGCGGCATCTCGGTCTCGCTCGCCGAGGAAGCTGCGGCCGCCGCTCTGGCGACGCCGACCGCCGAACGCGCCCGCCGCGAGCTGCATGCGCGTCTCTGCAAGGCCCTCCCCGAGCTCGGCTCGGTGGAGGAAGAAGGACAGTTCGCATGAGGAGTGCCGAGTGACGAGTTGCGAGTTGCGGGTAATTCGGAACGGAGCATTTATCTGAAGGCCAGGACCCAGTACCCAGTTAGCAGTCACTAACCACTCGCCACTAACCACTCGCCACTCGCCGTGTTCGACCGACATCTCTTCACATCCGAATCCGTCACCGAAGGCCACCCCGACAAGGTCGCGGACGCGATCTCGGATGCGGTGCTCGACGCGATTCTCACGGACGATCCCAACGCGCGCGTCGCGTGCGAGACCCTCGTCACCACCGGCCTCGCGTGCGTCGCCGGTGAGATCACCACGTCGACGTACGTGCACGTGCCGGACATCGTGCGCGCTACCATCGAGCGCATCGGCTACACCGACGCGAGCTACGGCTTCGACAATCAAACGTGCGCGGTCATGAGCACGATCGATCGCCAATCGCCGGACATCGCCATGGGCGTCGACACGGGCGGTGCGGGCGACCAGGGGATGATGTTCGGCTTCGCCACCGACGAGACGCCGGAGCTGATGCCGATGCCGATCATGCTCGCGCATCGCATCACGAAAACGCTCGCCGAGCGGCGCAAATCCGGCGATCTCGAGTGGCTGCGTCCAGACGGCAAGGCGCAGGTGACGGTGCTCTACGAGGACCGTCGGCCCGTGGCCGTGGATACGGTCGTCGTCTCGACGCAGCATTCGCCGGACGTATCACAGCGCGCGATCAAGCAGGGGATTCTCGAGGAGGTCATCGAGCCGAGCATTCCCGAAGAGCTGCGCTCGCGGAAGGTGAAGTACCACGTCAATCCGACTGGGCGTTTCGTCATTGGTGGTCCTCAAGGCGATGCTGGCCTCACCGGCCGGAAGATCATCGTCGACACCTACGGCGGCATGGGCCGCCACGGCGGCGGCGCGTTCAGTGGCAAGGATCCGAGCAAGGTCGATCGCTCGGCGTGTTATGCAGCACGGTGGGTCGCCAAGAACATCGTCGCCGCGAAACTGGCGAGCCGCTGCGAGGTCCAGCTCGCGTACGCAATCGGCGTTGCGGAGCCGGTGTCGGTGATGGTGGACAGCTTCGGCACCGCCGTGGTGCCCGAGTCGGACATCATGCGGGCGGTACGCGACGTGTTCGATCTCACCCCGCGTGGTATCATCACCGCGCTCGATCTGCGAAAGCCGATCTACTCCGCGACCTCAGCCTACGGGCACTTCGGTCGAACGCCGGAGCGAATTGGTGGGCGAAAGGGAGGGACGACATTCACCTGGGAACGCACCGATCGAGCTTCGGCGCTGAAGCGAGCGGTCAGAGGGTAGCTGACAGCTAGAGGCTGAGGTCTGAGGTGTGAGTTCTGAGATCCGGCTCTTTCAAAGCGCCGAACGAGCATCAGGTTCGAGAACGCAGTGCCGAGATGCCAGGCGTGAGCCTGACATCTTCCTCTCACGCCTTATGTCTCGAACCTGAACTCTCGAGCCGGGACTCGCTGTCGTGGGTGAGATGCCGGCAGGCCAAATCGAA
>DATEPP010000324.1:0-16545 GCA_035273165.1 Gemmatimonadaceae bacterium
TTGAAGGTCACCTGCATCAGCGTGCCGCCGGTGAACTCGATGCTGTAGTTCACGCCATGAATGGCGAGAAAGCCCAGGCCGATGATGATCCAGGCGATCGTGAGGACCGCCGCCTTCTTCCAGTGCCGGATGAAGTCGTACTTCGTGTCGTGAAGAATGCGAAGCATTGGCAGCCCCTTAGATGCTCAGCGTCTGGACGCCGCGTGAGCGCTGCAGCCAGATCATGTAGAAGGTGCGGACGACGAAGATCGAGGTGACGAGGGATGCGACGATGCCCGCGATGAGCGTGACCGCAAACCCCTTCACCGGTCCCGTGCCGTACTGGTAGAGGACCGCCGCGGTGAGAATGGTAGAGACGTTGGAGTCGATGATCGCCGGCATCGCATGCCGGAAGCCCTCGTCGATCGCCGTGCGCACGGTTTTTCCACGATCCAGCTCTTCGCGGATGCGCTCAAAGATCAGCACATTCGCATCGACGGCAATTCCGATCGAGAGTACGAACCCGGCAAGGCCCGGGAGGGTGAGCACCGCGTCGAATCCGGCGAGAATAGCGAGGGTGTACAGGACGTAGAGCGCGAGACCGCCGACAGCGAGAACGCCGGAGAACTTGTAATAGAAGAGCATGATGACCACGACCAGCGTGACAGCGATCGCGCCGGCACGAAAGCCCTTGTTGATCGAATCCTGGCCGAGGCTGGGGCCAATAGTGCGAGTCTCGGCGACGCGGAGCGGAACCGGCAGCGCGCCGGCGCGCAAGACGAGCGCGAGATCCTGGGCGTCGCGAATGTCGCGGCCCTGCCCCATCGTGATCTGGCCGCTCGTTCCGATCGCGCTCTGGATGATCGGCGGACGGCCCATGACGCGACCGTCGAGGACGATGGCCATGTAGTCGTGCACATGACGACCCGTTTCCGTCTTGAAACGACGGCCGCCGGTGTTGTCGAGAGTGAACTGAACGATGGTCCCTTCGAGGGGCGAGGTGTTGGGTCGCGCGTCGGTCAGCGACTCACCGGTGACGATTGGCTTGGCATCGACGACGTAAAAGAGCCGATACACCTTGTTCTGGAGCACCGTCGAGTCATTGCTCGGCAGCATCTGCTTGCCTGGCGGCATCGCCGCCTTGATCTCCGGGAGCTCGAGATAGCTCTCCACCTTCGGCGCGTTGTCGGCGTCGACGAGGTATTCTCCCGGCATCCCGCCAGGGCTCTGCTGAATGAGACTGGAGAACGGACCACCAGTGGTTGGAATGATCGCGGCCGTATCGGCCTTGGTGGTGTCCTTCTTCGACCGACCCGCCTTGGAGGTATCCGTCTTGGCTGTATCGGTCCCGGTCAGCAGTCCCTGAAGCCCCTTCGATGCAGCAGGCTGCGTTGGCGCAGAGGCGACGGTAGTCGTTGATGCAAGCCCCTTGTCGCGGATGACCTGATCCAAACGGGGAAGGACGCGCTCGAGAGCCTGCGTCTTGTCCGTAATGCGGAACTCGAGGAATGCCTGATCCTTGATGATCTCCCGCGCCCGCTCCGGATCCTGAATACCGGGAATCTGAACGACGATGCGATCGTTGCCCTGCTTCTGTACCACGGCCTCGGAGACGCCGATGCCCTCGATACGGTTGCGGACGGTTTTGAGGGCGCGGTCGATTGCGTCTGGGATCTTGTCAGGGCTGATCGCCTGCTTGGACTCGTCAACTTCGAGCGCCAGATAGGTGCCGCCCTGCAGGTCCAAGCCCTTTCGAAGGGGGACGTGGCGCTGGATCGTATCGCGCAGGATACCGTCTGCTCCGCGCTGCTGAACTTTCACATTGCGGGGAAACAGCGCCCAGAGAGAAAGGAGGCAGAGCGCAACGATGGCGCCGATGCGGTACTTCAGATTGGACATGGCACTGCTGGAGGAAGGAGGAGTTTCGCGCAGCTTCTAAGGGTATCTCACGCCTTGATTTGAGTCAACGCAGCGCGCGCGGCGTGCTCGTCGGCGCGTAGCTGGGCAACAAGCGCATCCACCGAATCGAAGCGAACCGTGTCCCGCAGGCGGCTCACGAACTCGACGCGTACCGGCGCGCCATACCAGTCGCCAGTCGCATCGAAGAGGTGTACCTCGAGCGAAAGGACCGGATCGTCGAAGGTAGGTCGAGGTCCCAGATTCATCATTCCGCCAAACGTGCCGCGCTCGGACTCGAGAAGAACCGCGTATACCCCGACGGGAGGAAGAAGTTTGCGCGCTGTTTGGAGCGCGATGTTGACTGTCGGAAAACCCAGCTTCGCTCCCCGTTGATCGCCAGGAACGACATGTCCACTGAACGAGTAGCGGCGTCCGAGCGATCGGAGAGCACTCTCGAGATCGCCACTGGCGATCGAGCGACGGATCGCGCTCGACGACACGGGCGCCCCGTCGACCGCCACCGCCTCGACCATTTCCACTTCGAAATCGAAGCGTTCGCCAAGTTGGCGGAGGATGTGAATATCTCCTGACCGGCCGCGGCCGAAGCCGTGATCGTGGCCAATCAAGAGCTCGCGGAGGCAGTAGCGATCGAGCAGCAGCTTCTCGACGAAGGCGGATGGGTCCAGAGCGGCGAGCGAGGGTGTAAAGGGCACGATGACCGCGTAGTCGATCCCACATTCAGCAACGAGCTCGAGCTTCTCGTTCGTCGTCGAGAGCAGCAAGGGCGCCGCGGACGGATTGACGACGTCGAGCGGATGAGGCTCGAAGGTGACGAGAACGCTCGGAAGACTGCGATCGGCAGCCCGGCGAGCGACGCGGGAGAGAATCGCACGATGGCCGAGATGAACGCCGTCGAAGGTGCCGACGGTGATGACGGCACCAAGGGACAGCCGTGGCAGTGCGCGCGTGCTCGCCAGCGCTTCAGTCATCCTGTATAACGAGGGAGGGCCGCAGCATCCCGTCATCAGCTCGCGCGATGGCAACGAGGTTGTCTTCAGGGTCGAGCAGCGCAGCGAGCGAGGCACGAAGCTGACTCGGCACGGCATTGCCGTGCCGGACGCGCCGGAGCTCGTCGCCAGCGAGCCGCTGCGTCGGTAGATGAGGAATCGCTAATCGCAGAGGGAGCAGCGCGGCGGCACGATCGCGATCGATGTCATCGAGTGTGACCGCGTCAGCCACGTCGAACGGGCCGCTGCGGACGCGCCGCAACGCGGTGAGATGAGCGGCACTCGACGCGCCGCGACCGAGGTCTCGCGCGAGCGCACGGACGTAGGTACCGCCACCGCAGGTGATCGTCACGTCGAGCTGTGTCGCGGTGCGACCGCGTATCTCCCAGGAGTGGACCACGACAGGGACGGGCGCGAGCTCGAGTGGAACGCCCGCGCGTGCCGCGGCATAGGCGCGACGTCCCGCAACCTGCTTCGCAGAAAAGTCAGGGGGAGTCTGACGCAATGGTCCGGTGAGGGATTGAATGGCGCGATCAACGTTCGCCGGCTCGGGGAGCGCCGCCGCGCGGGTGACGTCACCGGTGAGGTCGTCCGTGCTTGTTTCGGCGCCGAAGACGATGGTGGCGTCGTAGACCTTGGGCTCGCCAGCGACGTACTGCGCGAGGCGAGTGCCCTGCCCGACAAGCAGAATGAGCAGTCCGGTCGCGAATGGGTCGAGTGTGCCCGTGTGGCCGACGCGTTTGATGCCTAACGCGCGACGCGCCACGGCAACGACGTCGTGTGACGTCACGCCACTCGGCTTGTCCACGAGCAGCACACCGTCAGTCGCGCTCGTCCTCACCGGAGGGTGGCGCATCCTTGAGTTGCGAGAGCAGGGTCTCGATCCGCGCCGCACGCGCGATGCTCTCGTCAGGCTTGAAGACAATTTCGGGAGCAAGGCGGAGGCGGAGACTCCGCCCGATGCGGGCACGGAGATGACTCGCAACACTCGCGAGGCCATCCGCCGTAGCAGCGCGCTCGGACTCGGAGCCGTAGATGCTCACGTATACAGTGGCGACGCGCAGATCGCGGGAGACGTCGACGCCGGTCACGGTGACGAGACCAACGACGCGCGGATCCTTGACGTCCTGGCTGAGGAAGGTCGCGACTTCTTCGCGGATCGCCGCGGCGACTCGATCGGGACGACGATTGGTGCTCGCCATCAGAGAAAGCTCGTGGCAGTGTCCACGATGCGACAGAGCGGATTGCTCTCGACGAATCGGTCGACGGATTCGAGAACGGACGCGGCGTGCCGGCGCTCGGCCGAGACGAGGCAGATCGTGAGCTCGGCGCTCTGCCACGCATCGTGGTGGCCCGTCTCGGCGACGGACACGTTGAACTCGTTATGCAGCCGATCCTTCAAGCTCTTGAGCACCGACCGCTTGTCCTTGAGCGAGTGTGCGCCTGGGAGGTGCAACTCGTACGAGCGCACACCGATGACCACGTGACGAAGTCGATACCGCCGATCAGGTCGAAGTCGACTCGAGGGTGCGCGCGATCTGCTCGGTGCGATAGCACTCGATGACATCGCCGACCTTGAGGTCGTTGAAGTTCTCGATGCTGATACCGCACTCGAAGCCCTCGCGCACCTCGCGCACATCCTCCTTGAAGCGTCGGAGCGACGCGATCGTGCCGTCGTAGATCTCCACGCCGTCGCGGATGATACGGGCACGACCCTGTCGGTTGATGACGCCGCTGCGGACCGAACAGCCAGCGATCGTTCCGATGCGGGAAATCTTGAAGACCTCGCGCACCACGGCCTCACCGGAGATGACTTCCCGCTGCTCGGGCCGGAGGAGGCCCTCGAGCGCGGCCCGGACGTCGTTCACCGCTTCGTAAATGATGCGGTAGAGACGAATGTCGACGCCCTCACGCTCGGCGGCTGTGCGGGCGTTGTTATCCGGCCGCACATGGAAGCCGAGGATGATCGCGCCTGAGGCCTTCGCGAGAAGGATGTCGCCCTCGGTGATGGCACCCACGCCACGATGTACGATCTCGACCTTGACCTCGCCCGTGGAGAGTTGCACGAGCGCGTCGGCAAGTGCTTCAGCCGGGCCGCCCTGGTCTGCCTTGATGAGGATGCGGAGGGTGCGCTGCTCGCCTGCCGCCGACTGCGCCATGAAGTCTTCGAGCGAAACGCCGCCCCGGGACGTCCGCCGACTCTTTGCCTCGCGATCGAGACGCTGGCGACGCTGGGCCACATCACGCGCGGCGGTCGCGTCCTCGACGACGAGGAACTGATCGCCAGCCATCGGCACACCTTCCATCCCGAGCACCTGAACCGGGATCGCCGGTCCCGCACTCTTTACCGGCTTGCCACGCTCGTCGAGGAGAGCACGAACGCGACCCGAGAACAGTCCGCAGATGAAGTCGTCGCCGACCTTGAGGGTGCCATTGCGCACCAGCACCGTCGCGACAGGGCCCTTGCCGGGATCGAGCTGCGCTTCGACGACCGTACCTTCGGCCCGACGATCCGGGTTGGCCTTGAGATCGAGGATCTCGGCCTGGAGCAGGATGTTGTCGAGCAGTTGATCGATGTTGGTTCCCTTCTTCGCCGAGATCTCGGCCGACAGCACCTGACCGCCGAACTCCTCGAGCACGACGCCGTGCTGCAGGAGCTGTTGCTTGACCCGACCCGGATTGGCTTGCGGCAGGTCGACCTTGTTGACGGCGACGATGAGCGGCACGGAGGCATTTCGGGCGTGCGAAATCGCCTCAATCGTCTGGGGCATGAGGCCGTCGTCAGCCGCAACAACCAGCACGACGATGTCGGTGACCTGCGCGCCACGGGCGCGCATGGCGGTAAAGGCCTCGTGACCAGGCGTATCGAGGAAGCTGATCTGCTTGCCGTTAGGCAGCGTGACGTGGTACGCGCCGATGTGCTGGGTGATACCGCCTGCCTCGCCAGCCACGACGTTGGCCTTCCGGATGTAGTCGAGCAGCGACGTCTTTCCGTGGTCGACGTGACCCATGATGGTCACGACCGGCGGGCGAAAGACCCTGTCTTCCTCACGGTCGACAGTGGGCGCAGCGCCTTCATCGGCCTGGTACGCATCCTCGCGGACGGCCTCGAAGCCGAACTCGCTCGCAATCAACTCGATCTGGTCGAAGTCCAAGCGCTGGTTGATGGTGACCATCAACCCCAGGTTCTTGAAGGCAAAGGCGACGATCTCCGTCGCTTGCGCTTTCAGAATCTGGGCGAGCTCACTGACGGTGATGAATTCATTGACGCGAACAGTCTTCCGTTCGCGCTCCTGCTCCGCGGCCCGAGCTGCCTCGAGCTCCTCACGCGCACCCCGTCGCAGATCGCTGGAGCTGCGCCGCTGCGGAGCGCCGCGGAGGGTTGCCATCGTCTTGGAGATGTTCGCATCCACCGCTTCCTGATCGACGGCTCCGCGCTTTCCCTTCTTGCGGCGGCCACGCTCCGCGTGACCACCCGCGCCACCACCGCCCGGCTGCTGTTGCTGGCGATCGTCGCGGCGGGCCGGGGTTGCGGTGCCACCCGGCGCCGCGGACGCAATAGGACGTGGCGGCATGAAAGAGCCGCTGCTTGCCACGGGACGTGGACGCGGCGCGCCCGGCGTGATCGGCCGTGGACGTGGGCGGTCAGGCATACCCGACGGCGCTGAAGGCCGATTCGTCGCCGGCGATTGCGCTGCCGGCGCGCGGGTCTCTTCGGGTGCGCGCGGCGCGGGCGGCGGCGTTCTCACCTCCGTCTCTTCCGGCGGCGATGGCGGTGCGGGGGGAACGAATCGTTCGATCGCCGGCGCGGTCGCTTCATACGCGACTCCACGATCGGGGGCGCGCTCGGTTGGCGACTCGCTCTCGTGCTCGACGGTGAACGCCGAGTCGGCGGCGATCTCGTTAGGCTCGTCGGAAAGCGGAGCAATCGTCGGCTCGGCCACCTCGACGGGCGGCGGAGCCATCTCCGAGCGACGGCGGCGTCGGATACCGGCATCACCGGCGGCGGCAGCCGCAGGCTCCGGCACTGGGGCGACGGCGGTCGATCGACGACGGCGCGTGGTGGTGGCGGGCGCAGCCTGCTTCTCGGCTCGCGCGCGCTTCTCGCGCTCCCAGCGTGCGCGCACGCGCGCAACCTGGTCGTCGGTGAGCAAACTCAAATGACTGCGAACAGGAACGTCCATCTGACGAAGTAAGGAGATGACCTCGTCAGAAGAGATTCCGAATTCACCAGCCATGTCATGTACGCGAAGCTTGCTCAATCACCCCTCCTCCGAATCCTTCGCGGTACTCGTCATCACGAGCTCGCGAATGCCGCGGGCGAGCTGCGGATCGACAACGCCCACAGCTGCCGTTTGTTCACGTCCGACCGCCGCCCCCAACTCGGCCGCGGTCGGACCCTCAACGAACATAACACGCCGTGCGCGGAGCAGCGGCACGACCTTCTCGCGACTGTTCGCCGACGCATCAGGTGCGACGACAGCCAGCACGAGATTTCCTTTTCTCGCCGCCGTGCGGACCTGCTCCACGCCGACGACGACGTTGCGGGCGCGGACGCCGAGGCCGATGAGTCTCAAGAGGCGCTCGGTGACGCGCGGTTCCACCGTGATCGCGACTCCCGTCAGGCGGTCGACCCCAGTTCGCCAGCTTCGGACGAGCGACCGCCCGCTGCTCCGTCATCGGAGGTGTCTTCCGTCGTCAGCTCGTCGATGATGCCCATGATGCGGTCCGCCTCGGCGGGCGCGATCCCAGGCAACTTTAGTAGATCCTCACGCTCGAGATCGATGATGTCGTTCAAGGTGCGGTATCCCGCTTCCTCGAGCACGGCCACCGTGGCCGGCGGAAGTCCCGAGATATCCGAGAGCCGAACGTCGGCCATCTCGTCCGTCTCTTCCGGCAGCGGTGCAAAGAGCGGCGAATCGCTTCCACGCTCGAGCCACTCGCGACTCGAATAGAGATCGATCTTCCAACCGGTCAGCTCGGATGCGAGACGAACGTTCTGTCCGTTGCGTCCGATGGCGAGCGACAGCTGGTCCTCGTCGACGACGGCCTGAATGGTCTTCGTGGTCGGGTCGCTGAAGACACGAGCAACCTTGGCCGGCGCAAGGGCCAGCTTGGCGAACCGCTCCGGATCCGGCGACCAGGGGACGATGTCAATGCGCTCGCCACCGAGCTCGTTGACCACGGCTTGAACGCGTGAACCCTTGAGACCGACGCACGCGCCAACAGGATCGATCGAGTCGTCGCGGGAGAAAACGGCAATCTTGGTGCGGCTTCCCACCTCACGCGCCGTCGCCCGAATCTCGACGATGCCCTGCTGAATCTCCGGTACCTCGAGCTTGAAGAGCGCCTTCACGAACAGCGCATCGGCGCGGCTCAGGATGAGGCGAGGACCTTTTGGCGTCTCCTCGACCCGCTTGAGCACGGCGCGGATTGGCTCGCCCTGATGGAAATGCTCGCGATGGTTCTGCTCACGATACGGAATGATTGCCTCCGCCTCGCGGAACTTGTTGAGCATGACGACGAGCTTTCCGCGCTCGATCTGCTGGATCTCGCCGGAAAGAAGGTCGCCGACTCTGGTGGCGAACTCGTCGCGGATACGGGTGCGTTCGCCCTCTCGGACCCGCTGGATGATGCGCTGCTTTGCGGCCTGGACGGCGGCCCGTCCGAAGACGGCGAAATCAATAGGCTCCTCGAGCACGTCGCCAACCTGGAAGCCCTCGTCATAGCTTCGGGCGTCGTCGACCGAGATCTGCCGGCTCGAATCTTCGACTGTGTCGACAACATCCTTCAGGAGAACGATCCGGATATCGCCTTTACCGTCGTCGATGTCCACTTCGGCCTGGACATTGGGACCGTACTTCTTGGCGAGCGCTGCCATGATACCGTCCTGCAGCAGCCCGTAGAGCTCCGCGCGGTCGAGTTGCTTCACATTCGACAGCTCGCGGAACGCGGCCAGGATTTCTGCGGAACCGATCATGTAAGCACCTCATGAGTGAAACGGCGGGTGCCGTTCCATTCATGCCTCCTTTATAAGTGAAACGCGAGTCGAGCTTCCTTCACATCCGCAAGGGGAATTCGCCGTTCGGGTCCGCGCTCGAGCTCGAGCACGACCACTTCGGCACCCTGGCTTCCCTCGACCGCCGCGATCTTTCCCTCGAACCGTCCGCCCTGCGCCGGGCTCAAGACGTTCGCCCATTCCCCCACAAAGCGCTTCCAGTCGCCCGCGGAGCGGAGCGGCCGGTCGCCCGGTGAAGAAACCTGTAAGACATAGCTTTCCGAGACGATGCTGCTGCCGTCGAGCTTGGCCTCGATGGCTCGCGAGACGGTGGCACAATCGTCGACGGTGATGCGACTGCCATCACGTCGATCGATTCGAACCTCGATCAACGGTCTCGAACGCGTACCCCCACGACGCAACTCGACAAACTCGAAGCCGGACGCTTCAACTTCCTGGCGTACAACGCCTTCCAGCTCATCGCTCATGTCGTGTCGAGGGAGGTTCGCAGAACAAAAAAATGTGGGGAGCATCCCCCACATTCGTCCCGCGGCCCCAAGTGCCGCGTTCGACGTAACCTAGGCCAAGCCAAGAGGCCCGTCAAGCTGAAGTGGCCGTGGCGACTACGCCGCCGTGCCGAGTCCTTCCGCGTAGATCACGGCGATCTGCCGCCCAGCGTCGCCGGCGCGATGTGAATAGAGGCGGTCGTTATCGCATCGCGTGCACAATGCACTGGTCGTTATGTGTCGAACACCCGCCGCCCGGGCGTGTCCCGCGATCAGCGCGCGGAGATCCACGCACTCCGCCGGCCGTGACGACTCTTGCCCAGTGAGCTGGCGAAAGACATCCGCGCCCACCTGGTAGCAGCTGCCGCAGATAGCGGGACCCAGATGAAGGCGCAGCTCGCCGGCAGGGAATCCGCGTTGGGCCAGGGCCTCGATGCCGCGCTCGACGATGCGCGCCGCGGTGCCGCGCCAACCTGAGTGTAAGAGCGCGACCGCACCCGAGGGGTGTGCGATGAAGACTGGGACACAGTCCGCAACCGAGACGGCGAGTGCCAGTCCCCGCTGCGGTGCGACGTGCCCATCAGCGCCGTCGATGCGCAGCCACCCTTCCCAACCGTCAGAGTGAACGACAACGCGCGAGCCGTGCACCTGACCTGCCGACGCCAATCGGGCTCCGGTTGGCGCCAGCTCCTCTCGCAGTTGCCGCCAACGCTGCATAACGAGCCCGACTGGGTCGTCGAATGCGAGACCAAAGCTTCCAGAGGCGCGCGTCGTCGTGAAGGCGCGGATGCCGAAGGGTGAAAAGTCGTCGACGCGCTCGGAGTCGCCGATGATCGTCACGCCTGCCGTCGTTCCTCGATGCGCTCGATCTTCGCGCCCAGGGCGCGCAGCCGTTCGTCGATGCGCTCATAGCCGCGCTCGATCTGACCGACGTTGTCGATCGTGCTCTCGCCTGTGGCGCAGAGTGCGGCGAGCAGAATCGCCATGCCGGCGCGGATATCGGGAGACTCCACCTGCGCCGCGCGCAACCGGGAGGGACCAACCACGACAGCGCGATGCGGATCGCAGAGAATGATGCGCGCGCCCATGCCAATGAGCTTGTCGACGAAGAACATGCGGGACTCGAACATCTTCTCGTGCATCATGATCACGCCTTCGCACTGCGTGGCGGTCACGATCGCGATCGACATGACGTCCGCGGGGAAAGCTGGCCAGGGCTGATCTTCGAGCTTTGGCACGTGCCCGCCGAGGTCAGTCTGGATTTTCTTGTCCTGCTTTGCGGGGACGATGAGATCATCGCCCTCGGTGCGGCACTCGACGCCCAAGCGGGCGAAGCCCATCCGAATGCTCTGCAAGTGCTCGACGCCCGCGTCGGCAATGCGCAGCTCCGAGCCCGTGACGGCCGCGAGGCCGATGAACGAGCCAACCTCGATATGATCCGGCCCGATGCGATGCGTGGCGCCATGGAGGGGGTGTCCACCCTCGACGGTCAACATGTTCGTGCCGATACCCTGGATCCTGGCACCGAGAGCGACGAGGAAGCGCGCGAGGTCCTGGACGTGGGGCTCGCAGGCGGCGTTGCGCAAGATCGTAACGCCTTTGGCAGCGACAGCAGCGGTGAGTGCGTTCTCGGTACCGGTGACGCTCGGCTCGTCGAGGAAGATGTCGGCGCCACGCAGCTGTTTTGTGCTCAACTCGTAGGCCTCGCCAAGGTCGAAGCGCGTGCCGAGCTGCTGGAGCGCGAGAAAGTGCGTATCGAGCCTGCGTCGGCCGATGACGTCGCCGCCAGGCGGCGGAAGGGTCACGGAGCCACAGCGGGCCAACATTGGCGCGGCGAGGAGAATGGACGCGCGAATCTTCCGACAGAGCTGCGGATCCAGCTCCGCCGAGCGGACGGTTTTCGCGTCGATGCGCAGCGTGTTGCGCTCCTTCCATTCGGCGACGACTCCGGAAGAGCGAATGAGCTCCACCAGTGTTTCGACGTCGCGAATACGCGGGACGTTTTCGAGGGTAACCGGCTGCTCGGAGAGGAGCGCCGCGGCAACGATCGGGAGAGCCGCGTTCTTGTTACCGGAGGGGCGAATGGTGCCAGAGAGCGTGGATCCGCCCTCGACGACATACTGCAGTGCGGCCATGATATTTCGTGGAAATTTCGACTAGTGTGCGCCGCGCCGCTGGACTCGGCTCCGCGGCGCGAGGCGAATGCGAACGATCACCAGTGCCCGGAGGTAACGTCAAGGCACGCAGATCACAGATCGCTTGCTCTTGCTTGAAGTCGCGTCCGGGACCGGGTACGATTGCGCAGGAGGCTGCGCGGCCTCTGCCTTGCACTGACAGGGCGGCGGTTCTGGCGGTCGCGCGACGAATCGGTCGTCGAGCGCCACTATCTCAGCGGGAATACACTCAATGTTCGACGCGATGACGGTGGCCGGCGTCTGGCTGGTCCAACGCGCTGCCGCGCTGCCGGACACGGTCTTCACGAAGCAGATCGCGTCCGTGCCGAGCACCTTCGACCGGATCACGGGGATCGCGAGCGGTCTGCTCACGATCGCCTTCCTGGTGTTCGTGGCCGCGGCGGTGCCGGCAGCGTGGAACTTTCGCAAAAGTTATCGGCGGGTGAACAAGCTGCTCGAGCGCATCTATGGAGATATCAATCCGATCATGCGCCATGCGAGCTCGGTCGCGGACAACATCAACTACATCACGACGTCGATCCGCGCCGACGTGCAGCAGATCAACGCAACGATCGCGGGCGCGAACGAGCGGTTGCAGGAGGCGGTGCTGCTGACGGAACGGCGGCTGGGTGATTTCAACGCGCTGCTTCGCGTGGTCCAGGAGGAAGCGGAGCAGATGTTCGTGTCCACGGCGTCGGCGGTTCGCGGGGTGCGAACGAGCGCGTCGGCGCTCTCGGATGCGGCCGCTGGGACGAAGTTTGCGAGGCAGGACGAGGACGAGGACCAGTTGGATCAGCTGGAGCTGGATTCCGAAATCGAGACTGAGGAGGAAATGTTCGATGGCTACCACAGCGACGCCACGCCGGCCGAGGACGATGTCGCGCGACCGCGGCTCCGTTCGCGGACTCGGAGGGGCACGGGAGAACGAGGGCTCGACCGCGGACCTGGGTCGCGATCGCGGAGCAGCTGATGAGCAGTACGACCTGCTGACGGCGGCGCTGATCGGCGTTGCGATCGGCGTGGGAACGACGCTGCTCGTGAGGCGTGGGCCCTCCGGGCACCGGCCGGTTTCTCCAGTGCTGCGCACTGCCGCCAAGGGTGCCAAGTGGGCTGGCCTGGGCGCGGCGCGTTTGGGAGCGCGCGGTGCGTCATGGGCGCGCGACGCGGGGAGCGATCTGTGGGAGAAGATTCCGCGCGACGAGATTCGCGATCACGTGCGGGATTATCTCGGCAAGGCACAAGAGACGATCGATGACGTGGTCGAGACCGAGCTGCGCGATCTCCGACGTGCCCTGCGGCGACAGCGTAAGCGACTGGGGATCTAGGCACCGCCAGGGGCAAGGCGAGCGGCGGTTGTCGCGCCGACGCGCCGTTGCCACCATGGTGTTGCTCGCCGGGGCGGCGCTCGTGCTGCTGCCTTCGGCGGCATATGCGTGGACGCCGGGAACGCACGTCTTTCTCGGCGAGGCGGTGATGCGGTCACTCGACCTGCTGCCGGTCGCGATCGCGGAATTGCTGCGCGCGTTTCCGTATGATTTTCTCTACGGGTCTATCGCGGCCGACACGAGTATCGCGAAGAAGTACGCGCCGGTCGGACGCCACTGTCACTCCTGGACAGTGGGCCTGGAGATCTACGATGGCGCCGAGGACGAACCGCTACGTGCGTTCGCGTTAGGCTATCTGGCCCATCTCGCCGCCGACGCCGTCGCGCACAACTATTTCGTGCCGAAGCAGCTGGCGGTGACGTCGAGCACGTCATCGTTAGGCCACAGCTACTGGGAGAGCCGCTTCGAAACGCACCTTGGGGAGCGGTACAGCCGGCGGGCGCGGGACTTGATCACCCTCGACCATTCGCGCTCTGACGGACTGCTCGATCGCATTCTGAGTCCGACGATCTTCAGCACACCGACGAACCGGCGGATCTTCCGCGGGATGGTCGTCGTGGCCGACTCCGAGTCATGGCAGCGCATCTTCCAGCTGATGAAGGAGAACAGCCGGTGGGATCTCACCGACGTGGAGGTCGGCCGATACCTCGAGCGCTCGTTCGATTACATCGTGGACTTTCTGCGGCGCATCGAGAAGTCGGAACCGTACCGGCTCGATCCGTCGGGAGACGAACCGCTTCGGCTCGCAAAGCGAGTGCGGCGAGACGTGCTGCGGCGCGAGGGCGACAATCAGCTGCGCGAGGAGGCGGAGCGACACTTCGGCATGCCGGTTTCAGCACTCGCTTTCTCTCAGCAGCTGGAGCTTCCCCTCTATACGCCCAGTCGCTCCGCGAGCAGCTGATTGACGCGCCGCGGGTCCGCACGACCCTTCGATTTCTTCATCACGAAACCCACCAGTACGCCGAGGAGCTTGCGCTCACCGCGCGCGCAACGGGTCGCCTCTGGCTCGTGCTCCGCGATCACTTGCTCGATCCATTCGCGCAGAGCCGCGTCGTCGCGAATCTGAACGAGACCCTCGCGCCCGGCGATCTGGGATGGCTGCTCGCCGGTTTCGGTCATGATGGCAAAGACCCGCTTGGCAGCAGTGCCGCTGAGCGTGTCGCCGGCAATGAGATCGAGGAGCTGGGCGAGATCGGCGGGCCGGACGGGAAAGCGCTCGATCTCGAGACGGCGCGCGTTGAGGGAGGCGCGCACCTCGCCCATGACCCAATTGGCTACCGTCTTCGGATCGGGGTGGGCGCGCGCGACCTCCTCGAAGTAGTTGCCTAACGAGCGATCGGCTGTGAGGACGTCGGCGTCGTAGGGCCGAAGACCGAACGTTTCGCGATATCGCGCCCTTCGAGCGGCGGGCAGCTCGGGTAGCTCGTCGCGGACGTGGGCAATGCGAGCGCGATCGATGACGAGTGGCGGCAGGTCGGGATCGGGAAAATAGCGGTAGTCATGGCTCTCCTCCTTGCTGCGAGCCGGACGAACGGTAGAGGAGGCCGCATCCCAAAGCATGGTCTGCTGAATGACACGCTCTCCCGCGGAGAGTATGTCGCACTGGCGAGAGAATTCCGCCTCGAGGGCGCGCTCGACCGCGGAGAACGAATTGAGATTTTTCAGCTCCGTCTTCGTTCCGAGAGTCGGTGAGCCTCTTGGACGGGCACTGACATTCGCGTCGACGCGGAGGCTTCCCTCCTCCATGTTCACGTCGCTGACCTCGAGGTAGTCGAGCAACAGCTTGAGCGCGCGCAGATACGCGCCGGCGGCCGCGGCGGAGCGGATATCGGGCTCACTCACAATCTCGATGAGTGGGACACCGGCTCGATTCAGATCGATGGCGCTGACACCCGGAAAGCGATCGTGAACCGATTTGCCAGCATCCTCCTCGATGTGCACTCGAGTGATACGCACGGTGTTGACGGCGGCGTCGGACCCGGCGTCGCTCGTCAGGCGCCCGGCTGTGGCGAGGGGACGATCGTATTGGGAGATCTGATAGCCTTTCGGCAGATCGGGATAGAAATAGTTCTTGCGCGCGAAGACCGAGACGGGGTGAATCTCACAGTCGAGCGCAATGGCGGCACGGAGCGCGAGGTCGACGACGCGTTCGTTGAGCACCGGCAGCGCACCGGGAAGCCCCAGACAGACCGGGCAGACATTGGTGTTGGGCGACGCGCCGAAATCAGTAGCGCAGCGGCAGAAAGCTTTGGTGCGCGTGAGCAGCTGCACGTGCACCTCGAGGCCAACGACCATCTCGAAGGCGCCGGAGGCCGGCACATCCTCGGCTCGCGGCGGATCGGCGGTTTCGCGCACGCTCATCGATGTGCCTCAGCGCCTAACGAGTGCTCGAGCAGTCGCGCCACGCCAAGCATGCGCGACTCGGCGAAGTGCGGCGCCAACAGCTGTCCACCGACCGGAAGTCCGTCGACGCGACCGATGGGCAACGAGAGCGCCGGAATGCCGGCGAGATTCGCCGTCACCGTAAAGATGTCGCTGAGGTACATCTCGTACGGATCGGAACGTGACCCCGCGGCGAATGCCGTCGTGGGCGTGGTCGGCGTGAAGAGTACGTCCACACCGGATCGAAAGGCGTCGTCGAAGTCGGATGCAATGAGACCCCGGGCGCGCATCGCCTTCGCGTAGTACGCGTCATAGTAACCGGCGGACAATACGTACGTGCCGAGGAGAATGCGGCGCGTGACCTCGGGGCCAAATCCATTCGATCGGGTGGCCTCGTACATGTCGCGCAGTCCGTGATCGGTGATGCGCAAGCCGTACCGCACTCCGTCGAAGCGCGCGAGATTGGACGACGCTTCGGCCGGCGCAACGATGTAGTACACTGGAATCGCGAGCTCGGTGTGAGGGAGCGAGATCTCGCGAACCTTTGCACCAAGCGCGCGACAGCGCTCGAGCACGCGCTCACACAGCTCCGTGATGCGCGGATCCAACTGCTGCGGGAAATACTCGCGTGGCTTTCCGATCACGAGGCCGTCGAGCGTACGCAACTGCTCGCCGTAGTCTGGCACCGGCACGTCGGCCGAGGTGGCGTCGAGCGGATCGCGGCCAGCAATTGCGCGGAGCGCTGCCGCAGCATCGTCCACCGTGCCGCCGAATACGCCGATCTGATCGAGCGACGACGCAAAGGCGACGAGGCCGTATCGACTCACGCGGCCGTACGTCGGTTTAACGCCGACGATACCGCAGAACGCAGCGGGCTGACGAACGGAGCCGCCCGTCTCCGAGCCGAGAGCGACGGGTGTAACACCGGCGGCGACGACTGCGGCAGAACCTCCCGAGGATCCGCCAGGCACCAGCTTCGGATCGAGCGGGTGTTTCGTTCTTCCGAATGCACTGAACTCGGTGGACGAGCCCATCGCGAATTCATCGAGGTTCGTCTTGCCGACGAGGATCGCGCCAGCGGCGCGGAGGCGCGTAATCGCGGTGGCTTCGAACGGGCTGTGATAGTCGGCAAGAATTCGCGAACCACAGGTCGTCGGAGAGCCGAGGGTGGCGATGTTGTCCTTCACGACAACGGGCACGCCCGCGAGCAGTCCT
>DATEPP010000325.1:0-2789 GCA_035273165.1 Gemmatimonadaceae bacterium
AGCACACTTCGGCGCGAGGCGGGCCGTGAAGCGAGCGTTCCGCGATCGGATCGAGATTCCGTCGCTCGTGACCGAGGTTCGGTATGATGAGCTCACGCGGTCGATCGACGCGATCGCGCTGGAGGTGGAGCGGATCTCCGAGGCGCAGCGCTTCGCGGCGAAGCTGTTGGTCGAGCGGGCGAACACGACGGTGAGTGCTCCAGCCGTGAGCGCGCCCCCCACCGTTTCGACGACAGCGATCCCGAGGCGTGAAGCCGGGGTCACTACGCCACACTGACCCGGCGGGAGGTTGCCGAGCGCCTTGTGGGACTCCATGTTCCCGCGACTCAATTTTCGGTGACGGCGCTCTCATGCCTAACTCTCAGGATCGACGCAGCTTCCTCGCGACCCTTGGCGCGGCCACGGTCGCCCTCGCGGCCAAACGCCCGGACCGGCTCCTCGCTTCGCGAAAGCTCAATCGCGTCGGGATCCAGCTGTATACCGTCCGGAAGCAGATGGAGAAGGATCTCCCCGGCACGCTCGCGCACATCGCGCAGATCGGCTACAAGGAGGTCGAGTTCGCCGGATACTTTGGGCGGAAGCCTAACGAGATCCGCGCTCTCGTCGCCAAGAACGGCCTCACCGCGCCCTCGTCGCACGTGAGCTATCCAGAGGATTGGAACGCGTGGGCGCAGACGCTGAGTGACGCGAAGACGGCGGGGCACCAGTATGTGACCGTCGCCTGGACGCCGGACGAGAAGCGGAATCGCCCCGGCGGCTTCAAAGCCGTCGCCGACGACTTCAACAAGGCTGGGGAAGAGGCACGGAAGGCAGGGCTCCGCTTCGCCTACCACAACCACGACTACGAGTTGAAGAAGAGCGCCGACGGTACGCTGCCATTCGAGGTCCTTCTCCAGAACACCGATCCCAAGCTCGTGACGTACGAGATGGATCTCTACTGGATGGTGAAGGGTGGCGCCGATCCGATCGACTACTTCAAGCGATTCCCCGGGCGCTTCACGCTCGTGCACGTGAAGGATGCGACAGCCGCTCCGGAGCGGAAGATGGCGGACGTCGGAAGCGGCACGATCGACTTCCCAAAGATCTTCGCCTACGACGCCGCGCACGGCTCGCACATCGCGCACGCGTTCGTGGAGCGCGATGACGCCACGGATCTGCCGGATCCCTTCGCGTCGACGAAATCGAGCTACGGGTATCTGGCGAAGATGAGCTACTAGTGGCGAGCGATCGAGGGGAGATGCACAGCGACGTCATTCCAAATTTGGCATGATGCAACAATGTCGGCCTCGGGCGACAATGGGCGTATGCCAAATTTGGAATGGTGTCGCCTCGCACCTCCTCTCGATCGCTCCCGGCGCGTTGGGACATTCGAACAGGAGCTGCTAAGTGTACGATGTCTGCATCGTCGGCTCGGGCGCGGGGGGCGGCATGGCCGCGTACGCGCTCACGAGGGCCGGCGCGAACGTCGTGGTGCTCGAGGCGGGACCGTCGTTCTTCGCGTCCCGTGATTCAAAGATGCTCATGCCGGCCTATGCGTCGCCACGGCGCGGCGCGTCGACGAAGACGCGGCCCTTCGGCGAGTTCGATGCCTGTGACGGCGGGTGGGAGATCGACGGCGAGCCGTACACCGTCGCCAGCGGCTCCAAGTTCATGTGGTGGCGCGCGCGCATGCTCGGAGGGCGCACGAATCACTGGGGACGGATCTCACTCCGCTTCGGCCCGCGCGACTTCCAGGGGAAGACCCGCGACGGGCTCGGCGACGACTGGCCCATTCGATATGAAGATGTCGCGCCGTACTACGACCGCGTCGACCGGCTGATTGGCTTGTTTGGAAGTCATGAAAATCTGCCTAACGAGCCAAACGGGATCTTCCAGCCGCCGCCGAAGCCGCGCTGCTACGAGCTGCTCGTCAAGAAAGCGTCGGACAAGCTGAACGTCACCTGTATCCCGTCGCGGCTGTCGATCATCACGCAGCCGATCAACGGGCGAGCGTCCTGTCATTACTGCGGCCAGTGCAACCGCGGATGTACCGTCAAGGCAAACTTCTCGAGCCCCGACGTTCTCATCGCGCCGGCGCTGGCGACGAAGAAGTTGACGCTGATCACGAACGCGATGGCGCGCGAGGTCACGGTCGGGAAAGACGGACTCGCGACCGGCGTCTCCTACGTCGACAAGAAGACCGGCGCGGACAAGCACGTCGAAGCACGCGTCGTCGTCCTTGCGGCGAGCGCGCTCGAGTCCTCCCGCATTTTATTGAACTCGAAATCGTCGCTCTTCCCCCAGGGGTTGGCCAATTCCAGCGGCACGGTCGGCAAGTATCTCACCGACACGACCGGCACCGACCTAGCGGGCTTCATCCCCGCGATGATGGATCACGTCCCGCATAACGAGGACGGCGTCGGCGGGATGCACGTCTATATGCCCTGGTGGATGGACAACTCCAAGCTCGACTTCCCCCGCGGCTACCACATCGAGGTGTGGGGCGGTCTGTACGCGCCGAGCGCGGGGTTCATGGGTGGAATCGAGCGCTACCAGGGTGGTGGCTACGGCAAGCAGCTCAAGGAGGACTACCGACGCTACTACGGGGCGACGATCGGCTTCTCCGGGCGCGGCGAGATGATCCCGAACGACGGCTCGTACATGGAGATCGACCCCAACGTCGTCGATCGCTGGGGCATTCCGGTGCCGCGCTTCAGCTGGGCCTGGACGGACCACGAGTTCAACCAGGTGAAGCACATGCACGAGACTTTCCGCGCGCTCATCACGGAGATGGGCGGCCAGATCTTCTC
>DATEPP010000326.1:0-1022 GCA_035273165.1 Gemmatimonadaceae bacterium
GGGGAGAACGAGCGGTGCGCGCTCGCCGTTCCACTCGAGGAAGCGCCCCTCGCTCGATTCGACGAGGCGGAAATGCTGCGTCGGGCCGCCAGAGCGAGCAGGAAGAGCATTCACTGCGGGCGACGAAAGGCTCAGCTCGTCCCCCCAGAGCTGCACCCATGCCGGATCGAACCGGACTACACGTTCCCAGAGTCGCCGTGAGAGCGAGCGGTTCCAGTCGCGCTTCTGCTGGAGCGACTCGACCCCGTCCATACTATCCACGGTGAAGCCGTGACGCGCCGGATCGCGGCGGAGGGTGATGGCCCATCGTTGGGCGGCGTCGGTGGAGGGCTCGAGACGGACGTCGAGCGAATCCGGAGCGGTGGCCTCGCCCTGCGTGTCTGCCGCCGAAGAGCCGGCGCCTATGCGCAGGGTACCCGAGCGCGGAACGGAGAGATGGACACCGACGACGTCGAATCGCTCGCTGCGCTGGCGCTGGATCTCGACGAAGTAGCTGTTGACGGCAAAGATCCAAACGGCGGCGAAGAGCGCGAGGAAGTACGCAGGTCGTCCATTGCCGCTGTCCCGGACGCTGAGTCCCGGAAGTACCGCGGCCGCGCCGAGGAGGGCGACCCAGATGGCGAACCAGGGTTCATCGACGTCCACGAACGAAGCGACGACGAACAGCGCGATCGCGGCAAGCGCCACGATCCGTAGGCGTCGACCCAGCATGCGACTTTGGTCTTAGGGAACGTTCCAGCCGGGGGTCACGTACTGCGTGATCCCGGTCACGATCCATTGGACACCGCTTCGGCGCACTACGTTGCGTGTCGCTCCGGAGTTCCGGCGGCTCTGGAGCAATGGCCGCATCTCGCTGTCCGAGCTCCTTCGAACCCCCACTTCCTGGCGGTATACCGAAAGCCCCTGATCGCGACCCTGACCACCCGCGACCCGCTCGAGCGACGGCCATCAGGAGAAGAGTTTGAACTAGCAAACTGGGAGGTCGCGAAGCCAGTAGCGGAGTTTGGCGGAGCCACGTCGCG
>DATEPP010000327.1:0-11798 GCA_035273165.1 Gemmatimonadaceae bacterium
CCGCGGCCGAGCGCGAGATGCACCAGCCGGCGCTCACCGAGCGCGATGGCGACGTGCGTGATGTGCGCGTCGGGCCGATCGGAGAAGAACAACAGATCGGCTGGCGCGGTCGACATGAGGTCGCGTCCCGCGTCTCGTCCCGCACGCGCTTGCTGCCATGCGTCCCGGGGCAGCAACACGCCGTGCAATGCGAAGACGCTCTGCACCAGTCCGGAGCAGTCGGCACCCCACGGCGTCACTCCGCCCCACTGATACGGCGTGCCGACATAGAGATCGACCGCGCTCCGGCAGATCGCCTGTGCCTCGCTCGGAAAGCGCAGCGCGAGCTCGTGCGCCGGAATCACCTCGCCCGACTGGACGCGGTCGCCCGGTGCAACGAGCGCGCGCAGCGGTAGCGAGCGCGTGCTCCCGTCGCTGGAGACGACGGCGCAGCCTAACGACACGCGGCCGTCCCCGGCGTCGTCCGTCGCGGCGCGCTTCGCGAGGTAGCCGCGATGCGTCCACCCTTCGTACTGATCGCTGCCGCGCACGAGCAGCCAGTCGCCCTGATCCTCGACGATGGAGACGACGTGCCCCGCCAGCTGTTGCGACACCTGCCCGCTCGACACGTGCGGCTCGGCCAGCATCGGCGCAATGGCGGCGACGACGATGGCCGTC
Source organism: Gemmatimonadaceae bacterium (assembly GCA_035273165.1). Lineage (GTDB taxonomy): Bacteria > Gemmatimonadota > Gemmatimonadetes > Gemmatimonadales > Gemmatimonadaceae > AG2. The sequence continues at coordinate 658 of DATEPP010000327.1, forward strand.
GAGACGGTCGACACGACCATCGGCTCCATATCCGATTGTGCGCGCGCGGCTATCGACATCGTCGTCGGAACTTAATCGGCGAGTCCCGGGATGCCGTCGCGGCCGCGGGCCGTCACCACAGCACGCTCGATCGCCCTCTCGAGCGCTTCCACTGCGAGCGCCTCGACCGCCATCTGCGCGCGTCCGAGCGATTCCGGCGGAACCGCCGGCGCCAGGGCGAAGACGACGTCGCCGTCCACGCTGGTTCCCGTGGGCGTGATGCGCCGGAAGAGGGCGGCCCCCGCGGCACGCGCGAGCTGGCCGAGCTCGACTCTGCCTAACGGCGCCGTCGTCGCGACGACACAGAGTGTCGTGTTCGTGGGAACGGGCGGGTCGAGGCGGCTGGTGGCGGGCGCCGCGGCGGTGTCGGCTGCCGCGAGCTGTCGGGCCGTGTCGAGGAACGGGGCACCGCCGCTGGCGTCGGCGCGGGCACCGGCGATGATCCGGCCGCTGGCGTCGCGCACGTCGCCGAGCGCATTCACCACCGCGAGCGCACCGACCGACCAGGAGCCATTGGTCATCGCCGCGCCGCCGAAGCCACCCTTCATCGCCCGTTCCGGCCCGGCGACCTTGCCGACCGTTGCGCCCGTCCCCGCACCGACCGACCCCTCCTCGATCTCGTTAGGCGAGGCGCGCTCGCACGCGTCGTAGGCCATCTGCGCGGTGGGACGTGCGTCGAAGCGGCCGAGGGGCGCGAGATCGAAGACGACGGCCGCGGGAATGATCGGCACGATACCGCCGCGGACCGGGAATCCACGGCCGCGCTCCTCCATCCAGCGCATCGCTCCCGCCGCCGCATCGAGACCGTACGCGGAGCCGCCGGTGAGCATCAACGCATCGATGCGGTCGACGAGGTGATCGGCGGTAAGAGTGTGCAGCTCGCGCGTTCCCGTGGCGCGGCCAAAGACTGCGGCGCCCGCGCGGAGAGGCGCATCGATCCCCCGCACGATCGTGAGCCCGGTGGCGCCCGCGCTATCGGTCGCGTGGCCGACCGCGATCCCGATGGCGCGGAAGTCCAACGTCACGCGCTCACCCGTTCGCCTTCGCCGTCCCTCCCGCCGGCTGCTTCGCCTGACAGGCCCGGCAGCGGGTCACACCACGCATGTTGCAGATGACGCAGATGAATGTGCCGCAGTCGACGCACGGGTAGCCCTCGGACGCACGCTCCTCATTGCCGCAGGCGCGGCACTGCATTGCGTCGTGTTCGTGGATTTTCGTCATCCGAATTTAATGGGAGGGAGTGGTGCGTGGTGCGTGGCGAGAGGAGCAGGAGCGAGCACAACGCGCGAGCGACTTCAAATAAGCTTCGAGCGAGCGCCATCGAGCGAGGGGTAGCGGTTGATCGGATATGCGCGCTCCGCGCGCTTATCCGATCACCCGCTGCCTCGTCGGACGTGCTTCGTTCGATTCCAGACCGTATTCCTTGATCTTCTTGATCAACGTCGCCCGCGAGATGCCGAGCTCGCGCGCGGCACGGGTGCGATTCGCGTTGTGCGCGCGGAGCGTGCGGTCGATGTGGATGCGCTCGACCTCCGACAACGTGCGCGGAATGTGATGGTCCACGCCCGAGCCCGACGCCTCGCGCACTTCGGCTGGTAGATGGCTGATCGCGACCCGCTCGAGACCGCGCGCCATGATCATCGCCCGCTCGAGCACATTGCGCAGCTCGCGGATGTTACCCGGCCATGCGTACTTGAGCAGCCGTTCGAGCACGTCGTCGTCGAGCTCTGTCGGCGCGTCGATCAGATTCGGCCGGAGCTCCTCGACCAGCCGCGCGATCAGCTCGAGCAGATCCTCACGCGAGCGCGCGCGGAGCGGCGGCAGGTTGATCGGCATCACGCTGAGCCGATAATAGAGATCCTCGCGGAACTTGCCGTCCGTCACCTCGCTCACGAGATCTTTCCCTGTTGCGGCGATGAGTCGCACGTCAGCCGTGATCTCGCGCGTCCCACCAAGCCGACGAAAGCTCTTTCCCTCGAGCACGCGTAGCAGCTTTGGCTGTAGCTGAGGATCCAGATCGCCGATCTCGTCGAGAAACACGCTCCCGCCCTCGGCGATGTCGAGGAGACCCGGCCGGAGCGCGTCGGAGCCGTTCGAGGGTGTCAGCTCCTGGCCGAAGAGCTCCGCATCGAGCGTCGCTCCGGACAGCGCGGCGCAGTTGATCTCCACCAATGGCCGCTCTCCTCGCACGCTGGCCCGATGGATCGATTCGGCGACGTAGCCCTTCCCCGTTCCACTCTCGCCGGTGATGAGCACTGTCGTGCGATCGCTGCGAGCGAGAAGCTCGATCTGCTGCGCCAGCTCGCGCATTGGCGCCGACGTCCCGAGCAACGGCGTCGCCGGCAGGCGTCCGCGGCGGTCGGCCAGGTAGCGGTTCATCTGCCGGAGCCGTGCCTTTTCCAGCGCGCGCGTTGCCACCGCTCCGAGATGCGCCAGCTCGACCGGCTTGGTGAGAAAGCTTTCCGCCCCCGCCTGCATCGCTCGCACTGCATCGGGTATGTCGCCATGTCCGGTGATCATGATGACCACCGGATTGTGCTCGCGAATGCGGTCGAGCACCTCGAAGCCGTTGAGGTCCGGCAGCCGGAGATCGAGCAGCACGAGATCGGGGTGCGCTCGTTTGACGGCGACGATCCCTTCCTCGCCACTGTGCGCGCGATGAACTTCGTGCCCCGTGCGCTCGAAGTATTGTGCGAGCGCCGAGGTAATCGCCGGCTCGTCGTCGATGATCAGTACGCTGGACATGTATCGATGCGAGTGCTCAGGCGCGATCCGACGCGCGCGGCGGCATGGTGGAGGGCTGTTCGGTGGGCTGCTTCGGGACGAGCAACCGCACGGCCCGCGGGGCGATCTCGATCTCGAGCGGCGTCATACCGAGCAGCTCGCCGTCCGCCTGCGCGAGGCGCGGCGGATCGGTCTCGACGCGAATGTGGCGCCCGCTGCGATAGACCATCGCGTGGTCCGAGGCAAAATCGCGCCGCAAGAGCCGCCACATGATTCGTGTGGCGTCCCGCAGATTCCTCGGCGAATAGAAGCAGGCATCGAGCACTCCATCGTCGAAGCGGATCCCGGGACCGAAGGTGATCCGGTCGCTGAGAACCGCTCCGAAGTTCGCGATCATCACCGCGGCTGCCGCGGCTTCGAAGACTTCGCCATCCACCGTCAGGCGCACCTGGAAGAACTCGCGGCGCAAAACTGACCGAAGTGCCGCCCGTGTGGCCGTGATGGTGTAAGCGAGTACACCCAAACGACGCTTCAGCCACGATGGCGTTTCGGCAACCATTGCCGCGTCGATGCCAACCCCGGCCGCCACGGCGAAGAACCGGGGCGGGTCACAGCTCACAATCCGGCCCAGATCGATGTGGAGCTCCTCGCCGCCGAGGAGCATGGGGACAGCACGCCTAGGGTCGAGGGGGATTCCCACGGCTCGCGCGAGGAGATTGCCCGTCCCCCCGGCGAGCACCCCCAGGGGACACTGGGTTCCGGCGAGTGAGCCGGCGGCTTCCATCGCGGTGCCGTCGCCACCCAGGGTGAACACCGCGTCGTAGCCGCCTGACCGCTCCAGCACCAGCTCCGCTGCATGGCCGGGTCGCTCGGTGAAGGCGACATCGCATTGGACACCGGCCTTGCGCAGCGCCTCGACGGCGCGCGGGAGACGACGCCTTCCGAGCCGGGACGCGGGATTCGCGACGAGGAAGGCGCGCCTCACAGGAGACCGCGTGGCTTCTCGGGCGCGCTCCTCGCTCGGGGTCAGAAGTGCCAGGTCCTCAGGAGAGACAGACCCCATTGCCGTGGAGTCTGGACAACGTTTCCAAGGGAATAGTTCGAGCGGCAGTACAGATTCGACGTCGACGGATCGGTGCCCGCCTGGAGCGACAGGTGCGGATTGAACCGATACTCGAGCTTCCCGCTGAGGGCGTCGACGAATCCGTTGAAGGCGTTCTGGTTGTTCAACTGGTTGTTGTCGCGATTGAACGAGCAGAGACCAGCACTGAAGCTGAAGAAGAGATTGTTCGAGATCTGCTTCTCCGCGCCGACCCGGGTGCCAAAGATGTAGTCCTTGATGTTGGTCTGGCTGTTCGCGCCGTTGGCGATGGTCGGTGCGGCGCCAGTCTGAATCTGGAGATTATCGAGTATTCCGATACCTGCGCCACGCAATCCGGCGGCGGCGACCGCGCTCAACGTCGGTCCGAGGACGTTACTGACTTGCTGAACAACCCCCAGCTCGCCGGAGTTGAGCGCGTAAGTCGGCTGGCCCGTTACGAGGTAGCTCACGAGATCCGACGTCGTGACATAGGGCTCGTTGGTGCTGGTGAGATCGATCGTCGGGTTCGGGTAGAGAAATCCGCTCAGGTGAACCTGGATGATCAGGTCCGGCTGGTTCAGCCGCTTCACGTCGTGCGTGGCGGTGATGTCCACCTGTGGGTTGAATTCCGCCTGGCCGAAGAAGGTGATCGTTCCCCGTTCGACACCGAAGTCGCGTTGCACCGGCGCCGGCGAGAGATCCAGAGTGTACGTGCCGCGATCGGCCGTGAGCGTTCCCGCGAGCGCCAACCCGTATCGCGGCGCCGTGTCGTAGCCATTCGACCCACGCGATGACGCGACGAGCGTGCGCTGCCGCTCGGCGCTGCGAACGTCCAGCGATCCACCGAGCTTGATGTTCGCCTCACGCGACCGGAGCCACACTTCGTCGCCAAGAACAATCTTCACATCGTCGAGGCGCAGATTCTTCACGAGCCGCGAGGGCGCGTCGGGGACGATCGAGCGCGTGCGATAATCGGTCGAATCGATGATGTCGAAGATTCCCGCACCACTCAGATCGATGACCTGCTTGCGCAGAAGATCTCGCTCCGGCAGGTAGACCTCGCCGCGCTCGACACGCACGGTGCCCGTGAGCGCGGCACCATCCATCGGGCCCGTCAAGCGGAGAGAGTCCTGTGCGGTCGAGACGTCCAGCGACGCTATCGTACGTCGGTCGATCGCATGGAAGTTGTGAGCGAAGAGCGCGAGGTTGAACCGCGGCTCGTCCCACTTGGCGTAGTTCACCGAACCGCGGAGCGCGATGCGCGCGCCAGGCGCGGTGCCGCTCGTGGCTGCCAGATCCACCTGCACGCTGTCGCTGCGCCCATCGAACCGCATCGACCCGTTGATAGAGCTGAGCGTGATGCCAAGGTTCTGGGCCGTGACCTGACCGTTGCGGACCGCGATCAATCCATTCACGGACTTGTGCGTCGGCGTGAAGGAATAATCGAGGTTGGCGGTGAGACGCCCCGAGCTCCGTTGCAGCGCCGATGACAGAGTCTCGATGACCGACAGATCCGCGCTGTCCGCGCGTATCGAGCCATGAATCGGTGCATCGAGTCGCTCGGCGCTGAACAGCGTCAGATCCAGCGGGACGACCATCGTTGCTCGGAGAGCGGGCACGTTGTGGCGGAAGAGGTCCACCGCGGCGTCGAAGCTCTGGTTGCGGTAGGCTCCCGTGGCCGTCGCCAGCTCCGCCTGCATGCCGCCGTACGTGAGCTTCGTCAGCCGTGCATCGAGGCGCACCTCCGGGTGCGCGCGCGTTCCCGTCACGAAACCGTGCAGGGCGCCGAAACCGCCAACTGGAGCAGGGAGCTGGGCGAGCACTCCAAGATCGGCGAGGGCGATGCTGTCGGCGGACAGCTGGAGCGCAATCGGAGCATGCTGCGGGGCCGTACCTCGCACCGCGATGCGGGCGCCGCCATTTACGAGCACCAGAGAATCGAGTGAAACGCCGGCGCTATCGCGGGCGACGTGCGACGTTCCGCGCAGCCGCCACTTACTGTCGCCAATGGTAAGGCCGAGCGAGTCGAGCGTCACCTGCGTCAGCGCCGTGGCCGAGCCGAGCGCGCCACCGAAGCTCGCCGCGGTTCCAACGACGCGCCCAGTCGGCCCGTTGTCGCTCTGCGCACTGATGGCGAACGCAGCACGCGATCGCCCGGCCATCTCGACATTCGCTTGCACGGAGTCCAAAAGAATCCCCGCTACCGTGAGCGTGTCGAAGCGCAGCGACGCACGACCCAGAGGATTGTCGAGGAGATTCCGGATCGCGAAGCGGCCGCCGGCTAACCGTCCGCGCGTGGTGCCGAAAAGGAGACCGGTGCCGACGACGGAGCCGCTCACGTCGAGGGAGTCGAGTCGGCCGTATGCCGCTCCGTTCACCGTCACCTGTCCCTCGAGCGAGTCAACGAGCGCATTCGGGCCGGCGTTTCGCGCCGCCAGATAGCGACGGAAACCGCCGAGTGAATCGACGACGAGCTGTACGCGCAGCGAGTCGGATACGCCATGCGGCAGTCCCAGTGCACCGTGGGCCAGCACTGTCGCCGCCGTCGTCTCCAGCCGAAGGGTGTCGACGAGCAATCGGCCACTGGCGAAGCGAAGGCGAGCCGTCGACGGAAATACGCGCAGCCCGTCGACGTCCGCGCGCGTCAGATCGATCGCGGCGCTCCCTTCCAGATCGGACAGCGAGTCGCCCGCGAGGGCGACGTCGTAGTGGCCAGTGAGCGTCAATGGACGGACGGCGCTATGCAGCCGAGCCGAATCGAGCAACTGATGCACGGCAAGGCCGGCAACCTGCCCCGTTCCACGAATTCCGTAGCCGGGCGGATCGATGTCGATGCGGCCGTCGAAGCTCAGCGCGCCCGCCGAACCTTGCAAGGACGTCGTGAGCTGAAGATCGGCGATGGTTCCGCGCGCGCGAAGCGGGCCGCTCACGATGCCGGTGAGAGGGAGCTTGGGGTACGAGCGGGCGAGCATGCCTAACGACAACGGCTGCGCCTGCGCGTCGATGTCGTACGTCATGTACTTCGGGCCCCACGTCACGCGGCCGTTACCCGTGAGATGGGATGGCTCACCCGGACCGTCACGGTGCGTGATGTCGGCGTTGGCGAACCGCACGTCGAGCCAGGACGAGTCGAGCGTCGCGGTTCCCGATATCGTGCCGCCAAGCCGGGGGAAGTTCGGGTAGAGGTACTCGATCGAGCGCAGATCCACTGACGCGGCGTTCACGTCGAAGTGCCGGAAGCTCGTGAGCGCCGGCTGGAGGATGTTCAGCTCACCCTTTCCACCGACACGCGAGCTGGCGCCTGGAACGTGCGCGTCACGGAAGACGACCTCGCTCTCGTCGACGGTGAATCGTGTGAGCGGACCGCCGCGCGCGCGAACGCTTCCATACAGCTGCCCGCGCCAATCCACGGGGAAGGGCTTGCCGTTCAGCGCGCGGAGCAGATCGAAGTCGAACGGCTGCGCCGACATCTTCACGTCTTTCACCGCGAGCACGGGCCCGCCGACGGCGAACGTCATGTCGCCGATCAGATGCGAACCCGTGCTCTTCACATCCATGTTCGTGAGCTTGTAATCGATGATGCGGAGGTTGTCTTTCTCGTTGCCGATGTGGAGCGTCACCTTGCCGCCGCCAGTGGTCGGCAGCGTGGGATAGACCCAGGCGACGTCGTTCAACGCGACAGAATCACCGCGGACGGAGATGTCGTAGCGCACGGGCAGGTCGCTTCCCCACACGATCTTCCCACCGCCCGAGCCCGTAGACTGCGGGAGATCGAAGTGCGCGACGTCCACCCAGATCGAGTCGCCAAGGTTTCGCAGCGTGCCGCGAATATTTCGAAAACGGAACGGCGGATCGCTCTCGACAGCGTGCACGGTGTCGAACACGAACAGACGTCCGAGCTTGTCGCTGTCGGGATCGGCGAGGCGGATTCGCGAGACGACGGCCGAGAGGCCGGTCCAGCGCCAGGTGCGGGCGAAGCCGGCTTTGCCTTCGTCGACAACGCGACGAATCTCCTTGTCGGGGCGATTCAGCGTGTACTTGATGGCGCTATCGAGCTTCGCGCCACGTAGCGTGTCGTCCGGCGTCCAGGGCATCTGGAGCACGAAGGTCGCGTCGTGCACCCTCGCCGAGTCGATGACGACGTAGTCGCCGAAATTGCGACCGGGCGACTTCGGCAGGCTGGTCTTCTTGTCGTAGCCCCGGAAGATCTCCTTGAAGTTCCAGCGTCCGCTCGGGTGCTGGCGGATGTACATCACCGGGTGCTGGACATCGACGTTGCGCAGGAGCAGTCGCTTGTCGATGAGATCGCGCGGATCGTAGCTGGCGAGGATGCGGCCGGTGCTCAGGAGCAGCGAATCATTATCCGCGTCGCGAATCGCGAAGCTGTCGATCTGGATGCCCGTGAGGAAACCGCCACTCACGGGGCCGAGATACACTTTTCCTTTGATCGCGCTGGCGAGTTGGCCCTGGATGAGTCTCCGCAGCTCGTCTTGCCCATAGCTCGTGCGCGTGACGACCACGCCCGTGATGAAGGCTACGAAGCCGATCACGAGAAGCGCGATGACGCTGACGAGCGCAACGAGGCGGCGACGCTTGATCATCCGATGGTAAGACGACTCAGAAGTCCGGACCGATAGAGAATGTAAAGGTCAAGCGCTTGAAGAACCCGCTCGGCGTCCTCGGTTGAAACGTCGCCGGGCACTCTCTGCTGTTGTCCGCCTCCCAAACGCCCTGTGGATTCAGTGTGGCGACGGGCGCCGTGGCGGCGGGCGCGTTGTCCGGGACGGCGCAGTACACGCCCGTGAAGCCTTGGCCGAGCTGGTCCTGCAACGTCGGCGTATACAGTGCCGGTCCAAACTTGGGCGGGTACGGGTTGTACCCCGCATTTACCTGAATGGGCCCAAGGGGAGTAAAGACCCGGACCCCGAGTCCGGGAGTGATTCGAGGTGAGAAGCCTCCGAAATTCGTTAGGGTGTTCCGGTTCCAGACGGTGCCGACATCGGTGAACAGCGTGAACTGCAATAGTTGCGGCAGGAATGGCGACGGCACGCGATAGTCGAGGTTCGTCACGAACAGCGTGTTTCCGCCGACTGGCACGACGCGTCGCGCTCGCCGCGTGTCATGCGGGTAAGTGAAGTACACCGTGTCCGGCGAAACGTGCTGAACCGCGATCGTATCCAAATCATTGAAAACGTAGAGAAGCGCACCCAGCTCGTTCTGCTGGTAACCGCGCACGCTCGACGCGCCCCCGGCGTAGAGCCGCTCCTGCTGCGGCGGTTGCCTGATGCCGTTGACCGTCGCCCCTCCCCACACGGATCCCAGGCGCAGCCTGAAGGCTACGACGCTGCCGAACGACAGCGGATGATAGACGGCGAAATCCCCCACACCCTTGATGAACGTCAGCTGCGGATCCGATCCTAGGAACGTGGCCGAGTTCCGGGACTCCGCCCGCCAGACATAGCCGCGCGTCGGGTTGATCGGGTTATCCGTTGCGATGCGGGCCGCGGCGACGCTGAAGATCGCCAGAGGCAATCGATGGGTGATCTGGTTGATCGCGGTCGTGTCGCACCGGCTGAAGGCGGCGCAGAGGAGCGTCTGATCCGCTTCGGTCTTTCCAAGCTCGACATTGTAGCCAAGACGAAGGGTGGTTGCCGTGCCGAGCTGTTTGAGGAGCGACGCCTCACCACCGATGTACGTAGTTCGCAAGAACGCCTTGTATTCACCGTGCTGCTCCGAGTACAGGGAGAAGGACGGCGTCGCCCAGGTACCGAAGAGCGCCGGCTGCCGCACGGTGGCATTGACCGCGTAGTTGCCGCTCTTGCTGAACGGATCTTCCCTCAGGTAGTTGGCATAGCAGAGGTTCTGCCGGGTGAACTTCGTGTCGGCAATTGCCCAACCGAGCTTTGACAGCTGGCCGGTGAGCTCGAGCCGCTGCGCGCCTCCAAGGAAGTTCTTGTCCACGATCTGAGCCCGCGCCCGGAAGCAATCGAGCGTCGCCCAGCCGAACTCCGTGTTCAGGTCCCGCATGTAGTCCTCGATCAGCGTGACCCGCAACGTCACCGCGGAATCCTTGGCGAACGTCGTCGAATCGATCACCGGAGCGACCTCGACGTATCGGTAGGCGCCGGTCTGATAGAGGTTCCGCTGCGCGTCGACGAGCGCCTGCTCGCGGTACAGATCGCCGGCGCCCGTGCCGACGAGCTTCCGGACGATGCGATCGCTGATCTCCTGAGTGCGGCCACCGTTAGGCGTGACGTCCACCTGGACCGCGGCGATGTGGGCCCGAGGACCGGGCAGGAAGGTCAGCGCGACGTGGGCCGTGAGCGAGTCTTTCGTCGACGTCTCATAGTTTCGCAACACGTCCGGACGCGGGTAGCCCGCGTTGCGGAGCCGCGCGAGGACCGTCTGGACATCACGCTCGACGAGGGTGATGTCGTACGGCTTCCCGACGGCTATCCAGAGGCCCGCGAGAATTCGGTCGCGGTCACGCACCGAGTCCAGCCCCGCGATCGTTAGGCGCGTGATCCGTACCGGCTGACCCTCGTCGATGATGAACGAGACGTTCACCTCGGTGGGCGTCAGCGGCGTGATGAGGGTGTCGACCTTGGTATTGAAGTAGCCGGCCTGCCGGTAGAGGAGCTGCAGGCGGTACTTGTCACGCAACAGCTCGTCGCTGTCGAGACATCGCCGGGTTCCCAGTACGCGCAGGTTGCGACGCGACCAGGTCGAGGCCGTCGTCACGATGCGGAGCGCGAGCTCGTCGTCGCTGAAAGCATGATTGCCGACGAAGTCGAGTGAATGCACCTCCCGGTCTCCGGGATCGCACTCCACGTCTTGCGCGCGCGCCGTTCGGGCGACCCCGAACAGCGCGAGTACGAGGCCCGACACCAGCGCGAGAACGAACCGGCGCATCACCGCCGGCCGACGTTCCTGGCGGCCGACGATTGATCCACTTTCGACTCGTGCAGCTTGAGCCGGCTCCGGCGCGCGGATCCTTTACGCGCCGCCGGCTCGGCACGCAGAGGCGTCCGCTCGAGGAAAAGCTTCACCACGTAGAACGTCGCCGCCGCGGCAGCGGCGGCAGCGCCAATTGCGGGCATCAGCTCGCGAACGCTGAGTGAGCGGCGATAGTAGTATTTCGGGTCCACGCTCACCACCACGGCGCGGCGTGGATCACTCTGTGCGGACATTCCAGCCTCGATGAGAGCACTCACGTTACATCCAGCGAGCCCGCTTCGATCGCGCGAGAGTGCCCACACGGCGCCGATGCAGGTCGCGCCCGGCATCACGACGCTGA
>DATEPP010000328.1:0-2435 GCA_035273165.1 Gemmatimonadaceae bacterium
TGACTGGATCTTGTCCACGCCCCATCCGCGCGACCAGCTATTGGTGAGAATCCCGGCGGCGCCCGCGCGCTCCAGCACCGTCGGCAGCTCGCGTGGGTTGACGTGCGCCGCCGTTAGGCGCGCTCGCCACTCGGCGGCGACGCTGTCGCGCTCCGCGACGGCGTGTGCATAGACCGCGCTGTCCGCCCAGAACTTCAGATCCGAATCCGGCCTGCAGCTTGGCTGGGCGCTGCTCGCGAGCACCAGCTTTCCCTTCACCCCAGTGAGCCAGCGGGCGAACCCGCTGCTGTCGCGCAGCTCGGCGGCGCTCGGCAGGCCGACGACATCGGCTGTGACACCGCCGGCGGGTGTTGCCGCGCTCCACGCGTGCATCGTCGCTTCGAGCACGCGCGTACGCGGCGCGACGAGCGTCAGCTGACTCGGCCCGCGCGTCCAGTCGCGCCATGTGCCGTACTGCTCGTTCCTGGCGTCGATTCCCCACGACTTGTACGTGCGCAGCAGCCAGTCGTTCGCCGCGCGATTCGCCGGCGAGCCGGTGAGACGAGGGCCGATGGAATCCATCAGCACCTGCGCGAGTCGGCTCGTCTGCGAGCGGTGCATTCCCTCGTCGTAGATGCGCTGGACGACGGGATCCCCGGTGGGATTGTCCTGGGCACTGGCGGCGCGCTGAGGCGCAAGCGCCGCGGCAATGGCGGCGATGAAGATCGAGTAGGAAAAGCGCATGACCTCGACGTTAGCGACGTGAGCCGCTCACAACCAGCGTCTCACACGCGAGCGATACGCGCCGTACTCCGCGGGGAAGGCCGCGCCGAGGTAGCGTTCCTCGCGCGCGATCACCGCACGGTCGATGACGAGCACGACGATGGGAAGCAGCAAGAAGGGCCACCACGAGTTCAACCAGAGCGCGACAGCGACGTACAGCGCGACGAGACTGAGGTACATCGGGTTCCTCGTGAACCCGTAGGGGCCGCGGGTCACGAATGCCGTCGCGGGCCGGTTCGGGATCAACGTGGTGCGGGCGCGGCGGAAAGCGGCGAGCGCGCCGACGAAGAGCGCGAGGTAGACCAGTGCGAAGAGGATAGATACGACGTCCCGCATCCGCGACGGTCCGGGGGTGATCGGCAGCGCCCCCGCCCAGCGATCCAGCAACCATCCTCCGACGATCCCGAGAACATAGACGAACGGCGGCGGGAAGCGCACACCGGCGTTTGCGGGCGCACTCTCGTTAGGCACGGTCACCGTACGATTCCTCACTGCGCGAGAGGACTTGGCCGCAATTGAAAGTGAAGCACCTTGCTGGTCGTGCCCTTACCCGTCTCCATATGAAACGGTGCCCGTGTGCTCACCGTCGCCCAGAGGCCGCGCCCTTTCCATCCGGCGCTCGCGTCATCGATCCTGCCGTCCATCCATTTCGTGTAGAAACCCGTCGGGTACGGAACGCGGAGGATCACCCACTTACCATCCCTCAGCGCCAGCAATCCCTCGGAGGCGTTGCCCGTATTGATCGGCGTATTCTTGCCGAGTCCGAGGACGTCCTGCTGATCGACCCATGTGTAGTAGCTCGCCTCGGCGCTGCCCGTCTCTTTCACATTTGCTAATTGCGGCAGCGGCTCGGGATAGAGCGTCCACCCCTCGGGGCAGTGCTGGCCCGTTGCACGCGGACCGTTGAGGGGAGCTTTGCACTTCCGCCGATCGAAGCTCGCCATGTGACCGCTCGCCAGGGCGACCCAGGCGACGCCGTTCCGGTCGATGTCCATGCCTCGTGGCGAGTAGCCGCGCTTCGCCGGATCGGGACTGTTGTACGGCGGCTCGTAATACTCTACTAAACTCGTCTCGGGCGGATGGTCGCCGGGAACGAGACGCAGAACGCCGCCCGGATACCCCAGCGTCGATCCCCAGATCGATCCATCAGGTGCCGGGGACACGGCATAGAATCCGGCGTTGATGCGATGATCCTTGGTCGGATCGATCGGTTGATTCGGCTCTGTGTACTCACCGCGCTTGCCGTCGCCGTTCGTGTCGAGGATCAGCGCTGTCCACCCTTGCGCCTTCTCCTCGTCGCCGGTCTCGTCGAACAGCTTGGTGTCGAGCCATCCGACGACGGGTCCGCCTCCACTCGTCCACAGCGTGCGATGCGAATCCTCGGCGAACATCAGGTGATGCGTACCGAAGCAGGTGCCGATGTGCGTGAGCTTCTTCGTCGTTGGATCGTACATCGCGAGGTGGCGGCCGGCTCGATTCAGCGGGAAGAGCTTTGCTGACGGATGTGTCGATCCTGCTTTGCAGAACGGCGGATTTTCCGGCGGACGCACCGCTGACGTGATCCAGACGCGTCCCTTTTCGTCCATCATCGGGTTGTGGACGTTGTTCTTGCTCGTCCAGACCGCCTCCGTCCCCCAGTACACCGACGGCGCGCCGCGATTCGGTCCCGTCGC
>DATEPP010000329.1:0-1087 GCA_035273165.1 Gemmatimonadaceae bacterium
CGCAGCTTGTCCTGCGCGAGGACAGGGCGCGCTGTGGTCAGCAGAGAAAGGCACACTGTCATCCCGAGGAGCAGAGCGACGAGGGATCTGCTTTGGGCTCGTTGAACAAAAGCAGATCCCTCGTCGCTGCGCTCCTCGGGATGACATTCACGCATCCCGCGTCCCACGTCCCACGACCCGCGTCCCGGCATCACACCCGCCGCAGTTGACGGCCGACGGAAAACGCGCTGCCCATGAGACCCATCATGGCCCCGCCCGCAAGACCGACGAGCGCCAGCCGCTCGTCGAAGAAGATGGTCTGGAAGCTCAGGTAGCCAGCCACGACGTGAGTTGCGAGCCAGGTAAGGCCGAGGGCGAGCGCGCCGCCGAGGATGCCTTTGACGAACCCTTCGATGAGGAACGGGCGTCGGATGTAACCGTCCGTCGCGCCGACGAGCCGCATGATCGCGATCTCGCGGCTCCTCGCCAGTACCGCCATGCGAATCGTCGCGCCAATGATGATCACGGCGACTGCCGCGAAGGCAAGGCCGAGCGCGACGGCGGCGACGCCGGCGATGTTTCGCAAACGATAAAGCTGGGCGATCCATTCCTCACCAAAGCGCACGTCGTCGACGAAGGTCAACGCCTTCAGGCGCTCGGCGACGCGATGGACGGTGATGGGATCGCGGTAGCCAGACTTGAGATGAATGTCCAGCGAGGGCGGAAGGAACTCGGCCTCGAACACGTCCTTGAACTCGCCAAGCTCGCGTCGCGCGCGCTCGAGCGCTTGCTCCTGCGTCACGAGGTCGACGCTCTGGACCTCGGGGTACCTCGCCACGTCGTTTGCGGCGAGGGCGATCTGCTCGACCGGCGTCTTGTCGGCAATGAAGGCGCGAATCTCCACCCGCTCCTCGACGCGCTCGAGGGCCTCGCGAATGTTGACGACGACGAGTCCGAAGAGGCCGACCGCAAAAAGCGAGAAGGCGATCGTCGTTATGCTGAGCGCACTGAGAAGCGGGGCGCGGCGAAACGCAAAAAGGGAATCGCGAACGGCGGGCATGGCTGATTATTCCGCGAAGCGTTCGATCGCCGCCCGCGCCGCCTCGGC
>DATEPP010000330.1:0-5252 GCA_035273165.1 Gemmatimonadaceae bacterium
GCTGCCGACGAGCGGGCAGCAGATCGCGCTCCGGATCTGCTGCATGAGAATCGACTGGCCGCCGAACCGCGAATCCTCGCCGGCGTTGTCCGAAAGAATCGCGACCTTGTCCTCGACGACCTTGCGCGCGATCGACTGCGGGACGGCGCGCGGCTGCTCGCTGCCGCGCTTGTCGCGCGCGATCTTGGGCGTCAGCTGTTGGCCGTCCTCGCACAGCGCGATCGCAACCCGGTCGACTTCCAGAATCTGGTACGCGTACCGGACGATCTTCTCGAGCAGCGCGTCGATGTCGGCTGCCTTGCCGAGGCCCTTGGAGACCTCGAGCAGCGTCGCAAGCTTCTGCTGGCTCTTGTCCTCGCCTAACGATGCGGCCGCGTTCGGCGCCGTCGAGATCCGCGGATCGCTCGTGCCGAGCGCGGCGAGCGCGCCCTGCGAGTCCCGTACTGGCATCTGGCGCACGATCGTCGCCGACGGGCGAATATGGCCGTTGTTCGCCGCATCGGGCGGAGAGGCGAAGCCGCCGGAAGGCGAATGCACCGTCGTCGGGCCCACCGGCTGCACGCGGAACGCGACCTTGCCAAAGGTGATCGTGTCTCCGGGTGCCAGCGTAACGGGCTCCGCATCCTCGATCCGTTCGCCGTTGTGGAATGTGCCGTTGCTCGATCCGAGGTCACGGACGCGCAGCCCCGACTCGTCCGCCTGCAGCTCGGCGTGCTTGCGCGAGATCGTCGGATCGAAGATCGCGATGTCGCTCGACGGAGCACGACCAACCACGAGCTGTACGCCGGAGCGCAGCTCGTGCTGCTGTAGTCCATCGGTGCTCGTCAACCGGTACCGCATCACACCTGGCATCGCTGCTGAAAAATATGGAGCCGCCGGAGGCACTCGCCTAGCAGAGGACTGCCGAGCCCGGGGGCGACGTCACACAGACGTCGATACGCGCGATGTGCCGCGAGCGACTTCCTTCCCCTCTCGCGCTGACTCGGCCTCCCGATCGCCACTGCTTCTCACCCGTCCAATGGCGGTCAGGAGAGCCCGCGCCTTGTTCTCCGTCTCATCCCACTCGCGCTCTGGTACGGAGTCATGAACGATGCCGGCGCCTGCCTGCACCGTCGCAATGCCGTTCGCCATCACGCATGTGCGAATCGTAATCGCCAGGTCCATCCTCTGTGCTCCGGCGGCGATATAGCCGATCGCCCCGGCGTACGCCGCTCGCCGCTCGGGCTCCAGCTCGTCGATGATCTCCATGGCGCGGACCTTCGGTGCGCCAGTCATCGTCCCGGCGGGAAAGCTTGCCCTCAGCGCGTCCATGGCCGTCAGCCCCTCGCGCAGCTCCCCTTCTACCTGGCTCACGAGGTGAAACACATGCGAGTACCGCTCCACGACCATCAACTCGGTGACCTGCACGGTGCCATACTTCGCGATCCGCCCGACGTCGTTGCGGCCAAGGTCCACGAGCATGACGTGTTCGGCGCGCTCCTTCTCGTCGGCGGAGAGCTCGGCGATCAGCGTCTCGTCCTCTTCAGTCGTCTTCCCGCGCGGCCGCGTGCCAGCGATCGGCCGCACGGTGACGCGTCCCCGTTCGACGCGCACGAGAAGCTCCGGTGAGCTACCGACGATCTCGAGCTCCTCGAGCACGAGATGGTACATGTAGGGCGACGGATTGAGCGCGCGCAGTGCCCGATAGAGCGAAGTCGACGAGAAATCGTGAGGCACGTCGATCCGGCGCGCGAGCAGCACCTGAAAGGCGTCGCCGGCGACGATGTACTCCTTGATTCGATCGACGTCACGCAGGAACCGCTCACGCTTGTAGTTCGACACGCCCACCGCGGGCTCCGCCGATTGCCGCAGCTCGAGCGGCGCAAGGGCGGACGGACCGCGCATCCGCGCCACCGTCGTCGCGATCTCGGCCTCCGCCTCCTCGTACCCCTGCTGCAGCGCAACCTCGCTCGCGTGTGCGTCGACCTCGACGCCGACGACGATGCGTGCCTGACCGCGCAGGTTGTCGATGATGACGAGTGCGCCGGTGAAGACGAACAGTGCGTCGGGAATGTTGGCGAGCGCCGCGGCACGTGCCGGCGGATTGGGCAGCCGCTCGATGTAGCGGACGACGTCGTAGCCGAAGAAGCCGACCGCGCCGCTCCAGAACTCGCCGAGCTCGGGAACCGTCGCGAGCGTGTGTCGTCGCAATCGGGCGTCGAGGTCGGCGAGTGGATCCTCCGGCCGACGCGCCGCGTGCCATCCGCGATCGGCCGTCCAATCCTCGACGACGCCATCGCGCAGCCTCCACGCGCTCCGCGGCGCAGTGCCGAGGAACGTGTAGCGCGCCCATGTCTCGCCACCAGCAGGCGCCGACTCGAGCAGGAAGGCGAACGGTGGCTCGCGGAGCTTCGCGAAGACGGCAACCGCCGTTTCGGTGTCGAGCAGGTAGTCGCGCCACACGGGAACGAGCGCGCTTCCGCCCTGCGCGGTCGCGCGGCGAGCAAGATCGCGAAACGATGAGAAGCTCATCGTCGCGACGAGCGCGCTGGTTGCTCCTGCTTGGGACCCCGACGAGATTCTCGAATCATGCCTGGATGGTCTGTGCTCGACTCCGTCAGAAGATCACTCGTCGCCACTGTCGTGGCGATGCTGTTGGTCAGCCCTGTCCACACCTCGCGCGGACAGACGGTCTGGAACGATTCGACGACGCGCGCGCTCGTGGAGCTTGCTACACGCCTCCGTGCCGCGCAGCTCGCCGATACCGGGCTCACCGACTACAAGGCCGAAGCGCACGGATATCTCACCTTCCTCGCGCAGATCGGCCAGGGATTTGTCGAGCCCCCGCGCATCGTCAAGGCGGACGAGCTGGCGCTGGAAGTCTACTGGCGCGCTCCCAATCTCAGCAAGCAGCGCATTGTCGGGCGCCGCGACACGTTGCTTCTCCCCACCGATATCGCCTACCACCGCGATCACCTCGGCATCGTCCAGAACAACTTCCCGGCGATCATCCGGCTCGGTGATGGTGACGAGGTTCGCGACGTCCCGCATCCACTTTCCCGCGATGGCCTCGCACTCTACGACTTCGCCATCGCCGACAGCCTTCGCATCCTGCTGCCGGGTCGCGAGGTGAACGTCTACGAGGTACGCGTTCGTCCGAAGGACGACCGCCAGCCCCGCGTCGTCGGGGCGGTGTACATCGATCGCGAAGCGGGACAGGTCGTGCGCATGGCGCTCAGCTTCACGCGCGCCGCGTTGCTCGACACTCAGCTCGAGGACGTATCGATCGTGCTCGAGAATCGCCTGGTGGAAGGCCGCTTCTGGTTGCCGTCCAGACAGGAGATCGAGATCCGTCGCACCGGTACCTGGCTCGACTATCCAGTGCGCGGCATCATTCGCGGCCGGTGGGAGATCGGCGACTACGCGATCAATCAGGGCCTCTCGTACGGGCTCTTTGGCGGCGTCGAGATCGTGCAGGCGCCGCTGGCGGAGCAGCAGCGACACGTCTGGTCCACGCCACGCGTGCTCGATTCGCTTCCGCCAGACGTTCGCGTTACTACGGATGCTGACGTGCGACGCGTGCAAGAAGAAGCACGCGCGCTCGTCCGGGCGCGCGCGCTGCAGCGGACGCGCACCGTCGCGCTCTCGGCGCGGGGCATCTCCGATTTCGTCCGCTTCGATCGCGTCGAAGGACTCGCGCTCGGCGGTGGTCTCACGCAGCGGCTCGGCGCGGGACTCAGCGTTGGCGGCAATGTGCGCTACGGCATGGACGATGGCCGGACCAAGTGGCTGGCGCGGTTGGGCTGGCAGAGCGGATCGGGCACGTCGGTGCGCCTCTTCGGGCAGTACGATTTTCGGGAGATTGGCGAGGAGCCCGAGCGGTCACGGGCCGTGAACAGCCTTGCCGCGCAGGAATTCGCGAGTGATTACACGGACCCCTACGAGATCCAGAGTCTGGGGTTCGCCTTCGAGCATGCGCCGGTGGGAGAGCCGCTCTGGCGCGTCGAGGCCGCGCTCGAGACGATGCGCACGCTTTCGGCGCACGCATCGCCTGTGGCGGGCCGCTTTCCCGGTCTCGTCGACGTTCCGCCTAACCGGTATGCGCGCCTCTCGCTTCGTCGTGAACGTCCGACGTCGCTCTGGCTGCTCGGCACCGAGCTGCGGACCGCGCTCGAGATTCGTACGCTCCGCGCCGACGACGAGCCGCTCGCCTGCGATGCCACGGGATGCTTCCCGAGGTTCACGACGCTGCGAGGAAGCTTCATCGTCGATCTCGAGCGGCCATTCGGCAGACAGCGGATAGTCCTGCACAGCATCGCCGGGGCCGTCGGCGGACGCGACGACGTGATTCCGTCGTCGGAGCTCTTCTATTTCGGCGGTCCTGTGAGCGCGCCGGGTTACGAGTTTCATCAACTCGTCGGGCGGGCGGGATTCAGCCAACGGCTGGAGTGGCGTGCGCCCGTGCCGTTCGTCGCGCTCCCGCTTGGACGCTTCGGCAATGTGCCGGCGTCGGCCACGCTCGCGCCATACGCGCAGATCGTGGCGATCGGCGGCGCTCCGATCCTCGCATCGCGCAACGGTATCCCGTTGCCTTCGGCCACTCCTGGCGGATATCCGTCCGTGGGCATCGGCCTGCTCACGTTCTTCGATCTCGTTCGCTTCGACGTCTCACGCGGGCTGCGGCAGGGCCGTTGGCTCTTCTCATTCGACGTGAATCCGGAGTTCTGGAGCGTGCTCTAACTCGGCCGGCTGCTGCTTGTTGAGTCGAGTGAGGTCACTGAAACCACAGACACGGCACTGAGACCACTGATTTTTGTTTTGTGACACGTGTCGAGATCGCGACGCATGCCAGTGGCTCGGGAAGAACGCACGTCGCTGGTTTCAGTGCAGCGTCAGTAGTTTCAGCGGCCAATCTTCATAGTCCGACAAGGAATGCCACCGCTAGCGCGATCGGGGTACGACGCGCCTGGATACTCGCTTCGACATTGTGGAGCATGTCGGATCCTCTCGTCTCGCCTCATTCGTCCACGCTCCGCGATCGCTGGCTGCTCGGCGTGCTCGAAGGCGTCCTCGACGAGGACACGATCCAGTCGCTCGAGAGCTCGTCCGCGCGGAGTGTCTGGGAGGCCATTACGACGAAACGGCTTTTCGACGATCGTGGCCTCGTGTCGCTCGTCGCACGCCATTTCCATCTTCCGATCGCCAACCTCGATCACGTCAGTAGCCAGGCACTCGAGCTGATCCCGGAGCGATGGGCACGTCGCTTCGGCGTG
>DATEPP010000331.1:0-4896 GCA_035273165.1 Gemmatimonadaceae bacterium
CATCCCCGGCGCGACGCGCGCTTCCACGGCCAATACAACTTCGAGTTCGCACCGCACATCGTCTACAACATGGACGACGTGCCCGCGGACGAGCGCAATCTCGCCCTCCTCTGCAAGCGTGCGCTGGAGATGGACGTTCCCGAGATGATGGCGTCGTTCATGACGGAACGTGCGGATCAGCCGTGGGAATTCTATCGTGACTACTCGCGGCAGCTCTGGGACGAGGCGCGGCACGCGATGATGGGGACCGTCGCCCTCGAGGCCCGCGGCGTCGACTGGCGCCGCGAGATTCCGCTCAACGTCAGCTTCGCCCTCCGGCTCAATCTGCATGCAACACCGGTCGAGCGGCAGATGATGCTCTACGCGATTGAGCAATCACTCATGCCCGGCGAGACGGGCAAACGCTACGAATACGAGACCGCCGTCGCCGCGGGTGACGCGCTCTCCGCCCACTTCCACGATTACGACTGGGCCGACGAGGTCCTCCACGCCCAGATCGGCCGGCGGGTGCTCAAGCGCGAGGGCATCTCGAGTGACGAGGCGCGCGAGCGCGCCAGAGACATTCACGAACAGACCTGGGCGGCGCTCACGCAGTACCGCCATCTTGACGACCAGCACGACTGGTGGCCTGCCTTCGTGCGTCATGTCCTCGGCAAGGAAAGCGCGGCAGCGACGCGGCCGGAGCTGAATATCTTCTCCGAGTAGCGGTCGACTGTGCGCCGTCGCACAGATCGGCGCCTCGGCGCGAAACCTGCAACCAGACGGGACAACAACAATTCGAACGCTCATGTCCATCTCTCGACGGTCCTTTGTCGTGAGCGCTGGGGCAACGGTGGCCGCGATGGTCGGATCGCCGCGGCTCGTGCTGCCCTGGCGCCGTCGTTATGCACTGGTGATTCGCGGCGGCACGGTCTTCGACGGTCTCGGCACGCCTGGGATCGAAGCCGACGTCGCGATCGACAATGGCCGCGTCGTCGCCATCGGCAAAAATCTCCAGGACGACGGCGCGGTCGTCATCGACGCGCATGGGATGGCCGTGGCACCGGGCTTCATCGACATCCACTCCCACGGTGACGGCTCGCTCTGGAGCGACCCACGAGCCGAGTCGATCGTTAGGCAGGGCGTGACGACGATCGTCGTCGGCCAGGACGGCTCCTCCCGCGCGCCAACCGGCGGCTCCGAGGGAGATGGAGACGGTGGCCGCGGCTACTCCAGCTTCGGCGAGCTCTGGAACGCGCTCCGGACACTGCAGCCGAGCGTCAACGTCGCGTCGATGGTAGGACTGGGGACGGTGCGCGGCATCGTCATGGGCAACGTCGACCGGCCGGCGACGGATGCGGAAATCGCGCGGATGACGCAGCTCGTCGAGCAGGCGCTCGCCGACGGTGCGTGTGGCGCGTCGTCGGGGCTGGAATACACGCCGGGCGCCTTCGCGACGCGCGAGGAGCTGATCGCGCTCTGCAAGCCGCTCGCGTCGCGACGGCTGCCCTATGCGACCCACATGCGCAACGAGGACGATCACGTCCTCGAGGCAGTGGATGAATCGATTGCCGTCGCGACAGCCGCCGGCTGCCCGCTCCAGATCTCGCACCTCAAGACCGAAGGCCCGCGCAACTGGGGCAAGCTCGACGAGATCTTCGCGCACATCCACCGCGCTCGCGGTGGATTGGACGCGACCGTGAAGCCTAACGAGCCGGCTCGCAAGCCTGCGGCGTCGAAGCGGCGCGGCGCGGCGTCCTCACGCCCACCGCATGCAACCGCGACCGCGAAGGCGCCCGAGCCGCCGCGCGGCATCGACGTCGCCTTCGACCGATATCCCTACGTCGCCTATCAGACGGGATTGAGCAATCTCTTTCCTGTCTGGAGCCGCGCCGGCAGCACGGAAGAGTTCCTCAAGCGGCTCGACGATCCATCGACTGCCGAGAAGATCCGCCGCGAGACGATGGCGAAGGTCGAGCTCATCGGCGGCTGGGACAACGTGCAGATCTCCGGCGTCAGCAATTACGCCGACGCCGCCGCCGACGGCAAGCGACTCGGCAGTTTCGCAAAGACTCAACAGTTGGAGCCGTACGCGCTCGCGGTCGCGCTGCTGCAGCGCGGCAAAGGGAACGTCGGCATGGTCGGCTTCGCGATGAGCGAGGACAACCTCGCCCGCATCCTCGCTCACCCGCAGGGGATGGTCTGCTCAGACGGCGGCGCGTACGCGACGGATGGGCCGACGCACAAAGGACACCCGCACCCGCGCGGACTGGGCAGCTTCCCGCGCGTGCTCGGCAAGTACGTGCGCGAGAAGAAAGCGCTGTCACTCGCGAGCGCGATCCACAAGATGAGTGGCTACCCCGCCTCACGAATCGGTCTCGCGGATCGTGGCCGCCTCGCACCCGGCATGGCCGCGGACGTCGTCGTCTTCGATCCATCCACGGTGGACGACAAGGCGACGTTCGAGGATCCTTTCCACTATCCGATCGGAATCAAAGCGGTGATCGTGAACGGGGTGGTGGCGTTGCGGGGCGATCAGCGCGCGCCGGAGAGATCCGGTCAGGCTCTTGCGGGAAAGTCATAGGCTATTCTCGCTAGCACTAAGAGCATTAAGGAATTCTTTCATTCTCCGGAACTCAGGCACTTGCTCGAACGAGCCCGATCAACTCATCGATATCCGCTTCGCTCGTCCGCCAGTTGTGCGTACACACCCGCAACGAGAACTTTCCATTGACGCGGGTAGACGAGATGAGGAACCGTCCATCGGCATTGACGGCAGCATTGACTCGCTCGTTCAGCGCGTCCAACTCGAAAGGATCATCGATCCCGACCGGATGCACCCGGAAGCAGCAGATCCCGAGCGCGGCGGGCGCGAGCACCTCGAGCGCGGGATCGCGCCTGACGAGTGACTCGGCGTACTCGGCCAGCGCGATGCCGCGCTCGATCATCGCGCGGATCGGAGCAAGGCCGAGCGTGCGCACGGAGAGCCAGACCTTGAGCGCCCGTGCATACCGAGTGAGCTGCTCGCCGTAGTCGGCGAAGTTCACCTCTGCGTCGCCCGGCGCGACGTCCTTGAGATACTCGGGGAAGATGTGGAACGCTGCCTTGAGCGTCGCCGGGTCGCGCGCGAGGAGGCAGCCGCACTCGAACGGAACGAAGAGCCACTTGTGCGGGTCGAGCACCACGGAGGTGGCGCGCTCGATGCCGCGCAGTAGCTCGGGGCCGCGGCGGGTGAGCGCGGCGAACGCGCCGTAGGCCGCATCGACGTGAAGCCAGAGCGACTCCCGCTCACACAATTCCGCGATCGCTGACAGGTCGTCCACGGCACCGGTATTCGTTGTCCCCGCCGACGCGACGACGAGGAATGGAACGAGGCCCTTCGCCCGATCCGCGGCGACGGCGTCGCGCACGACATCGGCGCGGAGTCGCCACTCGCTGTCGGTGGGAAGCACGCGCACGTGCTCGCGAGAGATCCCCGCGATCCATGCGGCACGCGCGACGGCGGAATGCGCCTGCGTCGACGTGTAGAGCGTGAGACGCGGCAGAAGACCGCCCTCCTCTCCCACCCGCGCGTGCCGTGCCGCAACGACGGCCATCAGCGTCGCCGTCGACCCGCCGGAGGTCAACAACCCACCCGCATCGTTAGGCAGCCCGAGCCACTGCCGGAACCAGTCGATGACCGTCAGCTCGATCTCGTTAGGCCCGGAGGCGATCGGCCAGACGCCGGCGAAGAAGTTGTAGCCCGTGGCCAACCAGTCGCCGAGCACCGACGGGAAGGTGGGAATGCTCGGCACATAGCCGAGGAAGCGCGGATGCGGCTCGCGGGCATGGTAGGGGAGTACGCGCTCGACCAGCTCGTCGATCGCGGCGTCGAAGCCGATCCCCTCCTCCGGCGCCGTCGGAGCGAGTGAGCCGACCAAACGCTTTGCCTCGGGACGGGAGAGAGTCTGGCGCGCTGGCTGGTCGCGCAGCGACGCGAGATGCGTGGCGACGAGATCGGAGACCCGCGCCGCCATCACACGCATGCGCTCCGGGTCGACCTCCAGCGGTGAGATCCATGGCTCGGACATGGTGGCAAATGCTAGCGGACGTCGGGCCTCCGGCCAACGCGGTCGTGAGCTCGGCTGTAGACCAGAGAGCAACGAGGCGGCGCATTGGTGGGCGTCGCCTCCGGACCTCTGAAACAATCGAGCGAACCATGCGACGTCTCATCGTTGGACCACTCATCGCCCTGGCCGCCGGGGCTGTAAATCTCTCGGCGCAGCAGCCACAGGGGCCCGGGCCCGTTCCTGGAGGCATGCCCTTCGGACCGCCCGCAGCCGCGATGTTCCTGAGCCAGACCGGCGCGCTGCAGCTCACCGATGCCCAAGTCGTGCGCCTGGCGGCGATTGCGAGACGTAGCGAAGACCGGCAGCGCGCTCTCCGCACGCGACTGGACTCCATGCGGCCGCGGCGGGCGCCCGGGGATACGACGGCGCGTCGCCAGCGTATCTCGCCGCCAACCGATCTATTCGAGCGGGAGCGGGACGCGTCCCATGCCGACCTGCGTGACGCCCTGTCCGTCCTGACCGCCGATCAGCAGGCGCGGGCCTGGGAGATGATGTCGGCGCGGCGCGCCATGCCCTTTGCGCGTGCTAGCGGCCGTATTGGACCGCGCGTCGGACCTGAACGGCGTTCGCGAGGAGAGCGCTGAGCTGCTCGGTCGGAAGCTCCGCCCAGCCCGATGGAAGGGGCAGCAACCGGCGCTTTTCAGTTGGGCTTTCGAAGCAGATCCACCCGTTCCGGTACCCGTCGGGAAGTGAATCGGCTGCTCGCCACTCGCTGAGGACGGGATTCACCTCGTAAACCATCCACTCGACACCCGCGGCATCGCGGATCTGACGCATTGTGTGCTCTCCGATGGGCTGACAGATAGCG
>DATEPP010000332.1:0-9391 GCA_035273165.1 Gemmatimonadaceae bacterium
GCGCCTGCCGAGAGCTGACGGAGAGGAATCGTGAACGTGGACGTCGACGACGCGGTCGCGACGCCGATGCGGTCGCGATGCGTGCCCTGCAGGAGATAGACGGTGATGTCGAGCCAGGCGTGATTCACCACACGGACCGTGATCGCTCCCGTGTTGCCCGCCTCTGCCGCGGCGGCGCCGACGCCTCCGCCCTGATGACAGCCGCCGAGCGTCGTTAGGCCGAGCGCGGCGAGCGCCGCGAGTTGACGCAGCGCCCGACCGCCCACCTCAGCTCCGGATCGTGAGCGATGACTGGCGCAGGTCCGCCTGCAGCATCCACTCGACGGCCTGTCCCGCGAACACGTGAATCGGCTCCGACGTAAAGGTGCGACGCGAGCCGATCGGATCCGCGAGAAGCTGCAGCTCGCCGGTGGGGCTGAGCTGGTGCAGCTGGAGCGTGAACCGCTGCGTCGACGCGGTGCTGACGGTGCCGAGCCGGATGCGCATGCTCTGATTTACCGCATACACGGTCATGTCGAGCGGATTGCTGTTCGACACGCTGATGGTGACCAGGTCCGGCTCGTCGGGGATCACCGAGTGCTTGATGCATCCCGCGGGTGCGGCCAGGAGCATCAGCGCGGGGACGCCGACCCTGATGAGGCGCGACACGTGTGCTGCCACGACACTTCCTGGAGTCATGCGTCTCCCGACGTAAGATGGCCGTCACTGAACGTCGCTTCAGTTAGGCATCAGGGAGGCAATCGGTCAAGACCTTTCGCGACTAGCGCCTGTGTATCGATACGGGCCCATTGGTCGTGACAGCGCGAATGGGAGCGCCACCGCGGCCGAGCTGCGTCGTGATGCGACGACCGATCGTTCCCTGCAACGTGACCGGGAAATCAATCATCATTGGGCCATTCACGGTTCCCGTCTCGAGCCGCGCGGAGTAGCCATCGGGAATATCGAGCGTCACCGGTCCATTCGTCGTGCGAAGATCGAGTCCTGGGCCGCGCCAGGAATCTCCGTCCAGCACGGCAGTCAGCGGGCCGTTCGTCGTCTCGCCGCGCACGTCGCCAGACACCGCGCGGAGACTGATGCCGCCATTCACGGCACCGAGCTCCAGGCGGGCGTCCATATTGTCCACGTCCACCCCGCCGTTCTGCGTCGCAACGCGGAGATCGGTCTGACGGGGGGCCCAGATGTCGTAGCTCACGGACCAGGATTGACGCCGTCCGGTCGAGGGACCGTCGGCTCGAATCCGGCCTCCGCTCACATCGACGGTGATACCGGAAGCGATATCACGCGCGTCGCTCTCCTCCTCCGCCTGGGCCTCGATCTTCGCGAGCACCAGTACCTCGGAGCGATCCCACCCGTGGACGCTCACACTGCCATTCTGCTGCCCGTCGACGTCGAGCATGCGAGGGGCGGAAATCCGCTTCTCCCGAACGTCGCAGAAGCGAACCCGGTCGTCGTTGTCGCGGTGGCGGCCCTCTCGATTCCGGCAGTTGTCGAGGAAGTCGTCAGCGGCGCGGCCCGGATCGCGCGGCGCTCGCTGGGCGAGGGCGGGAAGGCTGCACACAAGCAGTAGTGACACAGGAGCGACGAAGCGAACGACGCGCATGGAGTACTCCCGGAATGAGTTTCCTAACGAATGCAGCGCCGGAACCGCGACTCCCCATCGACGCGGTACCGGGCGCGGATCTGCTCTGGTGACGGTTACCAATGCTGTAGACACAACATGCCGTTCGATGGTTGGAAGCTCTCGAGTTCCGGTATATTCCCCCCGGAATCCAAACAGACCGCGTCCTTGGAGCTCTCATGCATCGGATCGCTTTTCTTTCGCTCGTCGTCCTGGCACCGGCCTCGGCCTGTGGGCAGGGCGCCCAGCGCCCACACCCGGCCTCGCGCTGCGCCCCAGACAACGGCGGGATCACGCTTCCAACCGGCTTCTGCGCCTCGGTCTTCGCGGACAGCCTCGCGCAGCCCCGCCACCTCACCGTCGCGCCTAACGGGGACGTCTTCGTGGCGCTGAGCGGCGGCGGCGTCATGGCCCTGCGCGACAAGGACGGCGACGGCGTCGCCGACGAGCGCAACAAGATCGGCGACGCGCACACGAGCGAGGTCGCGCTCTTCGACGGATATCTCTACTTCGAGAATGGCTCCGACATCCTGCGCGTGAAGCTTCCCGCGAACTCCCTCGCTGCGACCGGCGAGACGGAGGAGGTCGTGACCGGGCTGCCGAAGGGCGGGCATGGTGCAAAGACGTTCACGATCAGCCGCGACGGGTCACTCTACGTGAACGTCGGCTCGGGGACCAACTCCTGTCAGAGCTCCGATCGGAAAGCCGAGGTGCCCGGCGTCGATCCGTGCACGGAGCTCGAGACGCGCGCGGGGATCTGGCGCTTCGACGCGCGAAAGCTCCGCCAGACGCAGGCCCAGGGCGAGCACTTCGCGCGCGGCATCCGGAATTCCGTCGCGATCACCATCAATCCGCGTGACGGTGACCTGTACGTCATGCAGCACGGCCGCGACCAGCTCGGCGGTGCCGGCGGCAACTGGTCAAAGCTGTTCACTCAGGAGCAGAGTGCCGAGCTGCCCGCGGAAGAGATGTTTCACGTGCAGCGCGGGGACGATTTCGGCTGGCCCTACTGCTACTTCGACCCTCAGCAGCAGAAGAAGGTGCTCGCGCCGGAGTATGGCGGTGACGGCAAGCAGGTCGGACGCTGCGCGAGCAAGAAGGGGAACATCGCGTACTTCCCTGCGCACTGGGCGCCGAACGGCTTGCTCTTCTACACGGGCTCGCTCTTTCCGGCCCGGTATCGCGAAGGTGCCTTCATCGCGTTCCACGGATCGTGGAATCGCGCGCCGCTGCCGCAGGCGGGCTACAACGTGGTCTTCCAGCCGATGAAGAACGGCCGCGCCAGCGGCGCGTACGAGATCTTCGCGAACAACTTCGCGCCGAACCTCAGCGTTCAGCGTAGCGGGCGCGGCTCAGGAAATCACCGCCCTGTCGGTCTCGCGCAGGGTCCGGATGGCGCGCTCTACATCACGGACGACGCGATGGGACGCATCTGGAAGGTGACATGGAAATAGGTGCTAGGTGCTAGGTGCCAAAACTGACAGTTGTGGGTCGCGGCGCAGGGTGGTTGAAGGGGGAGATCTCGACCAAAGAGCAGTCGATCGGGGGTGCTAGGCGGCATGAAGCCGCCGTGCACCCCCGATCGACTGCTCGTGAGTGGCGCACCGTAGCGTTCTAGCACCTAGCACCCAGCACCTTTGTTGTATCTTCCTACCGTACCCATCTCGCGAGCTGTTCCCATGCCTCAATCCGACCGCCTTCAACGCCTTCACGACGCGGGCGTTTCCATCTGGCTCGACAACATCGAGCGAACGATGCTCCGCAACGGTGATCTCGAGCGCAGAATCCGTGAGGACGCGCTTACCGGGATGACGTCCAACCCGACGATCTTCGAGAAGGCGCTTGCCGAGGGGAACGCGTACGACGATCAGATTCGCACGGCGCCCGGCGAGGTGACGGCGATGGAGCTTTTCGAGCTCGTCTCCACGACTGACGTACGCGATGCATGCGACGTCTTTCGTGGCGTGTTCGACAAGGAGCAGGGCACCGACGGATTCGTGTCGATCGAGGTCTCGCCTGCCTCCGCGCACGACCTCTTGAACACCGTGAGCGAGGCGACGCGACTCTGGTCCACGGTCGATCGGCCCAATGTCATGATCAAGGTGCCGGGCACGGTCGAAGGTGCGGACGCGACCCGCCGGCTCATCGCCAGCGGCATCAACGTCAACATCACGCTGCTCTTCTCGCTCGACGCTTATCGCCGCGTGATCGAGGCGTACATGGCTGGCCTGGAGGAACGCGTCGCGGCAGGGAAGGAGATCCGCGGCATCGCGTCGGTCGCCAGCTTCTTCGTCAGTCGCGTCGACACCGAAGTGGACAAGCGCCTCGATGCTTTAGCCAAGACAGCGCCGCCCGATAGCAAACGGGACGCGCTGCGCGGCAAGGCGGCGATCGCCAACGCGAAGCTCGCCTACCAGATCTTCCAGCGCGAGTTTTCGTCGCCGCGCTGGAAGAAGCTCGAGGCGAAGGGAGCGATGGTGCAGCGCGTCCTCTGGGCGAGCACAAGCACCAAGAATCCCTCGTATCGCGATGTCATGTACGTCGAGCAGCTCATCGGTCCGCACACCGTGAACACGATGCCGCCGCAGACGGTCGATGCGTTCCGCGATCACGGTGAAGTGGCGCGTACCGTGGACAAGGACGTCGCTGGCGCCGAAGCCGTGATTCGCGATCTCGGCAAGCTCGGGATCTCGATCGATGATGTCACCAACAAACTGCTCGTCGATGGGCTTGCGAGCTTCCAGAAGTCTTTCGATACCCTCATCGCCGGACTCTCGAGGAAGACGAAGTCGCTTGGCCGCGACCTCGTTGCCTCTCGCTGACCACGTCTTCGACCGTTTCCGACTTGCCATTCTGCCGCACGAAGATCGTCTGCACCCTCGGGCCGTCGAGCTGTTCGCCCGAGGCGCTGCGGAGCCTGATGGACGCGGGCCTCAGCGTCGCCCGCATCAACTTCTCCCACAGCACCCACGATCAGCACGCCGCCACGATCGCGCTCGTTCGCGAGACGGCGAAGTCGCTTGGTCGCCCCGTGGGCATCCTCGGCGACTTGCAGGGGCCGCGCATCCGGGTCGGCGACCTCCCCAAGCCGATCCTGCTCGAGGACGGATCGGATCTCGTCCTCGCACCGGAGCACGCCGCGGGGCCTAACGAGATTCCCGTCACCTATGAGACGCTCGCCACCGACGTGCACGTCGGTGACCGCGTTCTCATCAACGACGGACTCATCGAGCTGGTGGTGCTGGAGGTCGCTCCACCCCGGGTCACGACGCGCGTGCTCCACGGTGGCCAGCTCTCGAGCCACAAAGGGATCAACCTCCCGGGTGTGTCGGTGTCGGCGCCCTCGATCACCGAGAAGGACAGGGAGGACGTCGCCTTCGCGGTGCAGCAGGGGATCGACTACCTCGCGCTGAGCTTCGTCCGCCGCGCCCAGGATGTCGCCGAGCTTCGCGCGATGATCCCGCGCGACATCCTCGTCATCGCGAAGATCGAGAAGGATTCGGCGCTCGAGAACATCGAGAGTATCATCCGCGCCAGCGACGGCGTCATGGTCGCGCGCGGCGATCTGGGCGTCGAATTGCCGTTCGAGGAAGTCCCGCTCGCGCAGAAGCGGATCATCTCGTTATGCAACCGCCTCGGCCGTCCCGTGATCACGGCGACGCAGATGCTGGAATCGATGATCACGCATCCGCGGCCGACGCGTGCCGAAGCGAGCGACGTCGCCAACGCGATCATCGACGGGACGGACGCGGTGATGCTCTCCGCCGAAACAGCGGCCGGACAGTATCCGCGACTCGCTGTCGAGGCGATGAATCGCATCATCGCCGAGGTCGAGCAGCACGCGTCGGCCTTCCAGCGCGAGGTACAGCGGAACGAGGAGACGGCGATGTCGACGGAGTTCGCCATCGCCGCCGCGTGCAATGCCGCGGCGCGGATGCTGCGCGCGCCGTGTCTCATCGTGTTCACCAAGAGTGGCTTCAGCTCGCGCGTCGTCGCGTCGCAACGTCCGGACATGCCGATTCTGGTGCTGACCGATCAGCCGCGCACATACCGCCAGCTCGCTCTGGTGTGGGGTGTGATTCCGGAGCTCGTGCCGCACTGCGATACGTACGAGCAGATGGTGCGTCTCGCGCTCGACGTCGCGCGGCGTCGCTCCCTCGCCCGCACCGGCGACCGCGTCATCGTCACCGCCGGCGTCCCGTTCGACGTGCCGGGGACGACGAACATGATGAAGGTCGAGACTGTATAAGAGCAGCTATCAGTCCATAGTCCATAGCTATCAGTAGCCACTTACCACCTCCCACTCGTCCACTTCTTCCACTGAGAGCTTCGTTATTCAGTTGGCAGCAGTGAGGAACTGAAAAAGGAATTGGTCAGTGTAAGAAGTGGGAGAAGTGGTAAGTGGTAAGTTGCCAAGCTGCGATCACTCCATCGACGCTTCCTTCCGATTCCCCTGATAGCAATGGACGGATAACTGATAGCTTTCAGTAAATGCGTTTGCTCTTTTTAGGAACTGGCACCAGCTTCGGCGTCCCCATGCTCGGGTGCGGGTGCGACGTGTGCCGGTCCGCGGACCCGCGCGACAAGCGCACTCGCGTCGGCGCGCTCGTCGAGACGAGCGCTGGTATGAGAATACTCATCGACACGCCGCCCGAGCTGCGGCTCCAGCTCATCGCCGCGGGAATCGACCGCATCGACGCCGTGCTCTTCACGCACGCTCACGCCGACCACACCCACGGCATCGACGATCTGCGGGGCTTCACCGTGCGACGCGACGCGCCGCTTCCGATCTACGGCTCGGCCGACACCCTCGAAAGCCTCCGCGGGAAATTCAGCTACATCTTCGACGACACGCGGCCCGTCGCCGGCACCTCGAAGCCGGAGGGGCGTGCGCACGTCATCGAGGCCGACGTCCCATTCCTCATCGGTGACGTCGAAATCCTGCCGGTCCCAATCCCGCATGGCCCGATTACGGTTTTCGCGTACCGCATCGGCGGGCTCGCGTACATCACTGACGCGAAGACCGTCCCGCCGGAGGCGATCGAGCGCTTTCGTGGCGCGAGCGTGCTCGTGATCAATGCCCTCTTCCGCACCGAGCACCCGACGCATTTGAGCATTCCTGAATCACTCCGCGTTGCCACCGCCATCGGCGCGGAGCGCACGTATCTGACTCATCTGACGCACGACAATCTCCACGCCGATCTCGAAGCCGAACTGCCGCGCGGTGTCTCCCCCGCATTCGACGGCCTGACAGTCCGCATTCCCTAGCACCTAGCACCTGGCATCCACCCATGTCTCTCCGTCTCGACTACACGAATTTCATGGCCGACGTCGTCTCCGGCGGCATCTCCGCCGGTGATTGGCGCGATGCATCGTCTGCCTTCACCAATGCGCACGCTGGCTTCGGCAGGCGCCGCCAGGCCAACGAGCTCGGGTTTCTCGATCTCCCGGGAGATCAGACGCTGCACCGCCAGTCGACGGAGTTTGCCTCACGAGTCCGCGGCCAGTTCGATGACGTCATCGTGCTTGGAATCGGCGGCTCGGCGCTGGGACCGATCGCGCTGCGTACCGCGCTCCTCAAGCCCCAGTGGAACGCCCTCACGAAAGACGAGCGCGGAGGGTGGCCCCGGCTGCAGGTGCTCGACAACGTCGATCCGCGCACCATCACCGCACTTCTCGACCGGCTCGACCTGTCACGATCGCTCTTCATCGTGATCTCGAAGTCCGGCGGCACCGCCGAGACAATGGCGCAATACCTCGTCATCCGCGCGCGTCTGCAGAGTGCCGTCGGAAGCGAGATCCAGCGACATCTCGTCTTCGTGACGGATCCGGAGAAGGGTGCTCTGCGGACGATCGCGCGCGCCGAGAAGATTCCGGCGCTCGACATCCCGCCAAACGTGGGCGGCAGATACAGCGTGCTCACTCCCGTCGGCATCCTGCCGGCGGCGCTCACAGGGATGGACACGACCGCGCTGCTCGCCGGTGCCGGCGAGATCGCCCGCCGATGCGCCTCCGAGGAGTTGGCCAGGAATCCGGCCGGGACCTTCGCGAGCCTCCAGTTCCTCGCCGATACGAAGCTCGGCCGCCAGATCCACGTGCTCATGCCGTACTCCGACCCGCTGCGCGACATCGCCGACTGGTTCGTCCAGCTCTGGGCCGAGAGCCTCGGCAAGCATCGGACGGCGGGCGACGCTGGAATCGGCCCGACGCCACTGGCCGCCCTCGGCGCAACGGACCAGCACAGCAAGGTGCAGCTGTTCATGGAGGGGCCGCCCGACAAGACGGTGAGCTTCATCGCCGTGGACGACGAGCCGGTGCGGTTGGAGATCCCGAAGCTGCACGCCGACGTCAAGGAGCTCGGTTATCTCGGCGGCCACCGGTTGGGGGAGCTCCTCGACATCGAGCGGCGCGCCACGGCCGGAGCCCTTGCCCGTCGTGGCCGGCCGAACCTCACGATCCACATCGACAAGGTGGACGCCAATCACCTCGGCCAGCTCTTCATGTTTCTCGAGATCGCGACCATCTACGCGGGTGAACTCTACGGCATCAATCCGCTCGATCAGCCGGGCGTGGAGCTGGGGAAGCAATTCACCTACGCGATGCTCGGCCGCGCGGACGCAGAGCAAGCCCGACGGGAATGGAACATGCTTCCAAAACCGGACGCGCGATACACGATCTGACACTCTGCTGTCGAGGCCTTGCACCCCCTACCAGGCCCCGACAGCTTGCACTGTTACCCTCACTCTCAATCACACTCTCGTGTCTCAATCCTTCTTCGGCTCGGCCGTCTCGGTGCACGACGGCCAGGTGACCGTGAGCCGCGAAGCCGCCCTGGCGTCGCCGGCCATGGACTCTCTCGTCCGCGCCGCGGTCTTCGGCGATGCGGAAGAGCGCGACCATGCCCGCTGGCTCATCTGGGAGTTGGGTCAGGCGGTTGGCGTCCAGCCGGCGTCGATCCACGAGCTGTACATGGCGCGTGGTCGCGGCGATGTCCACGGCTTCACCGTGCCGGCGATCAACGTCCGCGGCATGGCGTACGACACCGCGCGATCGATCTTCCGCACCGCCATCCGGATGAAGGCGGGCGCCTTCATCCTCGAGATTGCCCGATCGGAGATCGCCTACACCGACCAGCGTCCCTCGGAGTACGTCGCGGTGATGCTGGCCGCGGCGATGCGCGAGGGATTTCGCGGGCCGGTCTTCATTCAGGGCGACCACTTCCAGGTGAACGCGAAGAAGTACAAGGCCGATCCGCGCCCCGAGGTCGAGGCGGTGAAGATGCTCGCCCGTGAAGCGATCCACGCCGGCTTCTACAACATCGACATCGATACGTCCACGCTCGTCGATCTGTCGAAGCCGAACCTCGATCAGCAGCAGAAGCTGAATTACGAGGTTGGCATCGACATTCTCGAGACCGTGCGCGAACTGGAACCGGAAGGCGTCACGATCTCCGTCGGTGGCGAGATAGGTGAGGTCGGCTCAAACAACAGCACGGTCGAGGAGCTGCGCGCGTACATGGACGGCTTCAACCGCAATCTGCCGCGCGGCATGGCTGGGCTGTCGAAGATCTCGGTGCAGTCGGGGACGTCACACGGCGGCGTCGTGATGGCCGACGGCTCCATTGCCGACGTCAAGCTCGACCTCGACACGCTCGAGCGTCTCTCGAAGGTCGCGCGGGACGACTACGGGCTCGCGGGCGCCGTGCAGCACGGTGCGTCGACCCTTCCCGATTCAGCGTTTCATAATTTCCCGAAGCGGGAGACCGCCGAGATT
>DATEPP010000333.1:0-3971 GCA_035273165.1 Gemmatimonadaceae bacterium
CCCGAAGGACTCCACCTCTCCTCGAGCTCGTTAACGAGATTGGCTCGCCGAACGTCTTCCGGGGTAGATTGGCAGGCGCGATGTCGCGCCCCAAAACACTCGAGGACGCCATGCACCGACCCTCACGATTCATCGCTGTAACGATCGGTCTCGCCGCGCTCGCCGCATGCGGGCGGACTGCGCCCTCGACTGACGCCGGCCTCCAGCGTGATCTCGATCTCGCGAAGGGCCAGGGGCTCGAGCTGGCTCCTCAGGGCAGCGCTGGCTCCACGCTGTCCGCAGACGAGCTGAGCCCGCCAGGTACTCATGCGCGCTCGACGGCCCAGCAGCCATCGAAGGCACGCCGACCACCCGAAGCGGCCCCAGCGCCGCAACCCCAGGTAGCCGAGCGCCCGGCGCCCCAGCCTCAGGCGCCCGCACCGGAGTCGCACGACAGCGTCGTGGCAACCGCGCCAGTGCCCGCAACAGCGCGCCCCTCCGCCGGCGCCATCTCGCCACCGCCACCGGGTGGTTACAAGACGATGGGTGAGCTGATCCGGAAGGCCCCCTTCCCGATCAATCCGTAGTCCAATCAGATGAGCGTTCGCTCATAACGCTCCATCTCGCACCACAATCAAGCGGGCGCGCACTGCGCGCCCGCTTTCCTTTTCCGTTCTGTTTCACGCCCTTTTCGGACCGATCGTCTCGGCCCGTAGTTCTCGGCCCGTTGTTCTCGGCCCGTTGTTCTCGGCCCGCCCTTCGCGCCCCCGCGCTCTTTCACAATTCTTACACATTCCCCCCGTTGTCCGGACCGGGCGCGGAACCCATGATTGCCGCGTGATCCCGCGCCTCTTCCGCCACCTGTCACTGCCGTCGTCGTTCCGGTTTCGCATTCCGCTGATCGTGCTCCTCGCGAGCATCGGTCTCACGGCGGTCGCGGTCGTCGACGGGCAGCGTGCCGTGCGATCACAGCAAGCCGTGACACAGCGGGCGCTGCGCGAGTACGCGACCTTTGCGGCCTGGAGCTACGCCCAGCACCTCAACGAGGTTCTCGCCGCGTTGCTCCGCGAGTCACTCGGTGCCGTGAACCACGGCGACAACATGCACACGTCGCGGCGGATTCCCGAAGCGCGCGAGCTCGCGCACTACCTGCCGTGGGACATGCAATGCATGTGTCATCGCGCACGGAATGGCCCGAATCCGTCGACTTTCTTCGGTCTGAAGATCGGTGCCGGCGGGCTCGATGTCGGGCTGAACACCCAGAACGATCCCATGGATCGCTGGGGACACGACCCGGAGATGTGGCCGGCGCCGACCGGGATGGAGCACGGCAGCGACTACACGCCTAACGAGAAGCGGTGGCTCGTCGACACCCTCACGCGGCGTATCCGCGGGGCCGGTCAGATCGATCACGGCTACACGCTCGTCGTCGGCGCGACGAGGGACGGCCCCCTCTTCGCAGCATACACGCTGATGCCGACAGTATGGGGCGACACGATGGTCTACGGCGCTCGCTACTCGGCAGAGACTCTCGCGCAGTTGCTGTCAGCGGTGCTCGACGGGAATGGCCTGCTCCCCGCCACGTTCACGAAGGGCCGCCGAAATCGCGATGTGCTCGCCGTCCGCGTGCGCGACGGTTCCGGCCATACCCTGTTCGACTCCGCACCGGGACTCAGCTCGCCGCTCGAGGCCCACATCGAGCTTCCGGGCCGGGCCGGCGCTCTCGCAGTCGATGCGATCATTCGGCCTGAAGTTGCGGGAACGCTCATCATCCGCGGCGCTCCGCCGTCACGTCTTCCCTTCCTCCTCGGATTGCTCGGTCTCGCCGCGGCGTTGGCGGTCGTCGCGGTCGCGCAGCTGCGGCGGGAGGGCGATCTCGCCAGACTCCAGGCCGATTTCGTTTCGAGTGTATCGCACGAGCTGCGTACGCCGCTCGCGCAGATCAAGCTCTATCTCGAGACACTCCGCCTCGGCCGGGCCAGGACAGACGCCGAACGGGAATGGTCGCTCGGCCATATCGATCGGGAAACGACGCGTCTTCACTACCTCGTCGAGAACGTGCTCCGCTTCTCCCGCTTCGGCCGCCCAGACAGCACCATCCCCACTCCCGCGAATCTCGCCGAGGAGGTGGAGCGCGTCGTCGACGAGTTCCGCCCGCTGGCGGCCTCACGCCGTGCCCGCCTCGTCGCGATGATCGGTGCGCGCCCGACGCTGCCGATGCGTCCCGAGGCGCTTCGGCACGTGCTCCTCAATCTGCTCGACAACGCGGTGAAATACGGGCCTAACGAGCAGACGGTGCGCGTTGGGCTCGACGTCCGCGACGGCGAAGTGGTCCTGAGCGTCGCGGACGAGGGACCGGGCGTTCCCGCGCGTGAGCGCGAGCAGATCTGGGCGCCCTTCCTCCGTGGAACGGCGTCGAGGGCGAAGGGAGGGAGTGGGATCGGCCTGACGATCGTCCGCGAAGTCGTGGAGCAGCACGGAGGCCGCTGCTGGGTCGAGCCCGTGACGTCCGGCGGAGGAGCGCGATTCGTCGTCACGCTGCCGCTGCAGCCTGTTCCCGCGCCTGTCGAGCGAGCGGTGCGCGCGGAGCCGACGTGGCAAAGGTCCTGATCGTCGAGGACAACGCCGACCTCGCGGCGGGCATCGAGTACAACCTCAGCCTCGAGGGCTACGAGACCTGCGTCGCGGAGGATGGGCGTCGCGCGCTGACTGTCGCCGAGCAGTGGACGCCCGACGTCATTCTTCTCGACCTGATGCTTCCGGAGCTGGATGGTTATCAGGTGCTCCAGACGTTGCGGAGCCGTGGCGTGAAGACGCCGGTCCTGATCCTCACCGCGCGCGGTGAGGAGGCGGACAAGGTGCGCGGCTTTCGTCTTGACGCGGACCAGTATGTCACGAAGCCGTTCGGCGTGCTGGAGCTGCTCGAGCGGGTGCGCGCGCTCATCCGCCGCAGCGCGCGCGACGGCGCCGGTGGCTCGCACCCCCTGCTGCGCTTCGGCGACGTCATCGTGGACACCAGCTCACGGTCGGTGACGCGGAACGGCGCGCCCTGTGCCCTGACGCCGAAAGCGTACGAGCTTCTCCTCGCTCTCGTTCGCCGCAACGGCGCCGTCGCGACGCGCAACGAGCTGCTGAAGGAAGTGTGGGGCTATAGCGCCTTCGTGACGACGCGCACCGTCGATTCTCACGTCGCCGAGCTGCGGCGAAAAGTCGAGCACGACCCGGCGAATCCGCGGTTCGTGAAGACCGTGTGGAAAGTCGGCTACCGATTTGAAAAATGAAAATGGCGCTCCGAGAACTGCGGACCGAGAACTGCGGACCGAGAACTACGGTCCGAGAACTACGGTCCGAGACGAGCGGTCCGAATACGACGAGAAGGGCGGCAATGGAGCGCGGCTGAGCGTCGGGTCGTTAGGGGCCTTGTCGCAACCAAATGATGATCCAGTGCGCACGCGAGGCGGTATCGTGGCGCATGTCGAGAGCCGAACCGCTGCGGGTAATGGAGGCCGCCCGCGATTACGGCCTTCAGGTTATAGAGCTCACAACCCGGCTGCCCCGGGGTGCGCCATCCGGCCTCAGGTCGCAACTCGCAGATGCTGCGCGCTCGGTCGGCGGACTACTCGCTGAGGGCTTCGGACGCGGCAGCAGTGCGGAGCGAATTCACTATTCGCACATGGCCAATGGCTCACTCGAGGAGAGCCAATACTATCTGCGCCAACTCATCAATCTCGGTCTGATCGAAAGGAAGGTCTTTTACAAACTCTGGAATCTCTCGGTCACGATAAGCCGGATGCTGCTGTCGCTGATAGCTCGCCTGGAGCGCGATCAAGGCAAATAGCTCTCAGCGGCGCAACCCTCCGCGCTCCTCTGTCGTACTCTCGGCCCGCAGTTCTCGGTCCGTAGTTCTCGGCCCGCTCTTCTCGGCCCGCTTTTCTCGGCCCGCTCTTCTCGGACCGCTCTTCTCGGACCGCTCTTCTCAGACCGCTCTTCTC
>DATEPP010000334.1:0-6158 GCA_035273165.1 Gemmatimonadaceae bacterium
TCATCGAACACGATCATCGCGTTCTTGCCGCCCATCTCCAACGACAGCCGCTTGTGCATGCGCCCGCACACCTCGCCGACGATCCGGCCCGTATCCGTCGAGCCCGTAAATGAGATGACGGGAATGAGCGGATGGTTCACAATCGCCGCGCCGACCGTCTCGCCGACACCGTGGACGAGCTGAATCACTTCGGGCGGCAATCCGGCTTCGAGAAGGATCTCGACGAGCACGGCGCCCGTGTGCGGCACGTCCTCGGCGGGCTTGAAGATGCACGCGTTCCCGCAGAGCAGCGCCGGAAACATCTTCCACGTGGGAATCGCCATCGGGAAGTTGAACGGCGTGACGATACCGCAGACGCCGATCGGCCGCCGGTAGCTCATCGCCCACTTGTTGCGCATCTCGCTCGGCACGGTGTGGCCGAAGAGACGGCGCCCCTCGGACGCGGCGTAGTACGCGGTGTCGATCCCCTCCTGCACGTCACCGCGCGTCTCCGTGAGCGGCTTCCCCATCTCGCGCGTCATGAGGTCCGCGATCTCGTCCTTGCGTCGCGTCATGATGTCACCAACGCGTCGCAGCACGTCGCCGCGCGCCGGCGCCGGCGTCTTGCGCCAGACCTCGAAGCCGCACTTCGCGGATTGCACCGCGTCCTCGACGTCCTCGTCGCCCGAGAGCGGAAATCGCCCGACGACATCCGACTTGTCCGCGGGATTCACGTTGTCGAAGTACTCGCCCGTTGCGGGCGTGACCCACTTGCCACCAATGAAGTTCTTGAAGTCAGGCATTCTGAGTTCCTGTCATTCCGAGCGAAGCGAGGAATCTGCTTCTCGCTCGCTGCGCTCACGAGAA
Source organism: Gemmatimonadaceae bacterium (assembly GCA_035273165.1). Taxonomy (GTDB): domain Bacteria; phylum Gemmatimonadota; class Gemmatimonadetes; order Gemmatimonadales; family Gemmatimonadaceae; genus AG2. The sequence continues at coordinate 847 of DATEPP010000334.1, forward strand.
GCAGATTCGTTCCAGTTTGGAGTCGCGCGCGCTGTTGCGTGCGCTCCCTCTCCTCTTGCCAAATAAAAGCAGATCCCTCGTCGCTTCGCTCCTCGGGATGACATTTTCGAGGTTATTTGCATGTCCAGGTCGCCGGATGCAGTGCATCCGCTTTCGCGTACCCGACTCGCGGCAGCACTTCCATGGCGCCAAGAATCACGCCCCACAGTACCAGCAGAAGCGACAGGGTGTGTCCCCGCGCTGAGCGATGGCGCCACGTCCAGACTGCGCTCCAGACGCCGCTGGCGGTCACCACGCCCACAGCTGCGAGATAGCCGAACAGACCGAAGCCGCAACGCGCGTCATACGGCCAGAAGTAAATCCCGACGCCCAGCGCTACCGAGAGCAGCAGCCGGAGAAAGACTCCGAACGTGCTCGTGGTGCGCTGCTTCTCGATATTGTCGGCGCGCACCGCGGCGGCCGGCCCCTTCGCGGGGCCACCCTTCGTCGGAAACAGCGCCTCGTCGGATATCGACTCGAGCTGCCGGTCGATCTTCGACAGCTCCTTCGTCCAATCGCGCTCGGCCATCGTTAAGCTCCTCCGTCGGCGGTCACGCGGCCGTCTCTCGCGTCAGGCGGTAGCGCTCGATCTTCTTGTACAGATTGGAGCGGGGCATATCGAGGGCCCGGGCGGTCTCGGACACGTTCCAGTCGAACGCGCGGAGCTTCGCAAGAAGAAAGGCGCGTTCCGCCGCGTGCTTGAACTCCTCGAAGGTCGTACACTCGAGCAGTGAGCCGAGCCCGGCCTGCTCGGGATCGCGCTGGCCGACGAGCCGTGCGACGTCGTCCGCCGTGATGCGCGGCCCGGATGCCAGAATGAGCAAACGCTCAATCGTGTTCCGGAGCTCGCGCACGTTGCCGGGCCAGTCGAGCTGCGTCATCCGCTCGATGGCGTCGTTGGCGATCGTCCGCGGCGCGACACCCTCGCGCTCCGTCAGCTGATTCAGAAAGTGCACGACGAGCAGCGGAATGTCCTCGCGTCGCTCGCGGAGCGGCGGAACGTGAATCGGCACGACATTCAGCCGATAGAACAGATCCTCGCGGAATCGCCCCTCGGCGATCTCCTCCTCGAGGCGCTTGTTCGTCGCCGCGAGGACGCGTACGTCGACCTGCGTCGGCTTCGATCCGCCGATGCGCGTCACGACGCCATCCTGCAGCACGCGTAGCACCTTCGCCTGCGCCGCGAGGCTCATGTCGCCCACTTCGTCGAGGAAGAGGGTGCCGCCGTTGGCCTGCTCGAACTTCCCCGCCCGATCCTGCACGGCGCCGGTGAACGAGCCCTTCATGTGGCCGAATAGCTCGCTCTCGATCAACTCGCTCGGGATCGCGGCGCAGTTCACCTCGACGAACGGACCGTCCGCGCGTTGCGACTGCCGGTGGATCGCGCGGGCGACGAGCTCCTTTCCAGTTCCATTCTCTCCCGAGATGAGAACCCGCGCCGGCGACTTCGCGACGCGCTCGATCTTATCGATCACCGCGCGAACGGCGTACGACCGGCCGACGATCTCGTAGCGCGATTCGATCGTCTCCCTGAGCCGCGCATTCTCCTCATGGAGATCGAGATGCTGGAGCGCATTGCGCAGCGTGACGAGAATGCGGTCGGTGTCGAGCGGTTTTTCGAGTATGTCGTACGCGCCGAGCTGCGTGGCCTCGACCGCGGTCTGGATCGTCGCGTGGCCGCTGATCATGACGACGATTGCGCCGGGATCGTGCTCCTTGATCTTCCGCAGCGCCTCGAGGCCGTCGATGCCGGCCATCTTCACGTCCATGAAGACGAGATGCGGCTTCCACTTCTCGTACTCGCTGATGCCGTCGACCGCGTTCGCGACGGCGTGCACCTCGTAGCCCTCGAACTCCAGCAGCTGGCCGAGCGCCGCGCGGATTCCCTGCTCGTCGTCGACGATGAGGATGCGCCTCACGAGTGCCTCCCGGCATGCTGTCCGCGGTGAGTCAGGTCGAGTCGTCGCATCTCGTGGCGTAAGCTAGACGGCGGCAGAAGCCGCGCAACGCGATGTGCCGTCATTGCGGCGCCGTCTTGTACAGTGTGACACGTCCATTCGCGATCCGGACGTCGCCGAGATATTTCGGCACCACGATCGGCAGGCCGTCCTCGGAGAGCCCCTCCGGCCGCGAGCCACGTTCGGTCTGGCGCAGAACGCGAGGAATCATCGCCTGCGGCAGGCTCAGGTCGCGAATCTTGACGTCCTTCACCTGGAATTCGGCAAGCTGTGGCCGGACGATGTGGAATGTCCCACCGAACTGCATCTGTTCGCGATCGCCCAGCATCCCTCCGAGCGGACCGAGCGACGACGTTCCACCGAGATCCGCCAGGCGAACCGAGGCGCGAATGTACAATCGGTCGCCGATGACAGCGGCCGCGATGCTGTCGGCGGACGGAGGCAGCTGCTTCGCGAGCGACTGGTAGACGTACGACGCGACGTCACCGCCGGACAGGTTGCCGTACACTGGTCCGGTGGGCTGGCTGAGCCGCGTAAGCAGCTGCCGCGTGCGCTCCGCGCCTTGAGCCGTGAGCGGCTCCCAGACGGGACCAGTCGAGGCCGTGCTCGATGGATGACCGGTGAGTCGCGGCCACCAGCGATCCTTGGTAAGCCACGCGGCGACGGCGATTACCACGATCAGCAGCAGGCAGCCTATCCGGGCAAAGCAACCCATGCGCATCGTCAGTCTCTCAGCGGGACGGAGGCGAGCACGCGATAGCGGGAGCCGGTGGTGGTGAGCTCGCTCGCCATGAGGTCGATCCCCGTGATGATAATTTCCTCAACATAGCTTACGTCCGAGGCCGCGCGGGCAAGCGCCCGCAGGGCCCGCGGATCGGCGGCGCGCGGCTTCACCCGCGCGAGGGTGAGATGCGGCCGAAATGGCTTGCCGTCGACGGGAATGCCGACCGTCTCGCACGTCGACTCGACGTCATGATGGAGCAGCTCCAGCTTGGGCTCTGGCGTCACACCGATCCATACGACGCGCGGCCGCCGAAAGTTCGGGAACGCGCCGATTCCACCAACCTCGGCCTCGATGGTGCGATTCCGCTCACCCACGCCGTTCAGCGCATCCGCGAGCGTCGCAGCAAGATCGTCCGGCTGCTCACCGAGGAACTTGACGGTGAGGTGAAGCTGCGGCTCCCTCACCCAGGCGAGGTCGGGCGCGATGGCCCGGAGCGGGGCCGACGCCTCGACGACGGCGCGGCGTACTGCTGGATCGAGATTAATCGCGAGAAAGAGACGCACGATCGGTTGGCGCGTGTCCGGGCTCCCGCAGCTCCACGGCGAGATGAGAGAAGCCGTGAGTGCGCGCGAGCGCGACGGCCTGTCGCCGAACGTCGTCGGACTCGAGGCGCCGCTCTCCGGGCTCCGGAACGGCGACCGCGAGGGCATCATAGGCTTCGATTGAACAGCGCACGCCGATGGCGCGGAGCGCATGCTCGAGCTCTTCGGCCGAGCGGGCGCTCACGCCGCCGGTGCCTCGCCCGCGGAGTGCAGCGACTCGTTAGGCGTCGACTCGCCGGAATCGGCACGAACGCCGCCGAGGACATTGAGCGAGCCGGAACGGAAGCCGCGCAGGTCGAGCGCAACGCGCGTGAAGCCCGCGGCCACGACCGCGGCCCGGAGCCGCTCGGCCGCCGCGGGCGCGAGCCATCGCCCGACGTCCCCGGCCGGCAGCTCGATACGGGCGAGATCACCATGGTAGCGGACGCGCAGGTCTCCTTCGACGCCTAACGAACGAAGCGCGGCCTCCGCGGCCTCGACGCGCCGGAGCCGCGCCGGGGTGACGGCCGTGCCGTACGGAATGCGCGACGAGAGGCACGGGGCCGACGGCTGGCGCCATGTGGGGATTCCACGCAGCCGCGACAGCTCCCTGATGTCCGACTTGGTGAAGCCGAGGTCGGCGAGCGGCGAAAGTACCCCCCACTCGCGTGCCGCGCTGGCGCCAGGCCGATAGTCGCTCAGGTCATCGGCGTTCGCGCCGTCGAGAACACAGGCGAGACCACGCTCCTTCGCGATCGGCGCCAGTCGTGACCAGAGCTCGCTCTTGCAGAAGTAGCAGCGATTCGTCGGGTTGGCGGCGTAGCGCGGATCCGCGAGCTCGTCGGTGTCGACCTCGAGGACCGGGACGTCGAAGCGCCGTGCCACGTCGCGCGCGGCGGCCCACTGCGCTTCCGGGTACGAAGCACTCTTCCCGATGACGGCGAGCACATTGGCACTTCCGAGCGCATCCACCGCCACGCAGGCGAGGTATGCCGAATCCACACCCCCGCTGAAGCCGATGAGCGCCGAGCCGCGCGCACGGAGCCACAGCACGAGACCGTGTTCCTTCTCGCGCAGCGCTGCCTCGGCGTTTCGGTTCCGCTCATGGTGCATCCCGAAACGTAGTGGCGGCGGAAAATGAGTGGCAGGGCTGGAGCGTGCGCTCAGGCGGATTGGGCGGCAGTTTCCTCCACATGTCGCGACGACATCGGCCGAAAGCGCAGTGCTTCCGCCACGTGCACCGCGCGCGTGACATCGTCCTCGCTCAGATCGGCGATCGTGCGCGCCACGCGCAGCACGCGATGAAAGGCCCGCGCCGAGAAGCCGATGCGCTCGGCCGCGGTGGCGAGGAGTTCGCGCGCGTCGGGCTCGATGGGAGTGGACGACTGCAGCCAGCGACCCGGTGCGCGGCCGTTCGCTTGAGGCCAGCCGAGTGGCGCATAACGCTGCCGCTGACGCGCGCGGGCTTGCTCGACACGAAAGCGTGCGGCAGTGGACCCTTCGCTCTGATCGGACGAAGCAAGCTGACGTACGGGAACTGCCTTGACCGTGACGTTGAGATCGATCCGGTCGATGAGCGGCCCCGAAATGCGCGAGCGGTAACGCAGGACATCCGCCGCGGGGCAGGTGCAGCGTTGCGACGGATCACCCGCGCGTCCGCAGGGGCATGGGTTCATCGCGCCGACAAGGGTGAAACGCGCTGGATACCGGATGCTCCCAGCCGCGCGAGCGATCGCCACGTGTCCGTCCTCGAGTGGTTGTCGCATCGCGTCGAGGGTGTGCCGTGGGAATTCGAGCATCTCGTCGAGAAAGAGCACCCCCAGATGCGCCAGCGAGACCTCGCCGGGCCGCGGCGGCGAGCCGCCGCCCACGAGTCCCGCGGTGGAGATCGTGTGATGCGGCGCGCGGAAGGGACGCACCGGAGATGGCGCACGCTCCGGCTGGAGCAGCCCCGCGACCGAGTGCACGGCAATCAGCTCGAGCGCCTCGGCCTCGCTGAGCGCGGGGAGG
>DATEPP010000335.1:0-10968 GCA_035273165.1 Gemmatimonadaceae bacterium
CTCTCGACGCTCGCGTCTCAGCTGGAGAGCGATGCCAACGGCTCCAGCGACGCGATGAAGGTTCGCAAGCTGGCATCCACGGTTCGCGATCTTGCCGCTGGCCGGATGGGGTCGTTGCGGTAGTCAGTCCGCCTTTTCTCATTGATCGCTGAGTTTTCGAAGGAAAGACCCGCGGCTTCGAGGCCGCGGGTCTTTCATATTTTTAAGCTGTTGGCATGGCGGCGGATGATCATTCCTCTGGATGCCGACTTGGCCGTGAGCCCAGCTGAGAGCTGTCGGAGCGTTAGCCCGCAGCGGTGAGCGTCAGGAATCGTTAAGCGATGGGCATCGTGATGGAGTGGAACGCAATTCGTGCCAATGAGCCCGAGCTAGGAGCTGTCAGCCCACAGCCTTGGCCCCGTCAATTGTCAGCCGGATAAAGAGAGTGGGCAGTCGCTGTCGGCTCAGCGCTGAGGTGCTGTAGGCTCTCTGCTGGGCTCCGTCTCGGACGAAGAGCGCGAAAAAAGGGCCGCGTGCGAAACCGCACGCGGCCCTTCAGTCCGAAATGAGCAGACGCTTACATCCCGAGCTTGCTTACCACTTCGCTCAACTTCTGCTCGCGGCTTTGATCGGCGGCGTTGCTCGCCCCGCTCGGAAGCTGCAGTCCCGACAGAATCGTGCGCCGCTCGGCGCCACTCGCCTTCTCGGCGCGAGTGAGCTCCGCGTTGAGACGCGTTGCCTGATCGCTCGGCACGGCGTTGCTGCGCGCGAGCTGGTCGACATACGCGCGGGCGAGCGCGAACGTCGCCGGCCAGACGAGCTTCGGCTGATCCTGCACGTTGAGATAGTCGAAGTGCACCGACTTCGCGGCGTCGATCTCGTTCTGGGAGATGAACGCGCTCGGCCGGAGCTGGAAGAGATCGAGCCCTCGCGCGATCTCGGAGCCGACGATGTAGCCGTTGTACCAGTACGCCGACCAGTAGCCGGCGTCGACGAACTTGTTCGAGTCCATCGGGCCGCGATCGAAGAAGGCGATTTCGGTTGGATGGGAGGCATCCGTCCAGTCGAACACCGAGATCCCGCCCTGATACCAGGCCTGCACCATGACGTCGCGCCCCGGAATCGGAATGAGCGACCCGTTATGCGCAACGCAGTTCTCGAACTGCGTCTGCGGCGCCGACATCTTGTAGTAACTCTTGAAGTTCATCTGGCCGTTATCGATCGTGAAGATCGCGTCGGCGCCCCACTCGTGCTTATCCGTCGCACGGCAGCGCGGCTGAGAGCCGCCGCCCCACTCGTCGGAGAAGAGCACCTTCGTCCCGTCGTTGTTGAACGTCGCCGAGTGCCAGAACGAGAAGTTGGAGTCGGCGGCGGCGGCGATACGTCGTGGATGCGCGACGTCGTGGATGTCGAGCAGCAAACCGTAGCCGGCGCAGGCGCCGCCGGCGAGACCGATCGCCGGATAGACGGTGATGTCGTGGCACTGCGTCGGTCCGCGCTGGGCCAGCGCTGGATTGCGAGCCGGACGTCCACCGCCGCCGCCCGCGCGGGCGGCAGCAGCGCGGCGCTGCGCCGCCTCGATCGAATCCGCGGCGTTCTCGCCATGGCGTGCCGGCGCCGCAAGGTTGTCGAAGATGCGTGGCGAGCTCACGATGTGCGCCTGCTCCGGATGCGCGAGCGGTACCTGAATCACCTCGATGCGGAAGAGCGCACTGTTGGGATCTTCCTCGGGCATGGCGTCGGAGCAGCCGGGAAGCTCGCTCGACGACCGGACGCCTGCCGAGCCGGAGACGTAGACGTAGACGTTCGCGGCGTCGTTCGGATCGGTGACGATGGTGTGCGTGTGCGAGCCGCGGCAGGTCTGCACCGTCGCCAGATACTTGGGATGGCTCGGGTCGGCCATGTCGATGACGCGAATACCGCGGGCGCGCTCGGTGCTCACCGTGTCCGGAACGCCCTGCATCCCGCAGTCGACGCGTCCGTTCGTCGCCTCGGCGGAGACGAAGAGCAGGTTGTGATAAACCGAGACGTCGCTCTGGGAGCCGGGGCACACGAACGAGGTCGTGAGGGTGGGCTTCGCTGGATTCGAGATGTCCCACATCTGCCAGCCGCTGTAATTCCCCTGGAAGACGTAGTGGCCCATGAACGCGAGATCAGAGTTCACTAATCGCCGGTCGCCGGGCGTGCTCTCGTTGATGAAATCCTTGGACGGCCGCGTCATCGAGACGGGCTGGAGATTCCAGATCGCAGTGCCGGCGTTGAACCAGCCGCCGCTGAGACCAACACGCGGATCCGGCGTGGGCGGTGACGTCGACATGTCCGGCGCGCCGGAAAGCGCGACGCCATTCATCGACGAGCTTCGGGCACACGCCGCGAGGGCGAGCACGCCGATCGCGAGCGAGGCGTACGACAATTTGGATTTCATGACGGATTGTTGGGGGGAAGGGTGGGGAACTACTTACCGCGCGCTGTCGCCCAGCATCAGGCGCATGCGTTCGATCTCGGTCGTCTGGTCGGCGTTCACGTCGGACGCGAATCGGAAGACGTACAGCTCCTGTCCCGCGCCAGGGCTCGCGAAGAGCTGATCCACCATCGTGATCGCGCCCGTGTGGTGCTGGATCATGAAGGTGAGAAAGAGCCGATCGAACTCCGGCCCACGCGCCGCGTCGAGCTGCTTCATCTGGGCGTCGGTCAGCATTCCCGGCATCAGCTGGGAGTCGGGCATCGACATTCCCATCTGATAATGCTCGAGGGGATCCGGGACTTCCTGGTGGCGCTCGCGAAGCCAGCGCTGCATGAAGGCCATCTCGTCGCGCTGGGCGACGTCGATCCGCTGGGCGAGCGTCTTGACGTCGGGCCGGGCGCCGTGAGTCTGCGCCCATCCGGCCATCACGACGGCCTGCGCGTGATGGTGAATCATCCCCTGCATGAAGTGCACGTCGGCCGCCGTGAACGGCATGCGGCCACTGTCGGCCCGCGCCTGCTCGGCCGGCGTCCGTGGCGCCCCAGCCGGCACGCCGCTCTGTGTGGACGGCATGCTCGTCGCGCACGCCGCGAGGGCGCACGCGAGGATCCCCGCAACCATCACGGACAGAGGCTGCTTTCTCATGTTCGGTCCTCCTCCGGTTCTCGAACCGTTCAACGATGAGAGAACGTACGAGCAGCTGCGGGCGTTGGCGAGGTTTCAAGGGCTTAAAGGGCGCCGAGTTCCAAACTTCGCGAGTCCCAAACGGCGCGGGGTCCCCAAACGGCGCCAGGTCCCAAACGACGTTTAACGACGTCTGGGACTTCGCGCTTTCTGGAACTCAGCGCCGTTTGGGACCCCGCGCTCTATGGAACTCAGCGCCGTTTGGGAACTCAGCGCCCTCTAGCCCTCCCCGTGCGGTAACCTTTGACCGGGTAATTCGTCCGGGTAATGGCGAAGCGGCCGCGACGTTTCAGCTTCGAACAGGATCTGGTCCATGCGCTTCCGCTCTTTTACTCGGCACGACGCCTGGCGCGCGATACCGCAGACGCTCTGCATGCGCGGTCTTGGCCTCGTCTTCCTTGCCTGCTGCGGCCTGCTGTGGCCGGAGCTGGCGCTCACGATCACCCTCGTCGACATCGGCATCATCTGCCTTCTCTTTGCCCTCGCGGATCTCTTCGTCGCGTGGGCCGTGAAGCAGGAGTCTGCCAGCAGCGCGCGGAAGATCGGGGCGCTCGGCCTGCTCGGACTGAGCTTTGGAACTCTCGTCCTGACGCTTGTCGCGATGCCGCTCCAGGTCATGCGGGCCGCAGCGCTGCTCTGGCTGGTCGCGAGCGGTATCGCAATCACCCTCGTGGGCACGACAGCGTCCCGGCGCGCGCGGGCTGGGAGTATCATCCCCGCCTTCGGAGCCTTCCAGCTCGTCCTGGCCTTTCTCTTCGTCATGGCGCACCCGCTGCGGGCGGAGATGGTGCTACACGCGAGCGTCTCGTACGCGGCGTCGCTCGGGAGCGCGCAGGTGGTGCTCGGATTGTCGCTCCGGCGCGGCCGGACAACTCGGGAGCGATTGACCGTCACCGCCTAACGGCCGCGGCGTTGGTGCATCCGGGGTGTAACCGAATGCAGCCGGCGCCGTAGGAGATGCGAACCATACGGCCCAACCACCTGTCGGAAGACTGGTGGGCGCCCTCCCCTCGCATCTCCGGTGACGAATGAGGAATCTCAAGCTCGCCCTGCGAACCCTCTTCCGCACGCCCTTCGTGACGGTCGTGGCGATTCTCTCCCTCGCGCTCGGCATCGGGGCCAACGCGGCGATCTACTCGCTGTTCAACGAGATGCTGCTCCAGCCGCTCCCGGTGACGCACCCGGAGCAGCTTGTGACCTTCAAGGATGGGGGACCGCAGAACGGCTCGACGTCCTGCAACAGTGCCGGCGGCTGCGATGAGGTGTTCAGCTACGCGATGTTCCGCGACCTCGAGCGAGCAAGCACGGCATTCAGCGGTCTCGCCGGTCATTTCCTCTTCGGCGTCAATGTCGCGATGCCGGGGCGGACGGCGATCAACGGCCGAGGGCTCTATGTGTCTGGGTCGTATTTCCCAGTCCTTGGCGTCCGCGCCGCGCTGGGCCGACTGCTCACGCCTAACGACGATCAGAGTGTCGGCGGCCACTATGTCACGGTGCTGAGCTATGGGTTCTGGCAGAGCCAACTCGGCAGCGATCCATCGGTGCTGGGCAAGCAGATTGTCATCAATGGGCATCCGATGACCATCCTCGGCGTGGCGCCAGAGGGGTTTTTCGGGTCCACGCTCGGCGAACGGCCGTATGTGTTCGTGCCACTCTCGATGCGCGGGGTCCTGAGCAGGGGCTGGACGGGATTCGAGGATCGGACCAGCTACTGGGTCTACATGTTCGGGCGGCTCAAGCCCGGCGCGACGATCGAGCAGGCAGGCGCCTCGATCAATACGGTGTACAACCATCTGATCAACGACGTCGAGGTGCCGCTGCAGAAGGGGCTGAGTGCAAAGACCCTCGCACAGTTCAAGGCCAAGAAGCTTCTCCTCAGCGACGGGCGAAAGGGGCAGAGCTATCTGATCAAGAATTCTCGGACGCCCCTCCTGATGCTGTTCGTCATCACCGGCATCGTGCTCCTGATCGCCTGCGCCAATATCGCGAACCTGCTGCTCGCGCGCGCGGCGAACCGCATGATGGAGATGGCCGTGAGACTCTCGTTGGGCGCAACGCGGCGGCAGCTCATCGCGCAGGTACTTACGGAGTCGGTGCTCCTCGCTCTCCTCGGCGGCCTGACGAGCATCCTCGTCGCGCATTGGACGCTCAACGGCATCGCCGCGATGCTGCCGTCGCGCGCAGTGCAAGGACTCCAATTCGCGCTCAGCCAGCCGGTGCTCTGGTTCACCGCCGGCGTTTCCGTTCTGACCGGGCTCCTCTTCGGCATCGTGCCGGCTTTGCAGAGCACGCGGCCAGATCTGGTGACCGAGCTCCGGAACAACTCGGGAAAGCTGGCGGGTAACCGCGCTGCGGCGCGGTTCCGCAGCGGTCTCGTGACGGCGCAGATCGCGCTCTCGATGGCCCTCCTCATCGCGGCGGGCCTCTTCATCCAGAGTCTGCGAAACATCAGCCGCGTCGATCTCGGAATCGACATCGACAACATCACGACGTTCGGTGTGTCGCCCGCCAAGAGCGCGTACGATTCCGCCCGCACCGCCGCGCTCTACGAGCGGATCGAGAATGAGCTCACGGCGATGCCCGGCGTGCGTGGCGTGACGTCGACGTCGGTACCGCTGCTCGCGAACAGCAACTGGGGGCAGGGCGTGACGGTCGAAGGTTTCAAGAAGGATCCTGACACGGATATCGGTGCGAGCACCAGCGCCGTCGGCCCGAACTATTTCCACGTCCTCGGCGTGCCGCTGCTCGCGGGCCGCGACTTTACCGTCGCCGACAATGCGGGCGGCCTTCAGGTGGCGATCGTGAACGAGGCGTTCGCCAAGAAGTTCCGCCTCGGAACCAACGCCGTGGGAAAACGCATGTCCGTTGGTAACGATTCACTCAACATCACCATCGTCGGACTCTCGAAGAACTCGAAGTATTCCGAGGTCAAGGGAGAAGTCCCGTCCGTGTTCGTGCGCCCCTACCGCCAGATACAGACGGGCCAGAACTTCTTCTACATCCGAAGTGCGCTTCCCAACGATCAGGTGCTTCGGTCGATACGCGGAGTCATGGCGCGGATCGATCCGAACCTTCCGGTCGAAGACCTGAAGACGTTGCCACAACAGGCGAGCGATAATGTCGCGATCGACCGGATGATCAGCATCCTCGCGGCGTCGTTCGCCGTCCTCGCGACGCTCCTCGCCGCCGTGGGCCTCTACGGCGTGCTTGCGTACTCGGTCGCGCAGCGGACGCGTGAGATCGGCGTGCGGATGGCGTTAGGCGCGTCGTCCGGGGTGGTCGGGACGATGGTCCTGCGCCAGGTCGGGATGATGACGCTCATCGGTGGCGCCATCGGGATCCTCGCGGCGATCGGTCTGGGACGTGCCGCGCAGTCGCTACTTTACGAGCTCAAGGGATGGGACCCGTTCGTCATCGCCGCGTCCGCCGTGCTTCTGGCACTCGTGGCGTTAGGCGCGGGTCTCATTCCGGCTTTGCGCGCGTCTCGAGTCGATCCGATGCAGGCACTGCGCTACGAATAGCGAACGTCCGTCCGCCTCGCGTGCTTCGATGGCTGCTGGTACGCGAATTTTTTGCGAATCGCTCCGTGTGGTGTGACGGCTCCTCGCGCAACGCGCCGAGACGATTTTGTCGAACTGCACATCAATCGGTATTCGCCGCGCCCCAAAAAATCCTGGCCCGTTGAGCGAGGAACTCTAGCAGCGCACGGTTGGATTCGTGCAGTCATTCGCGTAATTCGCGTCCCAGCTTTTCTTTCGCCTGGATGCCCTCGAAACGTCCAAGCCGAGAAAAAGCAGATTCCTCGCTCCGCTCGGAATGACAATCAGACTACAATCACTCCAGCTTGTCCATCGACCGCAGAGTCGCGATCGCCCAGGAGTCGCCTGACTTGCGCGCGTTGAGTCGGAACTTGGCTTTCTTGTCGTAATTCCGGCCATTCGCCGTCCACGCGAAGGTGAACACCACGTCCGCCGTCGCCTCCGCGTTCTGCACGTTCGGCCGGCCGGGCTGGGTTCTCGTGACGCGGAAATTCGCGTCACTCGCGCGCAGCTTGCCGAGGAGCCAGTCGAGATTCTTCTGATCGTCGGGCGAATCGACGAAGAACGCTGCCGACAGCTCGCGGCCGTCGTGATCCTTGATGGCGTTGATGAACCGGTCGCCGCCGACACGCAGCGCGGTCGTCGCGTCGCTGAACTTCACTTCGCGAGTCGCGACCGTCACAGGCACGCGCGCGGACTTTTCTTCGCTCGTGGCGATGATCTCCGTCGTGCCGGGCGCACGAGCGGTCACGAGCCCGTACCCGTCGACGGACGCGACGTCGGGATGGGTCGACTGCCAGGTGACCTTCCGATCGAGCAAGTTCTCATCTTTGGCGCCGAGCGGGGCTGCGGTGACGCGAACGGTATCGCCGGCGTGCAGCGTCCCCGGTACGTCGCTCGTGATGAGCTTGGCCACGGCGACCTTGCCCGCGAGAACGACATTGGTCCCTGGGATCACCTTCACGGTGATCGACCCTGTCGCGCCGTTCACGGTACCCGTGATCTTTGCCGATCCTTCCTTGACCGCGAAGACCCGCCCCGTGCGTGGGTCCACGCGTGCGACGAGCGGAGCGCTCGACGTCCACGTGATCGAGCCGAGCTTTGCCTTCGGATCGGATCCCAGTCGCGCGCGCAGCGCCGCGCTGTCACCGACGCGAATCGGCCTGAGCGCGGCGATCGTGAGCTTTGCCGCTGTCGCGGCACTCGAATCGGCCGCGGCAACGGCCGTCGTTTCCGCGGCTGCGGCGGGCTGGGTATCGGGCGCGGGCGGCGGCGGCGCCGTCTGAACGCGTGACGCGGTGTCGGCGAGCGCACCGCTCGACGCGACGACCTGCCCGTTGTCTGCGCTCTTCGACGCGGCGATTCGCCAGGTGGTGACGGCGACGAGCAGCACCGCAACGCCCGCGCCGATCAATCGGCCGCGCCCGATGCGCTGCACGAACGAGCTCCGTTCGCTCGCCGTGTAGGCGGAGGGCGGCGTCATCGACTGCCAGGGCTCGACAGTCTCGACGGGTGCCGTCGCGCCGACGAGCGCCTCTTCCTCAGATGACTCGGGCTCAGGCTCCTCGACAGCTGGCGACACCGGCTCTTCGTCGACGATCTCGTCAGGCGGCGGGCCGAAGTCGGCGCTCGGGGGCGGGGGCGGTGGCGGCGCGGATGCGGACAGCGAGATGATCGACTGCCGCGGATCGCTCTGCGCGAGGAGGCGGCGCGCTTCCTCGAGCTCGAACACCTGCGTCGACGAGACGTCGCCTGAGGGCATCGCGATCTCGGGCGGCGGATTGACCTCGAAGCGCACCGACGCTTCGACGCCATCGGAGGACGCGGTGATCGTGGCGCGTCCCTCGCGCAGCGGCAGCACGACGCCCTTGGCGTCGACCGAAGCCACCTGCGGAGGATCTGCCTTCCAGTGCAGCGGCCGTTCGATGCGAACGCCACGCGCACTCACGACCTCGGCGCGCAGCACGAGCGGCAGCCCGAGGTCGACGTGAGCGGGTGGCGGCTCGATGACAATCTTCGAAACAACGGGGAGAACCACCGCGACGTCGCGCGAAACCGTCTTCCCTTCGCAAGTGCAGGTGAGCCGAACGACGCCGGCGCCGCGACCCTTCACGATGCGATCGCCGACGACTTCGGCGACCGATGCGTCGCTCGAGGCCCAGCGCGCGGGACGATGCTCGAGCTCCTCGCCGGCGGCATCGAACAGCCTGACGGCCAGCTCCGCTGATTCGCCGACCTCGACGACGTCGGGAACCAGTGGCTCGAGCGTCGCGACGGCCGCGGGCGACACTTCGATCCGCGTCATCGCGCGCACGCCCTGCGATTCTGCCCACACGAGCACTTCGCCGGGCGACTTGGCGGAGACGACGCCATCCTGCGATACGATCGCGATCGACTCGTCCGCGCTCTTCCAGTGGACTGCCGTGGACACTGGATCCTGGCGCTTGTCCGCGGGCGTCGCGACGAGCTGCACGCGGTCGCCGGCATGCAGAACGCCAGGCGGCAGCGAGACACTGATCATCGCCACGCGTTTCGGCACGACGTTCATGCGGACGGAATTGCTGATGCCGGCGGCGGTCGCCGTGATCTCGACGTCGCCCGCGGCGAGCGCCTGCACGACGCCGCGCGTCTCGTCGACCGTGGCGACCTGCTCGTTGCTCGACGCCCAGCGAAGACGGACGCCTGGCACCGTGTCGCCCGACGGATTGCGCGGTGAGCCGGCGAGGGTGAACGAGTCGCCGACCTCAACGACGTTGGGCGGCGCAAAGATCTCGATCGCGGCGACGTAGGGCTTGACCGCCGGCGTGGGCGCGCCGCTGCTCTGCGCTGGAGCTGGCGTCGCTGCCGCGGGCCGGAGCACCTCGTCCGAGCGACGGAAGGACGCCGGCATCGAGAGCTCCGCGAGCGTCATGCGTGCCGGATCGGTATCGCCGAGGGGAGCAGCGCCTAACGCGGCCAGCGCGTGCTGTACCGTGGGCCAGCGCTGCGCCGGGTCTTTGGCGAGCATGCGCTGGACGGCGGCATCCAGCTCGGGGTCGCAGTCGGGACGGAGATCGCGAACGGCCGGCGCCGGCTTCTCTGTGTGTGCATGCATGACGACGAACGGCGAGCCGCTGAACGGCGGCCGTCCCGTCAATAGCTCATAGGCGACGAGGCCGAGTGAGTACTGGTCGGACGCAGCCGACACGGGCCGCGCGAGGCACTGCTCGGGGCTCATGTACGTCGGCGTACCGACGATGACACCGGTCTGCGTCTCCCCGCCGCGCGAGGCGCGCGGCACTCCATTGTCGCGCGCGACAAGCTTGGCGATGCCGAAGTCGGTCACGACCGCGTTGCCGTCCTCGTCGATGAGGATGTTGGCCGGCTTGACGTCGCGGTGCACGACGCCGCGTCGGTGCGCGTAGGCGAGCGCGTTGCCGACCATCCAGAGCAGGCCGCGCACGGTGCGAATGGGCAGCGCGCCCGAAGAGCGTACGATGTGCTCGAGCGACCGGCCCTCCACGAACTTCATGACGAAGAAGTGGAGGTCCTCGATCTGCCGAACAGCGTGGATCGTTATGATGTGCGGGTGGCTCATGTTGGCCACCGTCACCGCCTCCTGACGGAAGCGGCGCACCATCCCCTCGCCCGTGAGGAGCGCCGGCGACATCACCTTGATCGCGACCTTGCGATTGAGCGCGACCTCGTGGGCGAGATACACGGCGGCCATCCCGCCGCGTCCCAACTCGCGTAGGATGTCGAACTCACCGGCGGTCGCGGCGCGCAGCTTGGCGGCGACCTTCACCCACGGGTTTGTCTCTTCCCCTGCTGCTCCGTCGCCCGCAGCGATCTGGCTCTCGGGGCCGAAGCGGGTGCCGGTGCCGCATCGAGGGCAGAAGCGATCGGCGGCGCCGAGTGGCGCACCGCATCGCTCACAGCCGGCGAGCGGCGCCGCCGTTCCGCAAAACGCGCAAAAACGATCGCCCGGTCGTAGCAGCTCACCACATCGGCTGCACGAAATACCGGAGGACTCCGCGGGACGACCTGTCATGCGGCAGTAACCGGGTTGAGGGAATTTAGAAAGGAGATGGCGCCGAACTTGGGGATTTGGGCGCGTCTTCGCAAGGCTGGTGGCTGGTAGCTGGTGGCGAGTGGAGAGTGGCGAGTGGCGCCTGAGCGAAAGCGAAGGATCGGCACCTCTGGTCTTCGTGGGTGGGAAGCATCCCTGACGAAAAAGCGAACGGAACGCAGAGGCCGCAGGGTGCGCAGAGGACGCAGAGGACGCAGAGAACTGCCAACGAGCGGGACCGCCCTTTTGCAAGG
>DATEPP010000336.1:0-4742 GCA_035273165.1 Gemmatimonadaceae bacterium
TGGGGAGCGAGCTTTCCGCTGGCGCTGGCAGCGAGCGCCGAGCGTGGCGACGATCCCGCTCGCCTGGTGAGCCGGGTGTATGCGGCGAATACCGTCGGCGGAATCGTCGGCGCGCTCGCGTTCAGCCTCGTACTCGTTCCGATTGCCGGAACGCAGCAGTCGCAGCGATGGATCATTGCACTCGCGGCGCTCGCTGCGCTGGCGATGTTCGCATTCGAGCGCGGGCGATTCACGGTACGTCGCGGCGTTGCGGTGGCCGTCGCCGCCGCGCTCACTATTGCCGCGATGCTGGCGACGCCTGCGGTTCCTGGGCTGCTTGTGGCCTATGGCCGGTACATGGTGACCTGGCTCGGGCAGGTGGATGTGCAGTACGTCGGCGAGGGGATGAACTCGAGTGTCGCGGTGACCACGCTCAAGAGCACGGGCGCGACACAATTCCATGTCAGCGGCAAAGTCGAGGCGTCGACGCTCCCGCAGGATATGCGGCTCCAGCGGATGCTCGCACATCTACCGGCGCTCGTGCATCCGCATCCGGCATCGGTGCTCGTCGTCGGATTCGGTGCGGGTGTGACGGCGGGCTCCTTCGTTCCGTATCCGGAGCTGCAGCGGCTGACGATCTGCGAGATCGAGCCGCTCATCCCGAAGGTCGTCTCGAGCTACTTCACTCGCGAGAATAACGACGTCCTCAACGACGCACGCACGACGATCGTCTTCGACGACGCGCGGAGCTTCATCCTCACGACCCACGACAAGTTCGACGTCATCACTTCCGATCCCATTCACGCGTGGGTGAAAGGCGCGGCGTCGCTCTACACGCGTGAGTACTTCGAGGCCGTGAAGCGGCATCTCAATCCGGGCGGCGTCGTCACCCAATGGGTGCCGCTCTACGAGAGCACGCCGGAAGCGGTGAAGAGCGAGATCGCGACCTTCCTCGACGTCTTTCCCAACGGCACGATCTGGGCGAACAACATCAACGGCGGCGGCTACGATCTCGTTCTGCTCGGTCAGGAGCAGCCGACGCGCATCGACATCGGCTCCCTCGCGGCGCGCTTCGGCGACCCTCGTTATGCGGCGGTCGCCACCTCGCTCGGCGCGGTCGGTTTCGATTCCCCGATCGCGCTCTTCTCGACGTACGCGGGATCGGGCGCGTCACTGCGTGCCTGGCTCGCGGACGCCGCAATCAATCGTGACCGGAACCTGCGATTACAGTATCTCGCCGCCGTGGGACTCAACTCGTACCGGAGCGAGGCGATCTACAATCAGCTCGCGGCATATCGGAGCTTTCCGGATTCGCTCTTCGTGGCTGATGAGGCGTGGAAGGCGCGGCTCCGGGCTGCGATTGGTGGGGAACGATGAGGGGCTTGACGTGGCTTCGAAGGCACTACTCGACAAAAGCCCTAACAACTGGGAACGCGGACACGGCCGGACACTGGCGGACATACGCGGACCGCTCCTCTGAACGCTAGAACTCCACGCACAACGAGCCCGGACGATCAGTCTTTGGAACGACCTCGGTCGGCTTCTGCGCGAAGAACTCGGCCGGTGTGCCGTTCACAAAGAAATTCGTCCGGGCTCGTTGAGCGCGGAGCTCAACCGCCTAACGGAGCGGGTCCGCGAAGTGTCCGCGAGTGTCCGGCCCTGTCCGCGTTAAGCAGTTGATGATTGTCTTCTAAGGGAGCTGTCCGCAGCCAAGCTCAGCGCGCCGAGCAGGTGACCTCGGTATGCATCGGCGTATAGATCGATGAGGTGAGGTACGAGACCAAGCCGTTGAGGAAGCTGCGCTCCGTCTCGACCTTGGTCACGCCCTGCGGACACTGGTCCTTGACGTTGAGCTCCGGGGGTGGGACGAGTCCGATCACGAACGAATTCTGCCATTCCCTGTTGACGTGCGTTCCTGGCGGTGCCGCGGAAGTCACGACCGTGACGTGATAGCAGCCCGCGAGCAGCAATGCCGCGAACAATGGCGCAAGCTTACGCATTGGGGTCTCCGAATACGTGGTGAGCGGCTGGTCAGTAACGGACCTGGACTGTCTCGTGCGTCTCGATGGCGAGACCGATCGCTTCGTGAATGGCCGCGACGCGCTCGGACATCGGTGCGTCGTGAGCCACGTCGATGTGACGTCCACTCGGCAGCGTGCTGCTTCCCGAAGCACAGGTGACCCGCACCTCCTGCGGAGTGTAGATGCCGAGGGTGAGGCCGCCCACGAGCCCGTTCAGGAAGCTTTGCTGCGTCTCGATGGTCGCGACGCCATTCGGGCATTGTGCGACGACGGAGATTTCGTCTGCCGGAACGAGTCCCCAGAGCCACGTCGCGGTCCATGGCCGCTCGACCACCGTGGTCCCCGGCGTGCGACCGGTCTGCACGATCTGATGAAAGCAGCCTGACAATAGACAGGCACCCACGACGAGCGATAACCGCGAAGCAGACCGCATCCGTCCTCCTGGATTTGGGAATTCGAAGCCGCACAAGTATCGCGTGGCAGGCGGGCTCACGCAAATGCCCGCGTCGTGCGATACTCACGACATCCGATGACCACCCCAGGAGCTTCATGATGCGCGCTCACGCACTCTTCATGGCCTGCTGTGTCACCGCCGTGCCGCCGCTTGCCGCACAACGGCCAGCGCTGAGCACCGCCGCGCGGGCCTTCGTCGCTGTCGATGCCCCCGTCGTCGCGCTGACGCACGTCCGCCTCGTCGACGGTACGGGCGCTCCGGCACGTGACGATCAGACAATACTCATCACGGGCGACAAGATCACCGCCGTGGGGAAGACGGGAAGCCTGTCCGTGCCAGCCGATGCGCGCACGATCGATCTCACCGGCCGGACGGTGATTCCGGGTCTCGTCGGCCTGCACGATCACATGTACTACTCGTCGCCCGTGAGCGGGTCGATGAAGTTCATGCCGGTGAGCTACCCGCGCCTCTTCCTCGCGAACGGCATCACGACGATCCGCACGACGGGCAGCGTCGATCCGTACCAGGAGATGAACATCAAGGCGATGATCGCCGCCGGACAGATGGTCGGGCCGGAGATCGTCGTCACGGGCCCCTATCTGCAGGGTGCGCCGAACCAGTTGATGGCGATGCATCCGATCGCGAATGCGGACGAGGCGCGGCGGATCGTGCGCTACTGGGCCGAGGAGGGCGTGCCCTGGTTCAAGGCGTATACGACCATCTCGCGCGACCAGCTTGGCGCCGCGATCGATGAGGCCCACAAGCACGGCGTGAAAGTCACCGCGCATCTCTGTTCAGTCACGTACCGAGAGGCCGTCGCGCTCGGGATCGATCACCTCGAGCATGGTGTCTTCGCCAACACGGACTATGCGCACGGCAAGCAGGCGGACCGCTGTCCCTCGTCAGGCATGGACTCCGTCTATGCCGCGCTCGACGTCAACGGCCCCGAGGTTCGCCAGACGATTGACGACATGGTGAAGCACCACGTCGGTCTGACCTCGACGCTCGCGGTCTACGAGCTGTCGTCGCCGAGCCGCGTCCCCGTGGACCAGCGAGTGCTCGACGCGCTCTATCCCGACGTGTCGAAGTGGGTCAACGATTACTACACGAAAGGCCGCACGACGAACGACTCGCTCTGGCAGCGCGCGATGAAAAAAGGGATGGAGTTCGAGCGGGCCTTCGTGCGCGCGGGTGGGCTGCTCGGCGCCGGTGCCGATCCGTGCTGCATCAGCGCGATTGCCGGCTACGCGGATCAGCGCAACTACGAGCTGCTCGTGGAGGCGGGATTCACACCGGAGCAGGCAGTGCAGATCATGTCGGCGAACGGAGCGAAGGTCCTCGGCTTCGACAGCCGGCTCGGGACGATCGCGCCGGGAAAGCAGGCTGACCTCGTGGTGCTGCGCGGTGATCCGACGCGCACGCCAGGCGACATCCGGAATGTGGAGACGGTCTTCCGGCAGGGGATCGGTTATGACTCTGCGAAACTCGTGGCGTCCGTGAAGGGGATGGTCGGGATCAAGTAGCGACTAGCGCGGTTCCTTGTCCCGGGACGCGGTCGCGCGGAGCGCGGAGATCGAGTCCGTTGCGATCGATGGAAGCAGCTTGCCGAGATCGAGATCGTTCTCGCTGCACTGATATCCGCCGGTGAGCGCGGCGCGGAGGGCAAGCGTCAGCGCGCGGTCGAATGCGAGGATGTGACAGGTCGCGGCCTCGCTGTCCAGTCGCAGCTGGCGGAGATGGTGCCAGACCGCCTGACGGAGATGGCCCAGCTCCTCGCAGAGCGCGCCCGGGTCGAGTCGCTCCCGCGGCTGGTCGGCGCCGTAGAGGGCGGCGATCATGGCGAGCTTGCCTAACGACTCGGTGGCTTGTGGCGAGCCTTCGCGCGCTTCCGCGGCCGCGAGGAGGGCGCGGGTGAGCGAACGCTCCCGCTGCCCCCGCACCCCCTCCCGTGGCTTCAGATCGGGTGAGGCGCGCAGTCGCTGGCGCCAGTCATCCAGAATCGCGGTGATTGCCGCTTCCCCGCCGAGACGGCCGCTCGAGTCATTCACGACCGCGGCTGGTCGCAATTCGCCTGCCGTTCTCGACGAGAAGCTTCGAATCGTGTGACCTGAAGCACAACGGAGCGGAACTTGCGGCCGTCGAGAGCGCGCTATCTGTCAGCCCATCGGAGAGCACACAATGCGTCAGATCCGCGATGCCGCGGGTGTCGAGTGGATGGTTTACGAGGTGAATCCCGTCCTCAGCGAGTGGCGAGCAGCCGATTCACTTCCCGACGGGTACCGGAACGG
>DATEPP010000337.1:0-3108 GCA_035273165.1 Gemmatimonadaceae bacterium
CGGCGGCGAATGCGCCGGATGCGGCGACAGCTGCACAATTCGACGATCTTCGACTGGCTCGATTCGATTCTCGCGCGGGCGACGGCGATCATGTCGCAGCAGCACGCGACGGTGTGACCCCCTCGCGATTCTCAGATGCGACGCGCGAAGCCGTCGCCGATCGGCTCTCGCATTCGCCTCTTCTCGTAGCGCTCGACATCGACGGGACGCTCGCGCCGATTGCGCCGACGCCCGACCAGGCCGCGGTTCCGCCACGCACGCGCGAGACACTCGAGCGCCTGACGCGACTGCCGAACGTCCACGTCGCCTTCGTCACCGGTCGAGCGGCCGCCGACGGGCGACAGCTCGTCGCCGTTGCGGACAGCTGGACGATCGGCAATCACGGCATCGAGATTGTCGATCCCGGGGGCGCCTTACGAGTGAACACTGCCGCCGAAGCCTACGCGCCCGCGGTCGCGCGGGCCGTCGAGCTGCTGCGCGATCGAATTGGCAACGTTCGCGGTGTGCTCGTCGAGAACAAGCGGTGGACGGTGAGCGTTCACTTTCGGCTCGCCGATGCTGACTCCGTGCCTACCGTGGAACGCGCGGTCGCGTCTATCGCGCATGAGGTCGGGCTCCGCGAGCTCGCTGGCAAGAAGATCTTCGAGCTCCGTCCACCAATCGCCATTCACAAAGGAGTCGCGCTGCGCGATCTCGCCGGGACGCTCGGCGTGTTTCGTGGCGACGTCATCACGGGCTCATTGCTCTACGTCGGCGACGACCGGACCGACGAGGACGCATTTCGTGTTCTGCCACCGCCAGCGGGGCACGCGGTCACGGCACACGTTGGCCCGGCGGAGCTGCCCGACGGGCAGCGCACGATCGCCGAGTTGCTGCTCGATGATCCAGCGGCGGTGCACGACTTTCTGGAATGGTTAGCCGGCGTGCGTCAGCGAACTCCCGCGCGCGCCTAACGAACGGTCAGCGCTTCTTCTTCGGTGTGGACGGTTTCGTCACGACCTTCTTCGCGCCGCTGGGACGCTTCGCCGCCGCCTTCTTCTCCGGCTTCGCGGCCGCGGTTGCACCGGAGGCTCGCTTGGCGGCGCTCGCCGCCGGCTTTGTCTCCTCGCGCGGCACTTCCCGCGACGGCCTCTCCGCTTTCGATGCCGAGCGCTCCGACGGTGCCTTGCCTGCGGTGGAGCGAGTGTGCCGACCGTGTGCCTCCTCGGCCTGCCTGATCAGCTTTTCGGCCTCGTCGTGGGTGATCTGGCCGCGTCGGACCATGAACTGCACGAGGTCACGCGCGCTCTCGACGGCGAAGCCAGCGATACCGGCGGCCGTGCCAATGACGTCTTTCATGGCGGAGGCGATCTTCGTTCCTGCCTCCTGACTGATCAGCTGCGCCCGCTCAGCCATCTCCGTCATCGCGTCGCGCGCATCGGAGCCGCGCTGACCAATGGTGCGTGCGGACGCTGATTCGTCCGTCGCATGTTTGGGGTCACTGCCCGATGGCGATGACTGACCAGCTGCTGGGGCGGGACCGGGAGTCGGGTGCGGCTTATCCACCATGGGAGAGACGAAATTCGCGGGAGGGAGGGAAAGACCGTCCAATCGACGCGCTTTTCGAGTGTTGGTAAGCCGCGCTATCTTCGCGCGCCAAGGCCCGGCCGTCGTGGCGGAAGTATAGATGACGAGTGCTGCCGCGCAAGCACGCCTCGGCATGACGAGGCGTTCCTCCATTTAGCTCTATCGCGCAGGTGATCGCCGTCACGATCGAGCCACCATAACGCAAGACTATGCTCAACGGTATACGAGTTCTCGACCTCACACGCGTCCTCGCGGGCCCGCTCTGTACCATGATGCTCGGCGACCTTGGCGCGGACGTCATCAAAGTCGAGCGGCCGGGCGCCGGTGACGAGACGCGTGGATGGGGTCCGCCCTTCGACCCGCGCGGCGAGAGCGCCTACTACTTATCGGTCAATCGAAACAAGCTCAGCGTCGCGCTCGATTTCGAGAATGCTGGCGATCGACAGGTGATAGAACGGCTTGCGCTCGAGGCCGATGTCGTCGTGGACAATTTCCGACTCGGAACACTAGAGCGGCGCGGGCTCGACCCCGCTCTCCTGATGAGGCGAAATGCTCGGCTCGTCTGGTGCACCATCACCGGCTTTGGCAGTGAGAGTCGCCGACCCGGTTACGACTTCGTCACCCAGGCCGAGAGCGGATGGATGGCAATCACCGGGGATTCCGACGGCGATCCAATGAAGGTCGGTGTCGCGCTGGCAGACGTCATTGCCGGCAAGGACGCGCTCGCCGCGATCCTGGCCGCGCTCATCGCGCGCGCTCGAGATGGAGAAGGTCGCCGGATCTTCATCTCGTTGATGGACAGTGCGCGAGCGGCGCTCGTGAACGTTGCGCAGAATGTCCTCGTGAGTGGGCAGGATGCTTCACGCTGGGGCAACGCGCATCCGAATCTCGTGCCTTACCAGCTCTTCGACGCCGCGGATCGACCGATCGTCATTGCCGTCGGCAGCGATGCACAGTGGGTCAGCTGCGCGCGCACACTCGGACTGTCGGCACTCGCCGCGGACCCTCTGCTCGCGACGAACGCGGGGCGGCTGGAGCAGCGCGAGCGAATCGTTAAAGAATTCTCATCAGCGCTGCGGCGCGAGCCTGCCTCACGATGGCTCGAGCGGTTGCATGCCGCCGGCGTTCCCGCGGGCGTCGTGAAGACGGTGAGCGAGGTCACCGCCGAGGTCGATGCGTCGCCCCTGAGCGGGATGCCGGCGAGCGTTAGCAACGGTAAGGGGCTCCGATTTCCACCGCCGCGCCTGGACGAACATGGGGGTGTGATACGTCACAGCGGTTGGAGCGTCTTTGATTCGACGTTCGGGCAAACCGACGGACGCTGAGGTCAAAAGAGACGAATCGCATCGTGATTAGTCGGATCGAGCGACCGAGTCGCTCGTTCCGAAGTTGTTCGTTACTTCATTCACCCTTACTCGTCCCCTCCACCGTGGCGACTGCCGTGAAACCAAGGACCGCCAGCGGGAGCGCGCCCGCGGCCCTGTCCGAAGCGCGGGAATCACGTTACTCTGTTGTCGTGAAGACGACGGAGCAGCCCGCACC
>DATEPP010000338.1:0-2518 GCA_035273165.1 Gemmatimonadaceae bacterium
ACCGTCATCCGTCCGTCGATGGCATGCGTGCCGATGAGCCGGGCCCCGCAGCGCGGACAGGGGTCGCCGGCATGGCCGTACACGGCGAGCCGTTCGACGAAACCCCCGCGCTCGCCGCTCGCGTCCCGATAATCACGAAAGCTCGTACCGCGGGCGGCGATCGACTCGCGCAGCACGCTCACGAGAGCCACGTGTATGGCGGATGCTTCGTCTGCCGTAACGGCTCGTGCGGCACGAGAGGGGTCGATGCGTGCACGAAAGAGTGCCTCGTTCGCGTAGATGTTGCCGATGCCGACTATGGCGCGCTGATCCATCAGAAGCTTCTTGACGGCCTGTCGGGAACCCCGAAGAAGGACCGATAGATGGTCGGCTGTGAAGGCAGGGTCAAGGGGCTCGACGCCGAGCGAGGAGGAATAGCTCGCGAACCGCTCGGGGCGCATGAGCGCGACGGTGCCGAGACGGCGGATGTCGCGATAGTGGATGGACCGGCCGTCATCGAGGCTGAACTCGACTGTCGAGTACGCGCGCTCGCGCTCGGGCAGCTTCCCGTCGTCGATGAGCAGCGCGCCAGTGAAGCGCGGTTGAACGACGAGTCGGTCTCCGCTGGACAGGTCGAGGACGACGAGCTTGGCGCGACGCCAGCTGCGCTCGATGACGGTTCCGGCCGTGCGACGATCGAGCTCTCGCGGGGAGACCTCGCGGAGGACGTCCGCCTTCGTGACTTCGACTCCCGTGATGCGCGCGCCGCTGACCTTGCGATCGAGATCGCGAGCAATCGTCTCGGTCTCAGGAAGCTCCGGCATGCCTGGCCGTGGTGTCTCGCGCCAGCTCGCGCCAACCGATGTCGGCGCGGAACTGTTTGCCGTCGAACATCACCTGTCCGGCAAATTGGCGGCTCCTGGCCTGTGCCTGCTCGAATGCTGGCGCGTAGCCGGTGACGGCGAGAACGCGGCCACCACTGGTGACCAGTGCGCCGTCGTCGCGCCGTTTGGTTCCGGCGTGAAAGACCAGCACGCCGTCTGTCGCTTCGGGGATGGTCATCGTGTCGCCGGTGCGCGGCGCTTCGGGATAGCCAGCACTCGCGAGCACCGTCGTCACCGCGCATCCGTGGGTCGCCGTGACATCGATATCGCCCTCGGCGCGCGGCTCGTCATGCGCCACGGCGAGCATCAGCTCCAGCAGCGACGGCGCGGAGCCGAGGACGGGGAGGATGGCTTCGGTCTCGGGGTCACCGAATCGGCAGTTGAACTCGACGACCTTTGGCCCATCGCGGGTGAGCATCAATCCGGCGTAGAGCAGCCCGGTGAAGGGACTGCCTCGCGCGCGGAGCGCATCGACGGTGGGACGGAGGATCGTGCGCGCGACTTCCTGATACGTCTCAGTCTGCACGAACGAGACGGGCGCATACGCGCCCATGCCCCCAGTGTTCGGGCCACGATCGCCGGCGAGAAGACGTTTATGATCCTGCGCCGCGGGAAGGAGAGCGAGCCAGTCGCCGTTGGTGACGGCGAAGACCGAGAGCTCTTCGCCCTCCATGAACTCCTCGACGAGCACTTCGCTCCCCGCCACGCCGAAGCAACGCTCGACGAGCATGGCATCGATGGCGCGATCGGCGTCGTCCGGAGTTTCACAAATTATTACACCCTTGCCCGCAGCCAGACCCGATGCCTTCACGACGACCGGAGCGCCGATCTCGCGAACAGCTCCGCGCGCGCGCTGCGGATCGGTGAACGTCAGGGCGCGAGCGGTGGGGACGCCTGCCTCGACCATGAGCTGTTTGGCAAAGCTCTTCGAGGTCTCGATCTGCGCTGCCTCACGGGTCGGACCGAAGATGGCGAGCCCCTCGGCGCGGAATCGATCGACGATGCCGGCGGCAAGCGGTGCTTCCGGGCCAACGACGGTGAGCGCAAAGCCCTCACGGCGCGCGAGCGCAATGAGGGCAT
The DNA here is from genome assembly GCA_035273165.1 of Gemmatimonadaceae bacterium. GTDB lineage: Bacteria > Gemmatimonadota > Gemmatimonadetes > Gemmatimonadales > Gemmatimonadaceae > AG2. The sequence goes on from DATEPP010000338.1 coordinate 1,944, forward strand.
CGAAGTCGGTGGCAGAGATGGGGACGCAGGTCGCGAGTGAGGCGATGCCTGCGTTGCCGGGGGCGGCGAACAGAGTGACGGTGGGATCATCCTGCCTGAAGCGCCACGCGAGCGCGTGCTCGCGGCCGCCGCCCCCGACAATCAGAACTTTCACTTATTCGTTTTCCACGCGTTGTTGAAGGCGTCCTTCGCGCGACTGAATGCGTCGCCGAACTGCTGGAAGGTCTCGCGCGTCTTGGCGCCGTAGTAGCCGGCCGCGTCGACGTAATCCTCGCTGAGCGGCTGGTTCCCCTCGTCGCCGCGGCGCAGGTAGTTGCCGGCGATGATCGCGTCGTACTGGCCGCTGCGCTGCCACTTGAGAAGCTCCGATGCGCGGACAGTGTTGAACGGATGCGAACGGAACGCCGTGTTGAGCAACTTCAAAACAGTATCCCAGGCATTGCCGCCGGTCTCGTACTCCTCGGCCTGGGTCATGAACTCCTCGAGGCTCACTTCGTCGTTGCCCGGCTTGCCGCCAGCGAGGCGCATGAAGGTGCCCATCGCGACGTTGAGATCCTGCACGCCGAGGAGGCCGG
>DATEPP010000339.1:0-4814 GCA_035273165.1 Gemmatimonadaceae bacterium
GACGAAGCCTTCCTGAAAGCGCGCCACGAGCGCGCCCGGCAGCTGTGCGCCTAACGACTCTGCCATCGTCACACCGTACCAGAGCCCGCGATGCGCAAAGAGATGGTAGTTCTCGCCCTCGTACCACGTTCCGTCGGCGAGGAGGCCGTTCTCCAGATGATACGCGATGCCACCCGGAGCAAAGAGCGCGCGTTCAACTTGATCGTCGCGACCGAGCATCTGACTAGCGGCTACCAATGTGGCTGCGTTCCAGACCTGTCGATTGGACGCGCCCTCGTCATACGACGCGATGAGAGTCACGCTTGGCTCGATGATCCGATCTCGGATCCTCCCACCGAGCTCCGTGAACTTTGGGTCATGCGTCTCGAGGAGGTCGAGGGCGATGCAGAGGTTGAGGAGCCAGATCGACTCCAAATACGTGCTGAAGAAGAGCCGCGTCGGACCGAGGACATTATCTCGATTCGGATATCGCGAGTACTGGTCGGCGTAGCAGGTCAGCACTCTCGACGCGAAAGTCGCTGCGTCATGCGGGGAGAACGTGCCAGATGGCTCAGTGACGTCGAGGGCAGCGAAGAGCGCGCCGTGCAGCGCACGTTCGATGAGCCACAGTTGGTACCAGTAGATCCAGAAGCGATAGTGAAATTCGCCAGTGTACACCTCGCCGCAGATCGGGCAACGATGCTCCTGTGGGGAGAAGGGATCGAACTCGAGCATCGCCGCGTCGCGAGGGCAGCGGCCACCCTCGCGAGAGAGGAGTGCTTTCTCCTTCGGAACGAACAGTGGTCGCTCGTACACGGTCGCGAGCTCGCCGGCGAGGCCGTCCGCAAGCGGAGCCAGCTCCGAACGCGCGACGCTCGCGCGCGAGCGGAGTGCTTCGTCGCTCAACAGAAGCGTCATCGCGCGGCAGTCACGGTGCGAGAGCTGTCCCGAGCGCCGGCGACGCGCCACGACGCCACCGTGGCGAGCTCGCCGCGTAGATCCATGCGCACGCCAAGCAGCCGCGCCGAGATACCCTGAACGCCGCGCGAATGGTAGATCCAGGCGACCGGAAGATCCCGTGCGAGCTGCTGTTGCAGCGCGACCCACGCATCGCGCGTCGCATTGGCGGACGGCGCCTCACGAGTGCGAGTGAAGAGCGAATCGAGCTGCCGCGTGTGAAAGCCCGCGTAGTCGAGCGCGCCGCCCGCCTGACGAGAGTCGAACATCGCCCCGACGTACGACAGCGAAAGATCTCCGGGAATACCAGCGACGAGCAGATCGAACTCCTTTCGCGGCGCGCGCGCTTCGGTGAGAAATCGGCCGAGCTCCACCTGACGGATGCCGAGGCGGATGCCGCGTTCGGCAAGATCGGCCTGAACCAGCTGCTCGAGCGCATTGTCGCCGCTGCCGACGGTGAGGAGCTGGACGGCGAATGGCTTGCCGTCGCGGGCGCGGATTCCGTTACTCCCGCGGTGCCAGCCCGCGGCATCGAGAAGCGAGTCCGCACGATGGGGATCGTGCTCTGGCTCGGCCTCGAGGGCGAGCGGGTTGTCCGGAGGCACGGGCCCCGACGCGGGCGTGCCATACCCCGCCAGGGCCGCCGAGAGGATCCGCTTGCGGTCGATCGCGAGATCGATGGCGTGTCGCACGCGGGGATCGTCGAACGGTGGCCTGTGCGTGTTGAAGACAAGCCCGACGGTGAACAACACCGGGTAGTCGATGACGCGAAGGGATGGATCGCGCCTAACGAGGGATGCCATCGACGGCGCGATGCCGGCGACGTCGAGGTCGCCGCTGGCGAGTCCGGCGAACTTGGTCGTCGCTTCGTCCACAACCACGATCACGACGCCGTCGAGCTTGGGCGGTCCGCCAAGTGCGACGGGAAAGCGCTCGTTGCGGGCAAAGCTCCAGTGGTCGCCGGCGCGCCGCTCCGTGAAGCGAAAGGGCCCGTTGCCTACCGGCGCGAGGTTGAACGCCGCGCGGCGCATCTCGCGACGATCGACGGTCGCGAGGAGATGTCGCGGCAATATCGGAAGCTCGCAGAGCACGAGCGGAAAGGTGAACTGCGGACGGCCGAAGTGCAGCACCACCGTCGAGTCGTCCGGCGTCGTCGTCGAGTCCACGACGGAAAGCTCCGCGGCCCGTGGATATCCGGTGACGGGATCGCGCGCGGCATCGATGGTGAAGGAGACGTCGCTCGCGGAGGTCGGCGCCCCATCCTGCCAGGCGAGGCCGGCGACGAGATGGAAGGTGAGGGCGCGTCTATCGGCCGACCACTCCCATCGCGAGGCCGCATACGGTGACGGCGCGAGGGCGCTGTCATAGCGGGCGAGCGTGACGAAGAGCAGATATCGCTGCACCTGACGCGACAGGGGATGTACCGTGACGAGCGGGTTCCCGCTCTCGAGATCGGCGCCCGACGCGTAGACGACGGTGCTCCGATCGCGCGCCGGCGCACCGCATGCGGCGGCGACACCGGCGACGAGACAAGCACGCAAGATTGACCAACGCGCCGCGCGGGTCATCTTCAACGCGTGACCTCACCCACTGCGTTCGGGGCTCGCATCGCTCTCGCTCGTCGCCTCGGCGGCGCCGTGCTGCTGCTCTGGCTCGTGGTCACCATCACCTTCTTACTGGTTCGTCTCGCACCGGGCGATCCGGCGCAGCTCCTCGTTTCACCGACGGCGTCGGCGACGGACGCGTCGCGCTTGCGCGGTGAGCTCGGACTCGACAGGCCGCTCGCAGTTCAATATGCACGCTGGATGGGTGACGTGCTGCGCGGAAATCTCGGCGAGAGCTTTGCGACGCATCGCCCCGTCGGCCGCGTGCTGCGCGAAGCGCTGCCAGTATCGGTCTGGCTCGGCGGAGGCGCGTTGCTGCTCACCTTTCTCATCGGCGTCCCGCTGGGCATTCTGCAGGCAGCGCGTCGAGGCCGCGCACTCGATCGGGCGCTGACCGTTGCGACCACACTGGTCTACGCGGCACCAAGTTATTGGCTCGCCCTCGCGTTGGTGGCAGTGTTCACCTACGGCGCGGCGACATGGGGCCTGCCGCTGGCGATGCGGCTGCCGGCGTTCGGGATGCGATCCCCGGGGATCGAGCTGCACGGAGGGGCGCTCGTCGCCGACCTCGTCCGCCACTCCGTCCTTCCCCTAACGATTCTGGCGGCGATCGGCGCGGCCGGCGTCGCGCGCTACGCCCGTACGAGCGTCGCCGACGTGCTCGCGCAGGAATGGGTGCGCACCGCGCGCGCCAAAGGCGCGTCGAGCCGTCGCGTGTATCTGCGACATGTGCTGGCGAACATCCTGCCCGCGATGTTGGTGTTGTTCGCGCTCTCCTTTCCCGGCGTCGTCGCCGGCTCGATCTTCGTGGAGAGCGTGTTCGCGTGGCCAGGCATGGGCCGACTGATGGTGACCGCGATCGCGGCACGTGACTATCCGGTCGTGCTCGGCGCAACGGTGTGGTATGCCGCGCTCGTGATCTTCGCCAACCTCGCGGCGGACGTTGCCCTTCCCTTCCTCGATCCGCGACGTGCCAGCTAGCGCGGCGGCATCCAGCCACTCGCGATTGACGCGGCTCGAGTGGAGCTGTCTTGGCGCGCTGGCCCTTCTCGCGTTAGGCACGCTCGCCGTGCCGGCGCTCGCCCGGCGCGATCCGCTGGCAATCGGAGATGTCCTGTCCCTGCGCTTGATGCCCCCGTTCACCAGCGACGCGCGCGGCGATTTTCATTTGCTCGGGACCGACCGCTTCGGCCGCGATCTGTTCGTTCGGATGATGCTCGCGGGGCGGCTTTCGCTCGCCGTGGGCGTGGTAGGCTCCGTGCTCGCGGCATCGGTAGGGACAATCGTCGGCGCGGTCGCCGCGTGGCGCGGGGGGATGATCGATGCGGTATCCATGGCCGTCGCGGACGCGCTGCTCGCGATTCCACGCCTCGTGCTGCTCCTCGTTTGCGCCGCGCTCTGGCAGCCGGGGCTCGCGACCGTGGTGGTCGTCCTGATCGCCACCGGTTGGATGGGCGTCGCGCGACTGGTGCGCGGCGAGGTGCTCGGCGTGCGTGCGCAGCCGTACGTGGACGCCGCGACCGCCCTCGGCGCGCGGCCCTGGCGCGTGCTGTTGCGGCATGCGCTGCCTAACGCGCTCGGACCGGCGATCGTCGCGACGACGCTCGGCGTCGGCAACGCGATTCTTCTCGAGAGCGGGCTCTCGTTTCTGGGACTGGGAATCCAGCCGCCGCAGCCGAGTTGGGGAAACATGATCGCGGGCGGCCGTGACCTGATCGTGGCCGCGCCGTGGGTCGCGATCGCGCCAGGGCTCGCGCTCATCGCGACGGTGCTCGCGTGCACGCTGCTCGGCGACAGCCTGCGGGACCGGCTCGCCGGCGAGAGCGGCGCGACGCTTCGTGACCGCGCCTAACGAATGAGGATCGTCACGACGGCACGGGGCAATGCCTTGAAGCGCACCGTCTGACCTTCGGGAGCAAGCGCCTCGAGGAGTGTCTCGTTCAGACGCGCAAGTCGCGCCTCGCGGATCGGCAGCCCGAAGCGCCAGCGGCCATCGACGGGCACGTCGAGCAGATTCACGCAGCGGGCGACGATCCACTCACCGTCCTCGGACTCCTTGAGCGCCGAGAAGGCGAGCCCTTTGCCCTCCAACTCTGCACCGGTGAACGCCTCGGGGATCTTCAGTGCCGAGCGCAGTGTTCGCCCTTCGAGAGGAAGCAATGCGTCGTCGGCGCTGCGCTCAATGAGATCGATCGTGTCCGCATCGCGGCCGCCGTGCAGGAGCAGTGCGAGACGCGCCGCGAAAGGTCCGATCGATTGCGCTCTCGGGGTTGG
>DATEPP010000340.1:0-5508 GCA_035273165.1 Gemmatimonadaceae bacterium
CGCGCCCCACGGTCTGCTTACGCCGTTCACGATCGCGACCGACAATGAGCATCGCGTCGCACTTCGCTGGCCGCAGATGCTCTTCGCCCTCCGCGAAGCGGGAATCGATGCGGCGACGCTCGCGCGCGAGCTGCACGCGACCGAGTTCCTCGCACCCGAGCTGCTCCGCGGCGGGCCAATCGACGTCCACGCCGATGTCTTCGCGTTAGGCACCACGCTCTATACCGCGCTTACCGGACGCCCCCCCTTTGGCGGCCGGACGACCGCGACCACGATGGCCGTCGTTCTCGCCGACGGCGGTGCGCCAGCTGCGTCGGGAACCGGGATGTTGACGGCCGCGCTGGTGCGCGCGATCGAGCACGACCCCGCCGATCGGTGGCACGACATCCAGCAGTTCCGCGCGGCGCTCGGCGGCAATGTTCCGCCACGAGCGAGCCCGAAGCGTCAGCCGGGCGCAGGGTCGCGCCGCGGATGCGCGCCGCGCCTCGCCATCTTCATCGCAGTGGGCGCACTCGTTCTCTGGGCCACGGCGAAGTACATTTGACGAGCATGCAAGCGGCCGGATGGTCGCGACAATCCGCCTCACGGTGGTGCGTCGAGGAAAGTCCGGGCTCCATGGACAGATTGCCAGGTAACGCCTGGGCGCGTCGGCCGTGAGGCAGGCGTGACGGACAGTGCCACAGAAAACAAACCGCCCGATCGGCGCGAGCCGGTCGGGTAAGGGTGAAAAGGTGGGGTAAGAGCCCACCGCGCGACCGGTAACGGGAGCGGCACGGTAAACCCCAGTCGGAGCAAGGCCAAATAGGCGGCGAGGGGCAGTCCTCCCCGATCAAGACGCCGCGGGTCGGCTGCTGGAGGGTGCGGGTGACCGCACTCCGAGAGGAATGACCGTCCGGACGATTCGTCGTCCGACAGAACCCGGCTTACAGGCCGCTTGCGTGCACTCCCTGCCTGACGCTTCCGGATCGTTCACCGCTCGGTGCGGCGACTCCACATTTCATTCGCACTCCATGGCACGCGTCTCATCGACCCCCGACCGTGCGCGCGCGGTTCTCTCGCTCGCGCTGCTTGTCGTCCTCGGCGCTGCGTGCCGGCCGTCGGGATCGCCGGCGCCAACTCTCCCGCGCCCCGTTCCCGCGCCGCCACCGGCGGTGATCGCTCCACCCCCGGCCGCGGCGCCTAACGTTTCACCGCCCGCTGCCCATCCATTCGCGTACGCGCCCGGCATCTACCGCTACGAGGTGCGCACCGACGCGGTCATCTCGGCGGAAGGCCAGCCCCGGGTCGACTCGGTGTCGACCCGTGCCGTCATCACGTATCGCATCACCCGCAGCGACTCCGGACTCATCGCCGTCGCCGGGACGGTCGACACTTTCATCGTCACGAATGCGCACGCTGGAGCGGTCGCTCCGGTGGCGAACGTGCCATTCGACATGGTTGCGTTTCCGGATGGCCGAATGCGCGATTCGGTCGTCGTCGATTCGGCGGCGGTGTGCAGCAGTCCGGTCACCCCGATCGTGAACGCCGGCCGCGAGGTGCTCACCGCGCTTCCCCTGCCGCTCGCACCCGCCACCGAGTGGACCGACTCGACGACGACGATCACCTGCCGCGGCGCGGTCCCGCTGATCGCACGAAGCGTCAGGCAGTCGCGCGCGTCATGGGCATTGGTGCCGAGCGAGTGGTCGCGCCAGTCGGGCGACGTCGCCTTCGAGGTGGCGCGCACCACGACGACCACCATCAACGGCCAGGGACACGTCGCCGGTCGCGCTGTGGATCTGAGCGGGCAGGGACAGGGGAGCAGCCTGCTCTACGTCGATCCGGAGGCTGGCATTCTCCTCGGCGGCACCGGCAACGGATCGACGCGGATCGTCGTCGATGCCGGCTCCCAGCGCCAGGAATTCACCCAGGTCGTCCACCAGCAGCTGCGGCTCTTGCGTTAGGCGGCGCGGCGGTGGCGCGTTATCGCGTGAGCGTTAGGCTGCGCCGCCGCTTCACTCGTCGACTGTCTCCCGTGCCGGCGGTGGCGTCGCCGCCGAGCATCGCGCGCCTTGGAGGAGCCCCGGCCCGGGCATCCATTTCCCCGAGAAGACCTGGCGCAGCGCGCGCCAGATCAGCCGGACCATCAGCATCAGGACCACCAGCACTACCAGCGCCAACGCGAGCGTGATCCACGGGTGGTTCCATACGAACAGCGAGACGCTGGCGACGAGGCCCAGCTCCGCCACGTTCGAGGCGCCGTTCGTCAGCGGCTCGGGCGACGTGTCGATCGCGTAGCGGATCCCGAGCTTGGTCGTGTGCGTCGCGACACCGAGTCCACCGCCGAGCAGCGCCGCGGCAAGGATCGTCCACGCTTCGCCATGCCACACCGTCATCGCAGCCAGCGCGGCAGCCGCCGGTGGGCGGATCAGGCTGTGGAACGTCTCCCACGCCGAGGCCACCCCCGGTATCAGCGTCGCGACGAACTCGAAGATGTAGAGTACTGCCGCGATGCCGATGACGACCGGGTGCGAGACCGCCGACAGCCCGCCGGGAAGTGGGCCGATCCAGCCCATGCGCGACGCGAGGCCGAGGACGGTGACCGTCGCGTAGAGATTGATCCCGCTTGCGTATGCGATCCCGAGAGCTTGAACCAGCGACACCAACGACGTCATGGGTTGCTCCGGGATCGTTGCTCAGGTCAATCGACCAGCCGCAGTGGCATTACCAGGCAGAGATACTGGGCCGGATCGTTCCACTGTTCCGGTTCGAGCGTCGCCGCTCGCTCCGGTGCACGAAACGTCAGCTTGACTTCGTCGGTCGGAATGAAGCGGAGGATCTCAAGCAGGTAGCTCGCATTGAAGCCGATATCCAGCGGATCACCGGTGTAGCGGACTGCCAATTCGTCCTGCGCATCTCCGAGGTCGGGCGTCTGGACGCTGAACTTCGCCATCCCGGAGTTGAATGACATGCGGATCCGGTGTGTCTGATCCGATGCGATCACTGACATTCGCTTCAGCGCGCTCGTGAGCGCGCCCTTGTCTGCAATTGCAAACTTGTCGTTGTCCTTCGGAATGACCTGTTCGTAGTTCGGATACGGACCTTCGATGAGCCGCGTGTAGACTGCCGTGAACGGCGAGCGGAAGCCCAGGTGATTCTCGCCGCGTGCGATCTCGAGCTCTTCATCGGCCGGAAAGAGGCGCCGGATCTGCTCGAGCGCCTTCGGCGGTACGATCAGATCTGCGGAAGGCATGCCACTCGACTTGATCGGCACCTCCATCTTGGCGAGCCGGTGCCCATTGGTCGCGACCATCCGCATCAGCTCAGGACGCAATTCCCAGAGCACGCCGTTCAGGATTGGCCGGCTTTCCTCCGTCGACACCGCGAATGCCGTGTGCGAGATCAGCTTCTGGAGCTCGCCCGAACGAACGCGCCAGCTCTCGCCAAACTTGATGTTCGGAAAGGACGGGAACTCGTCACGGGGCAGGCCGAGCAGCCGGAAGTGTGCACGTCCGCAATCGATGGTGACGCGCTGCTCCCCCGAGCTCGCGACTTTCACCGGCGAGGGGGGAAGCTCACGTGCGATCTCGCTCAGCTTTTTCGCCGGGATCGTGATCGCACCCGCGGTCTCGACATCAGCACTCACCTCCGTGCTGACCGCGATGTCGAGATCAGTTCCCGAGAGGCGAATTCCCTTCTCCGTGGTCTCGACCAGGATATTGGCGAGGACAGGAAGAGTCGTCTTCGTTGGAATGCTGGCGGTGACAGCAGCCAGTCCTTCCTGGAGCTTCTCCCGGGTGATCGTGAAGCGCATTCGGCTCCCTGATGTTGATCGATGAGCTCTGCCTAGCTGTTACTAGAAGCTTTTAACCCCTGATAGTAGCAGCAGTAGAGACTGTGGAACTGTGGAGGAACTGCTCAAGCTACTGGCAAATGATGAGTTGAACCAGAGAGCCTGATGTGGGTTCGACGTGAAGCACTGTGGTCAGCCGGGGACTGGGAAAAGCACCGTAGACAAAGTGTGGAGCAACCCGCAGTTCTCCATCAGTTCAGCGCAGTGATTGGAGCGCTGTCCGTACCTTTTCAACACGCTTCGCGAAAGCCGGATCGGCTGAAATTCCTTCGGTCACGCGCTCGAGGCTGTGGATGACGGTCGAATGATCACGGCCACCGAAGGCGCTGCCAATCTCGACGAGCGGCGAGCCGAGGAATTCCCGGACAAGATACATCCCAACCTGTCGCGGTGTCGTCAGCGTTTTCGTTCGGGTCTTCGACTTGAGACCGTCCGAAGTGACGCCCCACTCGCGCGCGACGATTCCCTGAATCGTCGCGATGTCGAGTTGCCGATTCTCGGCGCCCTCGAGGCTCTCTGCTCCCGTGCGCAGCTTGTCGCGAAGCGCCTCACGAGCGAGATCGACGGTCACCTCACGGTGGCGCAGCGACGCATAGGCGAGGAGCTTGATGATCGAGCCCTCGAGCTCGCGCACGCTCGACCGGATGTGCTCAGCGATGAAGCGGATGACGTCTTCGGGGATCGTGAGCTCGAGGTGGTCGAGCTGCGCCTTGTGGCGAAGGATGGCGATCCGGTGCTCGAGATCCGGAAGCTCGATGTCGGCGACCATTCCCCACTGGAAGCGGCTGATCAGGCGAGCCTCGAGTCCTGGGATCTCGGAGGGCGGCCGGTCGCTCGTGAGGATGATCTGACGCCCCGCCTCATAGAGCGCGTTGAAGGTGTGGAAGAACTCCTCCTGGGTTGCTTCCTTCCCCTTCAGGAAATGCACGTCGTCCACAAGGAGCAGATCGATCTCGCGGTAGCGCCGGCGGAAATCCTGGGTGGTGCGTCCCTGGATCGAAGCGACGAGGTCGTTGGTGAACTGCTCGGTACCGACGAACGCGATTCGGGTTTCGGGGCGGCGAGTCTGGATCTCGTGCGCGACCGCCTGCATGAGATGCGTCTTTCCGAGCCCCGTGTCGCCGTAGAGGAAGAGCGGATTGTAGACTTTTCCTGGCGCCTGCGCCGCGGCATGGGCTGCCGCCGCGGCGAGCTCGTTCGACTTCCCGATCACGAAGTGGTCGAAGGTGTATCGGTCACTGAGTGGCGCAAAATTGTTCCTTTGCTGTCGCTCTTGTGACGCCAGAGAAGTGATCGAAGCGACCGCGGGAGGCGCGACGAAAAAGTCCATCTGCGGCCGAGACTTCCGCTCTTCGTTGACCTTGAAGGCTATGCGGATGGGATGCCCGAGGGCGATCGGCGCGTAGGTCGACAGCAGCTCGGCGTGCTTGGACTCGTTCCAGTCGACTGCGAACTGGTCGGGGGCGCCGACGAACAGGGTATCGCCCTCGACCGTGAGGGGCTCGGTGGGCTCGAGCCAGGTGCGAAACGTTTGTTCAGGCAGTTCCTGCCGAGCGCGTTCGAGAAGGCGTGACCAGATTTCGCGCGCGGTAAGCGACATTAGGTGGGTGTGGAAAAGTCGCGGGGGAGGCGAAGCTACCCGGGCCCTGTGGATAAGTCAATCGGCCAGATTTTCCGCG
>DATEPP010000341.1:0-5834 GCA_035273165.1 Gemmatimonadaceae bacterium
GCGGCTCGTTCGCATACCGCCAAGCCACCTATCTTGAACATACGGATGTCACAGATGCGCCCGATCAGCGTGGTCTTGGCGATGACAATCGCGGCGGCCGGATGCGCCGGGAAGGCCGATACGGCTCAAGCGCCGTTGACGCACCCCGCAGAACTCGTGGGGCGCTGGGTGCGGTTCCGTGAGGATAGCACCTGGGGCGATACGCTCCAGTACCTCGCCGACGGCCGGGTGCTCGGTTCGGAGGGCCACGCCGTCCCTGCAGAAGCACGATGGGGCGTGAAGCCAGGACCGCTGGGAAGCCAGGAATTCTGCGCGGCCGATGATCGGGAAGGATATTGCCAGACCTTCCACTTCCAGGATAGCGTCATGGTGGTGGGCGGAGGCCCGGAAGGGCCGAGCTACTTTCGCCGGGCGACGTGAGGAGCTCGGGGCAGCGCCGCCTAACGATCGCTGAAGCTGACAAGCGAGCTTCGGAAGCTCGCTACGCTCGCACTATGTGAGTCGCTTGCAGCTTAGCTCTAGGCGTTAGATGGGTCCACGCATTCGGGAGTGGTCAGAATGATGGGCGAGTCCAAGCCGGAAGGCGTACAAGAGGTACCCGGCGGCGCGCGACGCGCCGATACGTTCCTGCTGGTGATCGCGACAATCATCGCGGCCAGCGGAATCGTCGGCATGTGGAACTCACGCCCGCCTTTCATCCCGTTGTTCTTCGCCGCACTGTGGATGGACACGCTCAAGCGCTGGTTGCGCCACGTGCGTCCTCAATACGCGAGTGCCGCGGAATATTTCGGCACCTTGGTGCTCGGAGCCGCGCTCTATGCCGGGTGGCCCAGTTGGTAGATCGCGACCACCCATCTAACGATCGCTGAAGCTGACAAGCGATCGTTTGAAAGTTCGCTTCGCTCGCTCTATTGGGTTCGCCCACAGCTTAGCTCTAGGCGTTAGATGGCCACGAAGTCCCAACTTCAATGATTCGTACGATCGTTCTGACTTCGGCGCTCGTTGGAAGCGTCGGTTGCGCTGCGAAGCATCCACAGACCTTGCTCGGTTGTTTCTCGCCTACGAGATCCGCAATCGCGTGGCAACTGGCGCAAGCGCCGTATCTTTTAGTTCGTGGCCGCGTCGTACGGGTCGATTCGCTCGCGCCAATCGGCTTCGCCAACGTTCGCCTCGGCGCGGCGGGGCGGACGATCGTGACGAATGCCGATGGCACGTTCGAGGTGCGGGTGGATTCCGCGGGGCAAGTGCCGGTCGAAGTCTGGCGCGTTGGTTTCCAACGAGTGAAGGGAGTGGTTGAGGTGCCTCGAGGAGGAGCGGCGGTGCTGTTAGTCGCGTTGGAAAGTCGCAACCAGGCCGTGAGCGAATGCGAGGATGGTCCGGTGACCACGACGGCGCCGACCAAGCAATAGCGCGCCGGCCATCTAATGATCGCTGAAGCTGACAAAGCACCGTCACTGAGGCTCGCTGCGCTCGCCATTATGAGGTGTGCTTTGCAGCCTAGCTCCAGGCGTTAGGCGGCTCCCGACTACAATGTTTCACTGGCTGCTCGGTGTTATCGGCGCGGTGCTCGCTTGGCTCGCCTGGGCGATCATGTTTGACGCGTTGGGCGAAGCGGCGTGGTTCGCAAGCGGGCCAATCCGCCGCTCCGTTTGGAACCGCTTTGTCGCTGCGTCGTGGCCATGGCCCCTCGCTCTGCTCATGCTCGTCGGTGCGGGCGCCGCTTTTCTTGGCCTGCAGGAACTACGGCCGGGGTTGGCGCAATGGCGCAAGCTGGCGGGGATCAGCGCATTTCTTGGTGGATGCGGCGTTGCGCTGGTGGCACCATTCATTTGGCGCGATGCGCGCCGCAAGCGTGAGCGCGGCACAGATCTCGACCAGCCGTCCAACGAGCACCGAAGCTGATGGGCGATGCTATCGAGGCTCGCTTCGCTCGCATCTATCTGATTCGCTCACAGCTTAGCGCAACGCGTTAGACGGCTACGCGCATCTCGCCACATCTTGCACTCTCCCTGCCGTGATCAATCCAGGCAGTGACGTTGTCGCGTTATGCGCCGCGGGCATGGAGGCGGAAGGCATGCCGGCGAAAGCGCGCGAGTTGTTTGAGCGCGCGTGGGCGATGCGAAGCGACGACTATGACGCGAGTGTTGCCGCGCACTTCCTCGCGCGCCAGCAAGCGACGGCAGTGGACCGGTTGCACTGGCACACAGTCGCCGTTGACGGGGCATGTCACGCGACAACCGGAGCCGCGCTGGTGGCGGATTCTTCGCGGGACGGCACAGGCGGTCGGCATCATCGCCGTGCTCGGCTTCGCGCTATGGCGGTTCTCGTTTGCGATCACCGGGCACCCCGACGAGCCGTCGGTCACGTCCGTCTGTCGCGGCGCCTACGCGCACGCGAGGACGCGCAATGATTCAGCGAGCGTCGACCAGCAGCGCCCCATCGTGTCGCGGGCGCAAGCCACGGTAGCGGTGAACTGCGGAACGCTGCGCCTCGCTGGCGAACTGGGTCCAGATCGTTAGGATCCGGGTACCGATCTTCCCATCCCATGGATCCATTGATCGTCGAATCCGATGACTGGCGCGCGGGGCCGAATCTGGCGACGGCGGACGTGCAGGAGCGCGTAGCAGCGGCGCTGGAGTTCGGTGTGCTCATCGTCGAGCATTGGCACTACCGCGGCGCACGAGCCCCGACGCGACTCTTCATCGAGGATGTCGAAGACTGGACCGCGTTCCTCCGGGACGTCGTTCCCGGCGACAACGTCTACGTCTGGGAGTTCGGCCGTCTCTGTGCTCACGACAACGCCCTCGTCGCGGCCAAGGCGCCCGATGCGCGTGGACGGACACCACGCGGCGGGGCATATTGAGTCGGCCGCCTAACGATCGCTGACGATCGATTCCTCGAACTTCCGCGCTGTTCGAACGTGGCTCCAGCCCCCGATTACCCGATCCGTCTCTTCCCCGACCGCGCCGCCTTCCGCAAGTGGCTCAGCGGGCATCACGCCTCAGAGCCTGGACTGTGGCTGCGGATCGCGAAGGCCGCGTCGCCACTCAAGTCCGTCACCTATGCCGAAGCGCTCGATGTCGCCCTCTGCTTCGGTTGGATCGATGGACAGAAGAAAAGCTACGACGCGGACTCCTTCCTCCAGAAGTTCACGCCGAGGCGGAAGCGGAGCGCCTGGTCGAAGCGGAACCGCGAGCACGTGGCGCGACTGATCGCAGCCGGGGAGATGCATGCGGCGGGACTCGCCGCTGTCGACGCAGCCAAAGCCGACGGTCGGTGGGACCGCGCCTATGATTCACCAGGCACCGCAGCAGTACCCGACGACCTGAAGGCGGCGCTCGATCAGCATCCCGACGCGAAGGCATTCTTCGAGACGTTGAAGGGCGCAAACCGATACGCGATTCTCTATCGCGTGCAGGCGGCGGTCAAAGCCGAGACGAGGGCGCGCCGGATCGCCGAGTTCGTCGCGATGCTTCAGCGAAAGGAGACGCTGCATCCATAGCGGACGACTGCATCATCGCTGTCGTCCATTGCCATCGTCGATCTCGAGGATTGCTCTCCCTCACTCGGGATCGACGAGCTCCTGGATGTTGTCGCGCGAGTTCCGGTCGATGTAGTAATCGTAGGGATCGATGCCCGCGTACGCCGGCCGTCGGTCGGTCACGAACCGGACGACCTGTGTCCCCGAGTGAATCGGACGGCGCTCCATGACCATCACGTCCTTCGCGTCGATGACGTCGCCCGGCTCGGCGGTGAAGAGCCCCACCTCGATACGCTCGGAAAGCGGCTGCTCCGTCTCGGCGCCGCGCTCGTCGACGTCGTGCTTCTTCGCCTCGACGGGCACCGCGACGTCCCACTTTCCGTCGGGGCGCCTAACGGCGGTCGGTGAGCCGACCTTCAGGTCGTAGAAGACGACGCGCTCGAACAGGTCGGTGATCAGGTTCCTGTCCTCGGGCGTGCTCGCTTCCGCGCGCAGCGCATCGACCAGGTCGATCGAGCGCGGATACGGTGCGCCCTTGAACCCGTCATGCTGCAGCAACTTCTTCAGCGCACGGTTGACCGCGTCTTCGCCGATGCGCTCCTTCACCAGGTACATGGCGAGCGCGCCCTTCTGATATCCGATCCACGACTCGTATTCGACACGCACGAGTGGCGGCTCGCCCACCGATCCGGCCGAGCGCGACGCGAGATAGCGGTCCCTCATGTACCGCAGGGCGCGATGCACCTCGTTCTCGCCGCGGAGCCTCCTCAGCATGATCAGCGCCGAATAGTTGGCCAGGGTCTCGGAGAGCAGCATCGAGCCCTCCATGTCGGCTCCGATCAACTGGTGCCCCCAGTATTGGTGCGAGAGCTCGTGCGCGGTCGTGCCGGTGACGTGGTCGATGGTCTCCGGCTTGTGAAAGTCGGCGATGAACCCGTACGTCTCCGAGTAGGGAATCGTCCCCGCGAACGCCTGGGCGAAGTTGGCGTAGCCGGGGTACTCGACGATGCGCAGGTGATCGAACTGATACGGACCGAAGTTCGCCTGGTAGTAGTCGAGCGATGGACCGAGCGCATCGAGCATCCGGTCCACGTTCCATTCGTGCGTCGGATGATAGTAGACGGCGAAGTCGACCCCGTCGTGCGACCGATGCTTCTCGGCGTAGCGTGCCGACTGGATCGAGAACGCCTCGCGGATCGGCGCCTCCGACACGAAGTGCGCGATTCGCCTGCCTCCTTGCACGACGTCGGAGACTCGCCGGCCGGGAGCGATCGGAGTCTGGTCAGCGGTAGTCGATAGCGTGATGTCGGATGTCGTCCAATCACCGAGATCGGCCGCTCTCGCTGTCGCCGAAAGATCCTCCAGCTTTGCCCGGCCGTCTCGCGCGGGGAGACCGAACGCCTGGCGCGCCTTCGGATCCTCCAGTGTGCCGAGGCGACTCATCCCGATGGCTGGCGTCAATTCCTGATTGTCGAGGAAGGTGCCATTCTCGACCAGTCGCGTGTTGGGGGCTCCATTGCGGAAGCCCCGCTCCCAGCGCCTCGTCGCGAAGGTGAGGACGCGCTCGTCACCAGGACGCATCGGCGCGTCGAGCCGGTAGATGCGATAGTGAAATGCGCTGTCGTCGACCGTCAGGCGCGCATTGGCGATCGCTGCACTCATCAGCTCGAGGTCGTCGTCGAGCAGCCGGACGTGAATGTCGGTGATCGGCTGCGACGTCAGGTTGCGAAGCACGTAGCGTCCCCTGATGACCGCGCGCCGCTCCTGCGGATAGAGGTCGATGTTCGCCACCACATGCGCGATCGTCGGCTGCGGCAGGTCATGGTACTTCCAGTACTTCCTCTCGAAGGCCGCCATGTGCGCGACGCCCGCCAGCGGGGAGCGGTACACGTTGAGCACGTTCATGTTGTAGAAGGCGTACGCGCCGGTGGTGGCGAACACCACGAATACCGCGAGCGCGACAGCGCCTAACGTTCCAGTGAGCCGCCGCCGCGCCCCGGCAAGCCGCGGGCGCAGCCGAAGCTCGGTGCCGCGCCTCCAGAGAAGGTGCGCAGCGATGAGGAGGAGGATCGCGAATGCGCCCCAGTAGATGCGCACTGTCCATGCTCCGCGCCAGAACGACCCGGCGCCGTTCATGTCGCTGAGCGGCATGCCGGGTGTCGCGCCGTAATTCAGGAGGTCGTGATCGATGACCTTGTTCAAGGCGTGCCACAGCAGGAAGCCCACCATCACGGCCCAGCCGACGATCTTGTGAGGGCTGAGCGCCTGGACGAAGACGGCCAGCGCGGCCAGGAGGAGCATGTCCCAGGTTGCCGGCAGGACATACCAGAGCAGGTACTTTCCGGGCTCGACC
>DATEPP010000342.1:0-3943 GCA_035273165.1 Gemmatimonadaceae bacterium
AGCGGTAATCTAGGTGCTGAAACGCAGCGGGGGGACGTGCCGTTTGCACGCCCCCCCGAGTGTACACCTGCGACAGCTTACTTGATGTGCTTGTTGACGAGCTTGGTCATCTCGAACATCGACACCTTGTTCTTCCCGCCGAATACGGGACGGAGCTTGTCGTCGGCGTTGATCATGCGGCGCTCCTTCTGATCCTGCGCGCCGTTGCGCTTGATGTACTGCCAGAGCTTCTTCGTGATCTCCGTGCGCGGCATCGGATTGTTTCCGACCACCGCGGCGAGTGCGGCATCTGGCTGCATCGGCTTCATGAACGCCGGATTCGGCGCCCGCTTCGCACCACTGCGCTTGCCACGACTCGCCTTGCGTGCGCTGCCGCGTGCCTTCTTCGCGCCGCCACGCTTTGCGCCTCCGCCCTTCTTGGCGCCACCACGCTTCGCTGCCTTTTTCGTTGCCATTCTCTCTCCCGGTAGATGGAATGGTGTACGGTTTTCCCTCTGGAAGTCGCTCGTTTTCACTCTGTGCACGAGCGGCCTTCGGGGCGAAAAGTATGTCGGCCGCTGGTGAGCGCAATGGGTAATGACGCGGTTTTCCCTATGAAAATCGCGATTTTTCACTCTGACGCGCGCGATGCGCGCGTCATTTCCCCTCTGAAACGAGCTTCGTGGCGAGCCAATCGGCGATCGCACCCAGCACGTCCGGGCGC
Source organism: Gemmatimonadaceae bacterium (assembly GCA_035273165.1). Classification (GTDB taxonomy): domain Bacteria; phylum Gemmatimonadota; class Gemmatimonadetes; order Gemmatimonadales; family Gemmatimonadaceae; genus AG2. The sequence goes on from DATEPP010000342.1 coordinate 704, forward strand.
ACACTCTTCGACGGCAGCGTGGCGTATCCACTCGGATTTCCCGTCACGTCCGCGAGGAAGAGGTGGTCCGTCGATGGGAAGATTCTCATCGTCACGTCGCGATTCCCGCCCGCGCGAAACGCGGCCGCGAGCGCCGGCGCCTGGTCCGGTGTCACCTGACGGTCCGTCGCGCCCTGCAGAATCAGCACGGGCTGCTTCACACGCTTCGCCGTCGCGATGGGATCGTAGTCGAGGAAGAAATGAATCCATGGCATCGTCTTCGCCGCAGAATCGAGTTTCCCCCCCACATCTCGAAGCGCCGAATCACGGCGCGCCCCAGTGAGCTTGAGCATCGAGTCTATGGCGTACTCGTTCTGGTACTTGAGAATGGTCCGTCCCGTCTGTGACGGGCCCGCCATGAGCACGATCGCGCGCAGCTTCGGGTCCGTTGCCGCCACCATCGGCGCAATCATTCCACCTTCACTGTGACCGACGAGAGCCAGTCGGTCGCCGTCGATGTCGGCACGTGTGCGCAGATAGGCGAGGCCCGCGCGAATGTCATCGGCGAAATCCGCTGATGTCGGACCCTGTGCGCCGCCCGGTCCCGCATCGGAGCCACCCGTGCCGCGATCGTCGAGACGGAGCACCGCGATGCCGCGGCGGCCTAACGTGTCCGCGATCTGACGGAACGGACGATAGCCGTTCACACCGGGAATCGATTCGTCGCGCTCTTCCGGCCCCGAGCCCGTGATCGTCACCACCGCGGGAACGCCGCGCGCCGGACGCGCCTTGGGCAGCGTGAGTGTGCCGGTGAGCTTGAGACCCTTCGGCGTCGTGATCGTGACCTCTTCCGCCGCGTACGGTGCATCGGCCGGCGCGGAGTAATCAGTCTTCGCGGCGGCTGGAGCAGCACGAGCTCCCTCGACGCGCACGACGTGCACGTTCTGCGACGGGACGCTCATTCCCGTCACGCGGCCATCGACGCCAAGCGCGATATTCATCGCGACGCCACCCAGCGACAGACGCGCTGAATCCGCCCCGACGAACGTCACGGACAGCGGCACTGTCGCTCCGCCCTCGGAGGCGAAGAGCGGCACCTCGACCGTCTGTCCGCCAATGGTGCGCGCACGCAGAATCGCCTGCTCGAGCAGCCCCATCGACGGATTGAAGTACGGGACGGCGCCCGCTTTCGTCGCGAAGCCCATCGTTCGTCCCTGGGCCTCGACCTTCATGCTGTCGCCCTGCAGTTGCATCACGGCACGCCTGCCGGTCGTGTCGCTGCCGTTATACGCCCACATCTCGATCCGCGGGACAGTCCCGTCGGCATTGAGCGTCGCTGCATAACGAACGCGCGCGCCGCGCGCGGGACTCGAGAACTCGCCGTCCAGACGACCCGCGGCCCGCGCCACCCGCTCGGTGGCAAGCGTATCGCTCCCCATGATCATGATGAAGGTCGACGGCTGCTGGGCGGTGACGCCTCCTGCGGCCACAGTGAGCACGGCCACGCAGGCCAGGGAATGGATTCTCATTGGGAGGTCTCCTGCTTCCAGGCAAAGTAGGAATAGACGAGCGAGCCGAAACCCGCGGCGATGGCGGCGGCGACGCCTAACGCGAATGTCAACGCGCCGGGAAATGCCGCCGCCACGAGCAGAACGATGCCCGCGCCGGTCAACAGGTATCCGCCGACCCGATGCGTGCGCGTCCAGACGCGGTCATTGCTGAGCGTCCACGGCGTGCGAATGCCAAACCACCAGTTGGGCCGCGCGCGAGGAAGCGCGTTGCCGAGGATGACGAACTGCAGCCCGATGAGCGCCGGCGCAACGCGTTCCATCGATACCGGCCAGCCGAGCGCGGCGCCGATGAGCGCGACGTGCATGACGGCAAAGAGCGCGATGAGTGAATTGACGAGCAGGTCGTACGTATCGGCGAACTTGGCATAGTTCGCTCGGCGCGGATCGATTCGCGGCAGAAAGCGCAACAGGAGCCAGAGTCCGAGCATGATGATCGGGAGCAGGAACGCGCCCTGCGCCCGACTGCCATACCCGTTCACCTCCCCGCGAACTCCCCAGTGCAGCGGCATCCGCTCGGGCAAGCGGCTCCAGACGGCAATCGAGAAGGCGGCCGACGCAAGGATGAGGATGGGCGCGACGAGCTTACGCATGCTTCCCTCCCCCTGAGCGGGGCCGCCGCGCGCGGTCATTCTTCGTGGGACGAACCCAGTCGAGCAGATGCTCAACGAGGTCCTGAAAGACGGTGGTGTTCAGCTCGTACACGATCTGCTGGCCGTTGCGCTCGGAGAGGATGAGTCCCGCGTCGCGGAGCGCCCCGAGGTGGCGCGAGACCGTCGCCCACGCGGTCGGGAACTGCTCCGCGATCTCGCCGGAGGTCTTGGGCCCGTCGCGCAAGAGCCGCAGGATTTCACGGCGGGTCGGGTCGGCGAGGGCACGGAACGCGTCCATGCCAGAATCTATTGCTTAATTAGCTGATTACGCAAGTAAGTAAGTCAGCCGAGAGTCTAGAGTGAATGCTGAGCTCTCAGAGATCAGACTGAAGAGCTACGATTGCGACTGGAGAAAGAGCGACTTCAGGAGAGCGACTGCAATGACGGCGACTGCAGAACGGCGACTGCATAACTGCGAATCGCTCCTCCTGCCGTCGCTTCCTTTCAGTCGCTCTTATGCAGTCGCTCTTCCAGCAGTCGCCGTCATTGCCGTCGCAGTTCCCGCAGTTTTCAGCGCTAGATCTTCAGGTCTCAGAGAGCAGCTTCATCATCCGCAGGTCGTACGGGTCAGCGGTCGCATCGTCATCCGCGATCTCCATGTTCTGCTGCGGCGTCTCGAGGATGAGCGGGATGTTGCGCGCACGCCGGTCCGCGAGCAGCCATCGGAACGGCTCGACCCCGATCGTGCCGTCGCCGATCAGGACGTGACGGTCGCGATTGGAGTTGAATTCGCCCTCGCTGTCGTTGAGATGGAAGAAGCCCGGCGGCTCGCCCGTCGCTTCCTCGAAGTCGTCCAGCACACGCGTCAGCGCGTCGCGCGATTTGCGAATGTCATAGCCCGACGACCAGAGGTGACAGGTGTCGAGCCCATATCCAGTGCGCTTCCGCAGGGGCTTCGGCACGTGGCCGAGGATGGCGCCAACTTCAGCCGCCGTCCGCGCGAAGGTCTTCCCCGCGCCCGCCGTGTTCTCGACGAGCACGCGCGTGTCGCCCGGCACCTTCTCGAGCGCGTGCGTGATGGCCGACGCGACGCGCTCCGC
>DATEPP010000343.1:0-1708 GCA_035273165.1 Gemmatimonadaceae bacterium
TCGCGGCCAACGAGCTCGATGACGAGCGATTGCCGCGCCGGGATCTCGATCGAGCTGATGACGCCGTTGATCGTCGCCATCGCGATGAGCCAGTGAATTGTTATGTGATTCGTCCAGGCGAGCACCCAGAGCGACGTCGACTGCAAGGCGAAGCACGTCTGGCAGATGGTGACGAGCCGCAGTTTGTTGGCTCGGTCCACGATTACCCCCGCATAGAGCGAGAACACGAGGATCGGAAGGGATTGCGCGGCGGCAACGAGACCGACGAGGAAGGCATTTCGCGTCAGCGTGAACGCGAGCCAGCCTTCGGCCATCGATTGCATCCACGTGCCGATGAGCGAGAGCGTCTGGCCGGACCAGAAGAGCAGGAAGTTGCGGTGGCGGAGCGCGCGGAATGGGTTCAGCGTCGGCGGCATTGCGGAGGCAATCTATCGACCCCCGCGTGACATCCCACGCGCAACGGCGTATGCTTGGAGAGGAGGCTCGCCATGCGATTCCACACGTACACGAAGTTCAGCCCGGAGATGGCCGACGCGGTCGATCTCCAGTCGCTGCTCGACAAGCTCGCCGACTTTCTCCTGCAATCGGGGTTCGCCGGCGGCAAGAATCAGCAACCGTACTACGGCTGGGATTTCGGCGAGGACGGCGACCGCTCGCTCGAGGCGCTCAAGCAGGCGATTCTCAATGCGCTGATCGAGAGTGGACAGTTCACTCCGGAAATGCTCGAAGCGCTTCGCGGAGAGGGGGACGAAGAGGGGCAGGCCAAGCTGGCGAAGCTCCTCGACGAGCTCGTGCAGCGCCTCGTGAACGAGGGTTACCTGTCGATGGACGCACCACCCCAGATGCCCGCCGGCCATCAGCCGCTCGAAGGTCCGGGGAGCATCGCCAAGGCAGCGGCGCGCGACGTCCAGTTCAACCTCACCGACAAGGGCATCGACTTCCTCGGCTACAAGACGCTCCGCGGTCTCCTCGGCTCGTTAGGCAAGTCGAGCTTCGGGAGCCACGATACGCAGTATCTGGCAACAGGGATCGAGGCGGACGGCTACAGCAAGCCGTACGAGTTCGGCGACGTGCTCAACATCGACGTCAACGAGACGCTGAAGGCGTCCCTCGCGCGTACGGGGAAAGTCGAGGTGCCGATGGACCTGGACTACCAGGATTTGATGGTGCGCCAGGCAGAGTATCGCTCGTCGTGCGCGACGGTGCTGATGCTCGACTGCTCGCACTCGATGATTCTGTACGGCGAGGACCGATTCACGCCGGCGAAGAAGGTCGCGCTCGCGCTCACGCATCTCATCCGGACGCAGTTCCCGGGCGACTCGCTCAAGGTCATTCTTTTCCATGATTCGGCGGAGGAGATCCCGCTCGCCGCGCTGGCGACGGCGCAGGTAGGTCCCTACCACACGAATACAGCGGAAGGTCTGAAGCTCGCGCGCCGGCTGCTCATGGGGCAGAAGAAGGACATGCGCCAGATCATCATGATCACGGACGGGAAGCCGAGCGCGCTGACGATGCCGAACGGTCAGATCTACAAGAATTCGTTCGGGCTCGACGCGACGGTCATCGCCCAGACGCTGCGCGAGGTCGCGCACTGCCGCCGCAGCGGGATCATGATCAACACCTTCATGCTCGCGCGCGACCGGTCGCTCGTCGAGTTCGTGAAGCGCGTCTCCGAGATCAGCCGCGGCAAGGCCTACTTCACGACGAC
>DATEPP010000344.1:0-25904 GCA_035273165.1 Gemmatimonadaceae bacterium
ACCGCGACCGCGTTCTCGTCGCGAGCGCGAATCGCGTCGCGACGATGTCGCTGACGGCGTACCGCGAGGGACAATCATCGCTACCGAACGTATTGGAGGCACAACGCAACGCGCGCGACATTCTCGGGCAGTATGTCGATGACCTCGCCGAAGCCTGGATTGCCTCGGCCGAGCTTCGCGTCTATACCCTCACCACGGCGAGCACACGGCCATGAATTTCCACACACTCCGGGCAGCGCGGGGACGCGTGGTGCTCGCAGCCCTCGTGGTCGCCGCGTGCAAGGGCGAGACGTCGAGCGGAGACGCGGCGACGCCGCAAGCGGTGGTCGGCGTGCAGACGGCGGTGGTCACCAAAGGGCCATTCACGGAGACGTTAGGCGCCATTGGCACGATCGTCCCGAGGCCCGGCCATGTCGCAGCGCTCGCCGCGCCACAACCGGCGCGCATCACTCGTGTCTACGTCGCCACCGGTCAGCACGTGGCGCAGGGCGATCCACTCGTGGAGCTCGACCAGACGCCGTTTCGCGCGGCGACACAGGCGGCGGAAGCAACGCTGGCCGCGGCCGAGAAGGCGAACGAGCGACAACAGCGGCTCGCGAGTGAAGGGATCGTCGCGCGAAAGGATGCCGACCAGGCCGCGGCCGATGTCGCCAAGGCGCGCGCCGACGCGGCGACGGCGCGTCGCGCCGAACAGCTGTCGGTGGTGCGATCGCCGTTAGGCGGCGTGGTGACGCGGATGACGGCGGTGCTCGGCGCGACCGCGGACGTCGCCCAGCCGCTCGTCGAGGTCGCCGATCCCGGCGCGCTCGACATCCTCTTGAACGTCACGCCGAGCGACGCTGGTCGAATTCGCCGCGGCGCGAAGGTCACGCTTTCCGCCGGTCAGAACGCGACCGGCGAGCCGTTAGGCGTTGGAACAGTCGCCGACGTCGGCGGCACCGTCGACACCGCGAGTCGGAGCGTCAACGTGCGCGTCCAGGCACCAACCACGCGGCGTGCCCTCCGCATCAGCGAGACGATCTACGGACAGATCGCGGTCGCGGTACACCCGGACGCCATCACGGTACCCCTCGAGGCGCTCGTGCCCGACGGCGAGGACTTCAAGGTCTTCGTCGTGGATGCCGCCGGCACCGCGCACGAGCGGAAAGTCAGCGTCGGGGGACGCACCGACAAGCTCGCGGAGATAACGCAGGGGCTGGTGAGCGGCGAGCGCGTCGTGACGTACGGCGCGTACGGTGTTTCGGACAGCGCCAAGGTCATACCGGCGAAGCAGCCCGCGCCAGCGGCATCGCCGGAGAAGCCGTGAGCGCTGTTACCGAACCAGGAGTGGCGCGCGAGCAGCCGCATACGCGCGGCGGCCTGTTCGGCGTGCTCGCGCAGCAGCGCCGCTTCGTCTACCTCGCGATCGCGCTCCTGAGCGCGGCGGGGATCTGGGCGGCACTTCAGCTGCCGTCCGCGATCTATCCGGAGCTCGTCTTCTCGCGGATCACGATCGTTTCGCAAGGAACCTCGCTCGGCGCGCGGCAGGTGCTGTTCACCGTGACGCGGCCGATCGAGGAGGCAGTAAGCATCGTGCCGGGTGTGACCCGTGTGCAGTCGCGATCCATCCGTGGGGGCAGCGAGATCAACATCACGTTCGCGCCGACGACGGACATGATCTACGCGCTGCAGCAGGTGCAGGCACGCGTGAATCAGGTGCGGCCCGATCTGCCGCCCGAGCTCGACATCGAGGTCGAGCGACTGACGCCATCGCTGTTTCCAATTCTCTCATACAATCTCGAGGGCGGTGACGCCGCGACGTTGTATGACATTGCACGATATCAGATCCGACCATTGATCTCCCGCGTGCCTGGCGTCGGACGCGTCGACGTGCAGGGGAGTGACGTCCGCGAAATCGAGGTCGTGGCCGACCCCGCGCGTTTGACGTCACAGGGGATGACGTACGAGGATCTGGCGAACGCAATCAAGCAGGCTACGACCGTCGCTGCCGTTGGCCGCATGCCCGCGAACTACAAGCAGTACCTGATCGTGAGCGCCCAGGAGGCACACTCCGCAGACGACATCGCGAACATCGTCGTCGGCCATGGGCTACGGGTGCGTGATGTCGCGACCGTGACGTCGGGAACGGAGGACCACGTCCGGATCATTTCCGGCGACGGACGACCGGCGGCCCTCCTCAACATCACGAGGCAGTTAGGGGGCAACACCATCGCGATTGCCGACAGCGTGGCCGCGATCGCGAATGGATTGCGAGGCCAGCTGCCGCCGGGGGTGCACCTCAAACCCGTATACGACCAGGCCGCGCTCGTGCAGGACGCCGTGAAGTCGGTCCGCGACGCGATGATCATCGGCGCGGTGCTCGCAGTGATCATTCTCCTGCTCTTTCTTCGCCACGCACGAATCACGGCGATCAGCGCGTCGTCGATTCCGCTGACGATGGCCATCACGGTCTTCATCATGGCGCACGTCGGCCAGACGTTCAACCTGATGACGCTCGGCGCGATGGCGATCGCGATCGGGCTCGTCATCGACGATGCCGTCGTGATCACGGAAAACATCGTCCGCCACACCCGGATCAATCCCGACAGGAGCGCGGCGATCCGCGATGCCGTGCAGGAGCTCATCTGGCCAGTGACGACGTCGACGATCACGACCGTCGTTGTTTTCCTCCCGTTAGGCCTGCTCACCGGCGTCGAGGGCCAATTCTTTCATGCCCTCTCGATCACGCTGACGATAGCGGTGCTCGTCTCCCTGATCCTCGCGCTCACGATCATTCCGCTGCTCAGCGCGCAGTTCCTGGATATGCCACGGACAGAGGCGGATGACTTGCGGACTACCGCCGATGAGAGTTCCGACTCGGGTCTATTCGCGCGCGTCGGCCGGGGCATCGACGCGCTCTCCGATCGCTACGAACGTTCGCTCGACAGCCTGCTTCATCACGCGCGATGGATGATCGTCATCGCGATCGTGCTCGTGGCCGCGGGCTTCCTCGCGCACCGATTCGTGGGGACGGGGTTCCTTCCGGAGATGGACGAAGGCGCGTTCGTGCTCGATTACTTCACGCCGGGGGGAACGGCGCTCACGGAGACGGATCGCGAGCTGCACATCGCCGAGCGGATTCTGGCGCAGACGCCGGAGATCACCGGCACGTCGCGGCGCACCGGCGCCGAGCTTGGCCTCTTCGCGACGCAACAGAATACTGGCGACATCGTCGCGCGCCTCGAGCCGCCGAGCCAGCGGTCGCGCACCATCTTCGAGGTCATCAACGAAGTGCGCGACAAGATCAGCGCGGCCGTGCCACGGCTGCACATCGAGTTCGTGCAGATCCTCTCCGACGTGATCAACGACCTGGCGGGGGCAGCGCGTCCCATCGAGATCCGTTTGTTCGGGCCCGACCTCACGGCACTGGAAGCGTACGCGCAACGCCTCGCGCCGCAGCTGGAAAAGGTCGAAGGCATCGAGGACCTCTACAACGGCGTCGCAGAACCGAGCGCGGAGATGCAGATGGCCGTGAACGAGGCGGAAGCGAATCGCGTCGGCCTGACGCCGGATCAGGTACAGACCGCCGTCGCCGGGGCGCTGATCGGTGTTTCGGCGGGCGAGGTGCGTCTCGAGGACCGGTCGATCTCGGTAAGAGTGCGTGCGCCCGATTCGGTGCGCTACAATCCGCAGCAGCTTGGCGCGCTGCCGATCGTGTCGCCGCAGACGAAGAGCGCCGTGCCGCTCTCGTCGCTCGCCTCCTTCCAGGCGCAGGACACGCGCGGCGAGCTGCTGCGACAGAACCAGCAGCAGATGATCGAGATGCACTCCGATCTCGCGGAACGCTCGTTAGGTGCGGTGATGACCGATGTCCGTGCCATCCTCGCGAAGAATCCCGCCCCGAATGACATTCGCGTCGAGATCGGCGGCCAGTACGCGAGCCAGCAAGAGGCATTTCGTGCGCTGCTTCTCGTTCTTGCCCTCGCGGCCGCAAGCGTGATTGCGGTCATGGTGATCCAGTTTCAGTCGTTCGTCGAGCCGCTGGTGATACTACTGGCGGCACCGCTCTCCTTCGTCGGCGCGATGGTTCTGCTGCTCGTCACCGGGACGCCACTCAACGTCTCGAGCTTCATGGGTTTGATTCTGCTCGTCGGGCTGATCGTGAAGAACGGCATCATTCTGCTCGACTTCACGCGGCATCGTATGCGGACGGGGGGTCTGACGCTGGAGCACGCGATACGCGAAGCCGGAAGGATCCGGCTGCGACCCATTCTCATGACGACGCTCTGCACGCTTTTCGGCTTGCTTCCCCTAGCGCTGGGGCTTGGCGCGGGCAGTGAGCTGCAGAAGCCCTTGGCGCTCGCCGTCATCGGTGGGCTCACGCTGTCGACGCCGATCACGCTCTATGTTGTACCGACGCTGCTGGTGGCCATTCGAGGGCGTCAATTTTCATTGAGCCCCGGCGCGGAATGACCTCCGATGGCACCGGATTCGCGATGCCGGCCTCCGCCAGGGGACCTTGGGGCTTCTATCGCTCCGTGGTCAGCAGCCACAGCCGGTGAGGGGACCAGATGCCAGTGTTGTCACGTCGTCTGTTTACGAAACTATCAACTATTGTCTGCCTGGGCATCTGCGCCGTACACGACGTTGCCGCGCAACCGGCGCTGCCGCCGAAAGCGAAAGCAGACAGCGCGAAGACGCCGGCGCCGTTGTTTACCACGAAGGATTTTCTCGTCGCGGGCGCGTTCGGTGTCGGCATGGTCGCCATGTTCCCGTTCGACGAGCGGCTGGCCAAGCATCTCACGAACCCGGGCGCCCAGGCGAACAAGTTCTTCAAAGATGCCTCGAAGGGCGTCGAATGGATCGCGAGTCCGGGACCGTACCTCATCGGCGGAACGCTGTACGCCGTTGGGCGACTTGGTCACTTCGATCGCGTGGCGGATCTGGGATGGCATGGAACGGAGGCCGTCTTCATCGCCGACGTCCTCACCTATGCGTTGAAGGGGATCAACGGCCGGTCGCGACCGTACGTGTCCAATGACACGAACCCGCGTGATTACAAGTTTCTAAAGGGCTTCGGCGACGGGTCGCGTCAATCGTTTCCATCGGGGCATGCCACGTCGGCGTTCGCCGCGGCCGCCGCGGTGACGGCGGAGACGGGCACGTGGTGGCCGCGGTCGAAATGGGTCATCGGCCCATTGATGTACGGTGGTGCGTCGATGGTCGGCCTCTCGCGGATGTACCACAACAAGCACTGGGCGTCCGACGTCGTGCTCGGCGCGGCGATCGGCACCTTCAGCGGATGGAAGATCGTGCAGTATTCCCACGCGCATCCGACGCCGCTCGACAAGGCCCTGTTGCATGTCTCCGTAGTGCCCGCCGGGGAGGGGCAGTGGGCGGTCGCGTGGTCGGGTTCTCTTCCCTAGCTCGCCGGGCTCGCGACTTCATTGCCGCCCGGTTCGATCCGAGGTCCCACACCGGCCTAGGCCTCACCCTCCGACTTGCGGGCTTCGCGCTCGCGGTCTGGGTCTTCAGCGACTTGCTGGACGCGGTCCTCGACAACGCGACGATCGCGCATCTCGACCGGATCGTCGAGTCATGGTTTCACATTCACTCAACAGCTGGCGGCCTGCGGGCGTTCGAGGTCGTGACGCAGCTGGGCTCGCCCGTCGTCGATGTCGTCATCGGGGTCGTCGCGCTCTTCCTGTTGTACCGCCGCGAGTATCCGCTGCTCGTCACCTGGCTCTTTGCCAATCTCGGCGGCAAGGTCATCGAGTACGTGATCAAGAACACGGTCCATCGGACACGCCCGCAGTACGCCGCCGAGTTCCTCAACGGGGTGTCGTACAGCTTTCCGAGCGGCCACACGATGGGCTCGACGATCTGCTATCTCATGCTCGCGTACATCGTCGCGCAGTGGCCCGGCGCCACCTCGCGCCGGCGGTGGATCGCATTCATCGCCGCAGCTACTCTCATCTCCGCCATCGCGTTCAGCAGAGTCTATCTCGGAGTGCACTATCCAAGCGATGTGGCCGGTGGCTTTGCCGCCGGCATGGCATGGCTGACCGCCTGCGGCGCCACCCGTCACCTGATGACGAAGGGGCGCGCCTTCTCACGCTTCGAGGAGTCCGAGTGAGTGCCCGTCAATTGTGCGACGTGACCGCCGGCGTTGGCGCCGGTCCGCCCATATTGTCCACGCCCATCTCGCGCGCCATCGAACGCCACTCATCGCGCGAGATCACTTGCGTCGTCGAATCCTGAAACGTGTGCACGGCGCGGAGAATCGCGGATCGCTTGTCGCCGCGGGCGATGAGTGGCGACGCGAGGATGTCGGCGACGACGTCGTGCAATGAATGGAGGTTGTCGAAGATGATCGCTGCTTCCGGATAGCGTTCCGCGAATCGCGGCGAGACTGCCGCGGCCATCGGCATCACCGTCGGCATCCTCGAGGGCGGGTCGGCGAGAAGGGACCAGAAGTGCGCCGTCGCCGCCTCGACGTTTCGGTGGCGGCCGGCAGGGTCGTTGGTCGCGAGCAGCCCGTCGTAGAGCACCATCTGGTACCAGTGATACGACCAGAGCAGGCCGTTGAATTTCGGATTCTGCCTGCGGAAGACAAGCGAGTATGGCGCGCCCTCCATGAGATCCATGCTCTTCGGCATCCTGCTCAGGGCGAGATCGTGGCGACTCTCGTAATGCCGCAGCAGTCGAGCGACCTGGTGGTCGCGCGCGGCGCTGTCCAGCCTTTCATCGGCCAGCGCGTCATAGAGTTGACGATGGAGACTGTGCGTCCAATCGAAGATCGCATAGAGCTCCGGCACCAGTGTCGTGTACGTCGGTCCGACGGCGTGCTCCTCGAGCGCGAGCGCCGGTGGATGCACGAGAAGCTGCGTCGTGATGAAGTCGAACTCACGCCCTTCGATGGTGCGTCGGGCCTCGTCCGGTCGACCCTCGGCGCGCAGCAGCCGCTCGTAGAGTACCGCGTGGCCGTAGTCGAATGCGTTGAAGAGACGATCCGATCGCGGATAGCGGGCACGGAACGCCCAGTTGGAAGAGGCGCCGAGGTAGGTCTGCTCCGGGACGCGCGCGACCGAGCCGCAGCCGGTGGCCATGGCGGCCATCACCGAGGTCAGGAGCGCCAAGACGATGTCGCGGAATGAATGGCTGAGTCGCATCGCGTTCTCGTTAGGCAGGAAGCCGAGCAGACGGCGCTTGGTTGTGATCGTCGTCCGATCCTGAATCTAGACCGTGATCGGCTAGTTCCGACGGTTTTCCGGACGGGGAGCCCGGCGTTGCCCGGCAGCCGGTCGAGCTCGGCCGGTTGGCTTTTTGCAATGAGCGCGGCTGATGACAGGCAAGTCGCTCATCTCGGCAATTGCTCCGGCGTTCACGATCGTCATCGCCGGTGCCTCTGCCGCGTCCGCGCAGGATCGGCCGGGCGCGACCGAGCAGTGCGAGGGCCGCACCATCAAGGAGATTCGCGTCACGGCGATGCGGCCGCCATTCACCGGCGAAGCAAAGTACTGGCGGCAGATTGCCCGTTCGCTCGGGCTGCATCACCGGACGACCGACACCGCTGTCGTGCGGCGATTTCTCGCGTTGGAGACAGGCGGACGCTGTACTGACTTTCGGATGCGTGAATCCGCGCGCCTCCTTCGCGAGCAACCCTTTCTCGCCGATGCCCGCGTTCGCGGTGTCCCCGACGACTCCGGCGGCGTGCGCGTCGAGGTCGAGACAGTAGACGAGATTCCGGCGCTCGTTTCTGCCTCGTTCAATGGGCGTCTCTCGTATCTCGAGATCGGGAATCAGAACATGTTCGGCGACGCCTGGCTGCTCGCCCTCCACGGCGCCGATCGCCCGCTCCCGGGACGGTCCGCGGGCTTCCGAATGAGCGACTACCAGTTTCTCGGGCGGCCCTACGAGCTGGACGTGCAAGGCGATTGGGGGCAGCGCACCTCTGCCTGGCTCGTCGACGCTTCGCACGCGTACCTGACCGATCTGCAACGCGTCGCCTGGGAAGCCGGGCTTGGCCACGCAGGGCAGGAGTTCGCTGTTCTGCGACGGGGCGAAGGGATAGCAGATCTCGGCATTGCCTATCGCCGAACGGCGGCGGACGTGGGCGGCGTCGTCAAGCTCGGCAATCTGCGTACGCCAATCCTCGTTGGCGCCCTCGCAACACTCCTGCGTCTCGATCCGGGCCAGGGCGTTGCCGTCGGCGACAACGGAGTGACGCCGGATACGACGCTCTCAGGACGCTACGGGAAGGTGAATCGCTCGCGCCTAACGGGCGTGGCCGCGTGGCGAAACCTCAACTTCGTCACCGTGCGGGGATTCGAGACGGTGGCGGGGACGCAGGACGTGCCGACGGGCGTACAGCTCTTCGGTCAGCTCGGACGTGGCACTCGCTGGCTCGGTGGCGGCTCGAGCGACGTCTACATGCTCGCGGACGTACTCGCGGGCGTTGGCTCTGCCCGGACCTACGCTGATTTTCATTTCATCACCGAAGGGCGCCGCGAGCTCGGGCAGCGGCTCTGGGACGGTATCGTGAGCAGCAGCCAACTCGCGGTGTACTGGAAGCGAAACGACAACGATCTGCTTCGGAGCTGGGCCGAGTACGCCGGTGCCTGGCGCCTGAAGACACCATTTCAGCTCGAGCTCGCGACAGAAGATCAGCGGCTCATCGGCTACAAGGGCTCGCTGAATGGCGCGCGGCGTGCTTCTGCCGGCATCGAAGCGCGGCGCGTCCTCACCGGCCTAACGAGCAAGGCCGACGTCGGTATCGGCATCTTCGTGAACGCCGCGCGACTCTGGGCAGGTGACGCGCCCTTCGGTGTCGACACGCCCGTGCTGCCGAGTGCGGGAGTGAGCATCTTCGGGGCACTTCCCAGGGGGTCGCAGCGGACGCTCCGGATCGACGTTGGCGCCCCGCTGCGAAGTGGTGTCGTCCACGCTGGCTGGGAAGTCCGGCTCGTCTACAAGGACTTCACCCGCCGGATTCGCGAGGAGCCTCGGGACATTACGGGCGGGCGCGAGCAACTCGTCGGGCCGGACGTCTTCCGGCCGTAGCGTCCGAAATCGTCAGAAGTTGACGAGGATGGCGAACAGCGGCGAATAACCGTCCGCCGAACCTCAAAGCGTACTCGACCGTCGTGGCGGACGAACTCTGCTGGCCCGCATTTCGCCTTTCTGAAGGCGAAACAGAGCGAAGCTCGAGCCCCCTATTCGATTCAAAGCTATGCTGCCGTACAGATCTTACGCGATACTTTTCGCCGCCTTTGTCCTCGCCGGTGCGTGCAAGTCACGCCACCGCTCCGAGTCTGGCGGCGACGTCGTTGCCTGGACTCCACCGAAGCCGGACGCCATTGCAGGTGTTCCAACTGATGCCGTAAAGAGCGCGCTTCAGCAGCGGCTAACTGGCGCGACGCCAAAGGGTGTCGATGCCGACACATGGCGACATGTCCGCGCGCTCTATGCCGACTTTGCCGGAGTGCCGCTCTGGCTGAACACCGAAGGCCTTTCGAAGGATCGGGTCGGTGAGCTCGCAAACGCGCTTGCGTCGGCCGACAGCGATGCTGTGCGCGTGGACAGCTATCCCGTAGCCGATCTCGCCAAAGCCGTCACGGCGCTACGGTCGACGACGAGTCCGACGGCGGAGCAGCTCGCCGATGCCGATGTGCTGATGACCAGCACCTTTGCGGCGCTCGGTGAGGACATGCTGACGGGTCAGATCAACCCGCGCACGATGTCTCAGAGCTGGTTCATCAGCACGCGTGAGGAAGGTATCGACAGCGCGCTGGCGCGCACTCTTCGCGAGAGTCCGGTCGATCAATCGATCCGACTCATTCGTCCGCAAGACCCGACGTATGATTCGTTGCGCATTGAGCTCATGCGCTATCGTGAGCTTGCCGCGAAGGGAGATTGGCCGACGGTTCCGAAGGGTCCGGCGCTCAAGCCGGGACAAAGCGACTCGCGCCCGCGCCTGACGGCGCTGGTTGGGCGGCTGCAAGCCGAGGGATACCTCCCCGCGGACTACGCCGGGGCCGGCACGGACAGCACGAGCGCGCGCATGAAGTATGATAGTACCCTCGCTGGCGCCGTTGCCAAATTTCAGTCGCATCACGACATCGGCGTCGACAGCATGCTCGGCCCCGAGACCGTCGATGCCCTCGACAAGCCAGTCAGCTACCGACTGGGGCAGATCGCCGCCAATCTCGAGCGCTTCCGCTGGCTGCCGCGCTCGTTAGGCGAGCGGTACATCCTCGTCAACGTGCCGGCGTTCGAGCTGACCGCGTACGATTCCGGGAAGGCGGCGCTGCAGATGAAAGTCATCGTCGGCCAGGACTATCAGGGGAAGTCGACACCGGTCTTCAGCGATTCGATGGAGTTCGTGGTCTTCCGGCCCTACTGGATCGTCACGGACAGTATCGCGAGCAAGGAGATCTACCCGAAAGCCGAAGCGGATCCAGACTATCTCGCGCGCAACAACTACGAGATCGTCACGATCGAGCACAAAAAGCGCGTGCGGCAGAAGCCCGGTGACAAGAACTCGCTCGGCCTGGTGAAGTTCATGTTCCCGAACGATTTCAACATCTACCTGCACGACACGCCGCAGGGAGAGCTCTTCAACAAGGACGTGCGCGCGTTCAGTCACGGGTGCATTCGTCTCCAGCACCCGGACTCGCTCGCGCAGTTCGTCCTCGGCTGGCCGATCGACAGCGTCCATCACGAGATGCATGACGGCCCGGACGACCATCGCGTGAATCTGAAGAGGAAGATTCCGGTGTACATCGTGTACTTCACGACGTATCTGCGCGATGGTGAGCTGTATTTCGGGAATGACCTGTATGGTCGCGACGACAAGCTGGTGCAGAGCATCGCGAGCGCGGCCCAGAGTGACTCGGCGAGCGCGCGGGCAGTGCAGACGCTGCGTCAGACGGAAAACGAGTGACGCTGGTGGCTTGTGGCTGGTGCTTGGTGACTCGTGAATTCGGATGGCCGGCGCTTCGCGCCGGCTTTTCTTATCCACCAGTCACTCGTCACCAGTCACCAGCCACCCCACCCCTGACAGTTCACTGACACTCGTGACTTGCGGATATGTCGATAGTCTACCTATCATAGGTAGCCTATCGACATATAGCCCATGCCACGCGCTTCCTCCGCTCCCTCCGAGCTGCTTCCGGGCACGCTCGACATGCTCATCCTGCAGACGCTCACCGTGCAGCCCATGCACGGCTACGCGATCGCGCAGCACATTCGCCGCCTCTCGGATAGTGTCCTGAGCGTCGAGCAGGGATCGCTCTATCCGGCGCTCGAGCGACTGCAGAACAAAGGCTGGCTCACCTCCAAGTGGGGCGAAACGCCCACCAAACGGCGGGCGCGCTACTACACTCTCACCGCGGCCGGCCGCAAGCAGCTCGGCAAAGAGAAGACGAGCTTCGATCGCGTCCTCGCCGCCATTCAACGCGTCATGGCCGGAGCCTAACGAATGTCTCTTCTCCATGCCGTCCGGCATCGCCTCGCCGTCCTCCTCCGCGGCGACGCCTACGCCCGCGATCTTGCCGACGAGATGCACTTTCATCTCGCTCTCGACGCCGAGCACGACGAGCGCAACGGACTCACTGCCAGCGCCGCGCGCGAGGCAGCGCGGCGTCGCTTCGGCAACGTTACGTACCTGCGCGAGGAGACGCGGCGCCAGAGCAGCCTCTCCCTTCTCGATGACGTCGGCCAGGACCTCCGGTACGCCGCGCGCGCTTTCCGCCGCGCACCGGGGTTCGCTCTCGCCGCCACGCTCACTCTCGCGTTAGGCATCGGCGCCACCACTACCGTTTTCAGCGTCGTCGACGGCGTCCTCCTCCACGGCCTGCCATACCGGGACGCCGAGCGCATCGTCAACCTCTGGGAGACGAGCGACAACGGTGGCTTCCGTCTTCCGTCGTACCCCACGTTCAAGGACTGGCGCGCGGAGAGCCAGGCATGGGACGGCGCATTCGAGTCCCTCGCGTTCGTCAAGGGCGCGGAAGCCATCTACGTCGGCGACAATGGGCCCGAGCGAATCCTCGCCAGCTCTGTCTCTCCCGGCTTCTTTCACTTGTTAGGCACGCCACCTCTTCTCGGCCGCACGTTTCTTCCGGACGAAGAACGCGCAGGCGCAAATCGCGTCGTCGTCCTCTCGTACGACCTCTGGCGGCGACGCTTCGGTGGCGACCCGGCCGTTGTCGGCAAGACGGTCGTGCTCACCGGCGCGCCAACGACCGTCATTGGCGTCATGCCTCGCGGCTTTGCTTTCCCGACATGGTCGATGCTCTGGCAGCCGATCGCGACGATCGAGAATACGGACTCCTCGCTCAGCAAGCGCGGCGTGCATACCGACAGCCGCACCATCGGCCGGCTTCGCGCGGGCGCCGACTCCGCGCGCGTCGCGGCCGTCATGCGCACGATCGAGCAGCGGCTCGCAACCGCATATCCCGCCGAACAGGCGCACTGGACCGGAGCGGTGATGCAGCCGATTCGCGACGAGATCCTCGGGGGTGTCAAGCCGACGCTACTCGCGCTCGGCGGCGCCGTTCTCCTCGTCCTGCTCCTCGCATGTACGAACGTCGCCAATCTCTCACTGGTGCGGGCCGCGGCGCGCGCTCGGGAGCTCGCTGTTCGCGCGGCCCTCGGCGCGGGCCGGCGGCGTCTCGTCAGGCAACTGCTGGTAGAGAGTTTGACGCTCGCGATTGTCGGCGGTGGCCTCGGTGTCGCGATGGCAGTCGTCGCCGTCAACGAGGTCCGCAGGTCGGTCGGAGTGGACTTCCCACGTGTGAGTGAGATCGTCGTCGAGGGACGTGTGCTCCTCTTCGCCGCCGGCGTCACACTCGTTGCCGCGCTCCTCGCGGGCGTCGCGCCCGCGCTCCGTGCCACGCGCCCCTCGGCGCTCGTCCGGCTCCGGAGCGGCGTTCACGGCTCGGTCGGGTCGCGGCACGACGCGCGTGCGCGTGGCGCACTCGTGGCGGCGCAGTTCGCGCTCGCGCTCGTCCTCCTCATCGGCTCCGGACTACTCATCCGCAGCTTTCGCAAGCTGCAAAGTGTGGATCTCGGATTCGCGCCGGAGAATCGCGTGGCGATTGGCCTCTTTCCGCCCGAGGGGAAGTATCATGACGCGGACGCGGACGCTGGTCTCTATCGACAGCTCCTCGAGCGAGTCGCGGCGGTTCCGGGTGTACGTGACGTCGCGATCGTCAATCATCTTCCGATCGGCGGCGGTTGGGTGACCTCACCCGTCCACATCGATGGCCGCACCGATGACGCCACGCGCCAGCCCGAGGCCCTCTATCGCACGGCGTCGGAGAGTTATCTGCGCACGATGGGCATGCGTCTCGCGCGCGGTCGCTGGTTTACCGGTGACGACATGCGCGAGCGTTCGGGCTTCGTCGTCAACGAAACGCTCGCGAAGCAGATGTGGCCGGGCGCCGACGCGTTAGGCAACCGCATCACCCTTCGCCGCTCGTCGCAGCTCCGACCCGATTTCGGCCAGCCGATCACCGGCACCGTCATCGGCGTCATCCGCGACATGAAGCAACAGTCGATCGACAACAACACACCCGTGCCCGAGGTGTACGTTCCGTGGACTCTCGAGGTGTGGCCGTGGATCACCCTCGTCGCGCACGTTCAGAATCCGGCGCGGGAGATTCCGCTCATTCGCCGCGCCATCCTCGATGTCGAGCCGGGAATGCCGGTCGCGGGTACCAGCTTCCAGGGCGGCATCGTCACCGTGGAGAGTCGTCTCGCGAGCTCGATCGCCCAGCGTCGTCTCGCGACGTCGCTCGTCGGCGCGTTCGCTGCTGGCGCTCTCCTTCTCGCCGCGATCGGCATGTACGGCGTCATCGCCTACGGCGTCGCTCAGCGAACGCGCGAGATGGGGGTGCGGATGGCGTTAGGCGCGAGCCAGCGACGTATTCTTCGGCTCGTGCTCGGTGAAGGAGTCAGGCTTGCTTTGATCGGCGCCGTGCTCGGAGTGGCCGGCGCGCTCGCTTCCACCCGTGTCATCCAGTCACTGCTCTTCCAGACCGTCCCGACCGATCCCCTCACCTTCATCGTGACGCCGCTCCTGCTCGGCGGTGTCGCTCTCCTCGCGACCTACATTCCCGCCCGCCGCGCGACTCGCCTCGATCCGACGCTCGCGATCCGGGGAGAATGAGGCTGGTGACTGGTGACTGGTGACTGGTGGCGAGTGAAAATGAAAAAGCCGGCGCGAAGCGCCGGCCATCCGAAATCACCGACCACCGACCACCGACCACCCGAACATCACCGCGCCGGAATGACCAGCGTCTGGCCGGCGCGGATCTTCGTCTCGTTGCCCAGGCCATTGGCGACGATCAGCTCGCGCACACTCGTGGCATGTTGCTGAGCGATGCTCCAGAGCGAATCGCCCTCGCGCACCCGATAGTGCTTGCTCGGCTGCTTCACTGGCGTTGGCGGAGTCGTGCGCGCGACGATCATCACCGTCGGGTTGGCTTCGGACTGAATGCGGGCGAAGCGCATGTACTCGTCGGCGAAGACCGCGACGTGGAAGTGCGCCGGATGGTGCTCCTCCGTCGCCTCGATCACGCCCGTCCCCTCGAGTGCGAGCAACTCACGGCGCAGCCACGTTAGGCAGCGGCCATTCGTCGGCTTGTGGAGGTCCACCGCCATTCCCGTCGGGTGCACTGAACGATGGGAGCTGTTGGATGGCTGCCGGCTTTCGGGGCGCACGCCACTCGTGACGACGAGTGGCTCGTCGCAGACGCGCTCGTAGTCGTCGGCCAAGCGCTCGACGAAAGTCAGCGTCGCGGGACGGACATAGGGAAAGTGCACCCGACGCAGCGCGTAGCCGTGATTCGAGTGCAGCTGCACCAGCTCGCCGCGCGCCGCCGCCCAGCTCACGGCGTTCGTGGTCTCGTAGAACGTGAGACCATCGTGGACGGCGTGGTCATACATGCGATCGACGCTCGCCATCGAGCCCCGCAGCGATTGTGCGGTGCCGACGCGAGACAAGCCACCGAGGGCAGCGAGGGCGAGGAGCGTCGCCGGAACGCGGAAACGAATCATGGCAACTACTCGACGACCGAGCGCGGTAAAAGAAACGAATCAGCCCGGGCGACGTGCCCGGGCGAGCGCGGCTGGTCTGTCCGCGTGCGCTACCCCGGAATGCCGCCCGTCAAGCTGAAGATCAGCACCGCGAGGACGATCGTCGTCACGATGACGTAAACGCGGTCGCGTTGCAGAATGAACGCGACGAGCGACATTGCCACGCGTGCTACTGGTGTCGCGATGAGCAGCACGAGACCGAGCTGGACGATCGCATCCGGATGCCGCGCTGCAACGCCGCGCAGGATCCCGCCGACGCTGCGCAGCTCAGGCGGCTCGCCCGAAAAAACATGTCCGCTTGCCGGGGCCAGGCCACGTTGCGCGAGCAGGAGCACGCCCCCGATCACGGCAACGATCGTTGCCACGATCACACCGATACGAAGCAGATTGCCGAGCAGTTGATCGACCTGGTCATCCGTCCATCGCGCGCGGGCATCGGGTTGGCTCGGTTCTCGGAGTCGCTGGGACGGTGTGGGATCTACCATCACAGTCCTCCGCGGATGCCCTTGTACGCCATCTCGAGCGCGAGCGCGACGATCACCGCGGCAAAGATTCGTCGAAGCATCTTCGTGTTCGCGCCCGCGAGAATCCGCGCACCCACCAGCGCGCCGGCGAGCACGCCAAGCATCACGGGAAGCGCGAGTCCTGGATCGATGTAGCCGCGTGACAGATAGATCCCCGCGCTCGCCGCGGCCGTGACGCCGATCATGAAGTTGCTCGTCGTCGTCGACACCTTGAACGGCAGGTGCATCAGCTGATCCATCGCCAGCACCTTGAGCGCTCCCGAGCCGATGCCTAACAAGCCAGAAAGGATGCCCGCGAGCAACATCAGGCTGAAGCCCGCGGGCACGGCCTTAACGCCGTAAGGCTGGAGGCCATTCTTCGTCGGATACGTCGACGCGAGCCGTAGTCGCCGGGACAGCGGATCGTCATCCTCGGCCGAGACGTGCTCCGTGACCGGTTTGGTGGATCGATACGCGGAGTAGAGAAGCACGACCGCAAAGATCACCGCGATCGCGCCGGTGCCGATGCGCCCGGCGAGATACGCCCCGCCTAACGCGCCGAGGGTCGTCGCAATCTCGAGCAACATCCCGACGCGAACGTTGGTATAGCCCTCTTTGACGTACGCGGCAGCCGCGCCGGACGACGTCGCGATCACCGAGATCAGCGACGCACCGATCGCGTATCGCAGATCGATGTGAAACACGATCGTGAGCATTGGCACGATCACCATCCCGCCGCCGAGCCCCGTGAGCGCGCCGAGCATACCCGCTGAGAACGCGCCGATAGCTACCAAGCCGGTGAAGAGGAGCAGAGACATGGGGCTGAAAACTATCGATTTGGCTGGCGTTCATTTGGTTCTGGCCACGCAACAGCGTTGGCACAGACTAACGCTGACGAAAATAACAGCGACGGACGCTGACGAAGCGCGCAATGAATGCTGAACGGCTACTCGAGGGTGAGCTCACGGGACGCATTATCAAATGCTTCTATCGCGTATATGACGCCCTCGGATTTGGCTTTCTCGAATCGGTTTACCAGAATGCAATGCTCTACGAACTCGCGGCGGAAGGCCTGGTCGCAGTCGCTGAGCAAGCGCTGGACGTCCGATACAAGGACCGAATAATAGGCCACTTTCGCGTCGACCTACTCGTCGAGGGACGAGTGATCATCGAGATCAAGGCGTCGGAAGTGCTTCCGCCAGCCGGGCGGAAAAAGCTCTTGAACTATCTGCGTGGCAGTACGGTCGAAGTCGGTCTGCTACTCCACTTCGGGCCGAAGCCCAAGTTCGAGCGCGTCGTCTTCACCAACGACCACAAAGGACATCGAACACAGTGAGGCGAGTGCCTGCTCCCAGTCTGCGTAGTGTCTGCCTTCGTTCGTGTCCGTCCGCGCCAACGCTGTCCGCCCAGCGCGACCTAGTCGTCTCCGACGCCAGCCAGTTCGGGTGCCCTTTGCGGTTCTAGGTGCTCGGTTTCCGTGTCCTCGGCCGTTCTCGCCAGCCAGCGATCGATCCGGACGCTCACTCCCGAGAGATACGTGTAGACCACCGGTGTCACGTAGAGCGTGATCAGCTGCGAGAACGCCAATCCCCCGACGACCGCGATGCCTAACGGGCGGCGCGACTCCGCGCCGGCGCCCATCGACAAGGCGATCGGGAGCGTCCCCATCAACGCCGCGACCGTCGTCATCATGATCGGGCGGAATCGCACCAGCGACGCGTGCACGATCGCGTCCGCGGGCTCGCGCCCTTCTTTGCGCTCCGCCTCGAGCGCGAAGTCGATCATCATGATCGCATTCTTCTTCACCAGACCGACGAGCAGCACGATGCCGACGAACGCATACACGCTGAGATCGACGTGGAAGATCAAGAGGGTCAGCAGCGCGCCGAACGCGGCGAACGGAAGACCCGACAGGATCGTTATGGGATGGATGAAGCTCTCGTACAGCACGCCCAGCACCACGTAGATCACAAAGATCGCGATCACCAGAAGCGCCAGAAGTCCGGCCTGCGCCGCCTGGAACGCCTGCGCCGTGCCCGAGAAGTTCGTCGTGATCGTCGATGGCAGTGTGTTGCGCGAGATCCGCTGGACCTCGTTCACGGCATCGCCCAGCGCGACGCCCGGGCGCAGATTGAAGGAGAGCGTCACCGACGGCAGCTGTCCGGCATGGTTCACGGCAACCGGTCCCGCGCTTTCCGTTACCGACGCCACCGCGCTCAGGGGAACGAGCGTGCCGTTGTCCGCCTGCACGTGGAGCAGCGATAGCGCCGACAGGTCCTGCTGGTACTCGGGCAGCAACTCCATCACCACCCAATATTCGTTGTTCGGCGTGTAGATCGTGGACACCTGCCGCGAGCCATAGGCATCATAGAGCGCCGTTTCGATCTGCTGCGCGCTCACGCCTAACGACGCAGCCCGCTCGCGGTCGATCTGGATGCTCGCCTGCGGATTGCCGAGCTGGAGGTCGCTCGTGACGTCCTGCAGCAGGTTCGACGTCTTGGCCGCGTCGATGAGTCGCTGCGCCGCCGGGTACAACGTCGCGACGTCGGAGCTCTGCATCGTGAACTGATAGAGACTCTTGGCGACGCGTCCACCGATCTGGATTGCCGGTGGATTCTGCATGAACACGACCATCCCCGGTACGCGCGACAACTTTGGCCGCAGCTCGGCGATGATCTCGTCCACGCTCTTCCGTTGATCGCGTGGCTTGAGACCGATGAACAATCGGCCCTGGTTCAGCGACTGATTCGCCCCGCCGCCGCCGCCCACCGCCGACATGAAGCCCTGGATATTCGGATCCTGCTGGACGATCGACGCCACCTCGCGTTGATGCGCGATCATGTCCAGGAGTGAAGTCCCCTGCGCCGCTTCGGTCGTGATCGACAGGTTTCCGTTGTCCTGGCTCGGGATGAATCCCTTTGGTACGAGCACGAAGAGAATCCCCGTGCCGACCAGAATCAGCGCTGAGAAGGCGAGCATCACGCGCCGATGTCCCATCACCCAATGGAGCGTGCGCGCATAAAACCCGAGCATTGCCTCCCAGCCGCGCTCGGTGGCGTTGTAGAATCGGCCATGCTCTTCGTGCCCGTGCGCGCGCAGGATTCGACTCGACAACATCGGCGTCAGGGTCAGTGACACGACGCCCGACATCAGAATCGCGACGGCGATGACGACAGCGAACTCGTGGAACAAGCGTCCGATGATCCCACCCAGAAACAGAATCGGGATAAACACCGCGACGAGCGAGATCGTCATGGAGAGAATCGTAAAGCCCACTTCCGCCGACCCGTCGAATGCGGCCTTGAGCGGCGGTTTTCCCATCTCCATGTGCCTGACGATGTTCTCGAGCATCACGATCGCGTCGTCGACCACGAAGCCGACCGCGAGCGTCAACGCCATCAGCGACAGATTGTCGAGACTGTAGCCGAGCAGGTACATCACGGCGAACGTGCCGACGACGGAGATCGGCAATGCCAGGCTCGGAATGATCGTCGCCGACACGTTCCGGAGGAACAGGAAGATGACGCCGACGACGAGGAACAGCGTCAGCAGCAGCGTCATCTTCACGTCGCGCACCGACTCCTCGATCGGGATTGTGCGATCGATGAGTGTCGAGAGCTGGACGCTGCCTGGAATCTGCGACTGCATCTTCTCGACGAGGTCCTTCACGGCTGAGGCGACCGCCACCGTATTGCTGCCCGGCTGGCGCTGAATGGCGAGCACGATGGCGCGCGAGCCGTTGAACCAGCTCGCGACTTTGTTGTTCTGCACGTCGTCGAGGACGCGCCCGATGTCCCCGAGTCGGACGGGGGCGCCGTTGCGATACGTGACGACCATGCGTCCGAACGACGCCGCGTCCTGAAGCTGCCCATTCGCCTGGACGGTGAACGCCTTGTTCGGCCCCCAGAGCACACCGGTGGGCAGATTCACGTTCTGACGGCTGATCGCATTCGCCACTTCGTCGATGCCGATCTTCCGATAGGCGAGCGCCGTCGGATCGAGCTGGACGCGCACCGCGTACTTCTGCGAGCCGTACACAATCACTTGCGCTACACCGGGCACCATCGAGATGCGCTGCGCGAGGACGGTCTCGCCGTATTCGTCGAGCTGCGAGAGCGGCAGCAGTTTCGACGTCAACGCAAAGAGCAGGATCGCCTGATCCGCCGGGTTCACCTTCTGGTATGACGGTGGAATGATTCCCGGCGGCAGATCGCGCAGCGTCTTGGCAATCATCGCCTGCACGTCCTGCGCTGCCGCGTCGATGTTTCGGTCGAGCGCGAACTGGATCGTGATCGACGTCGACCCCAAGTTCGAGACCGACGTCATATTGTCGATCCCCGCGATCGTGGAGAATTGCTTCTCGAGCGGTGTCGCGACCGCGGCGGCCATCGTCTCCGGACTCGCGCCGGGGAGCGACGCGTTGACCTGAATCGTGGGGAAATCCACGGTCGGCAGGTCGCTCACCGGTAGTCGCCGATATGCAGTTATGCCGAAGACGACGAGACCGACCATGAACAGGACGGTCGTGACGGGCCGCCGAATGAAGAGACCGGAGAGGTTCATTCGTCCACCCCCGATCCGGCGGCGCGCTGCGCAACCGGTGTCGCTTGCTGCTTGGCCTCCACCTTCGCACCGGGCACGAGGCGCGACTGTCCATCCACCACGACCTGCTCGCCGGGTTGGACGCCGCGCTCGATTACGGTCAGATCTCCAACCGCCTGGCCCGGAGTCACCGTCCGCACGTGCGCGTTCTTGTCGTTGTCGACGACATAGACATACGTGCCTTCCTGTCCATTCATTACCGCCGTCGTCGGCACCGCGATCGCGCCACTGCGCACGTCCAACTGGACTGCGACGCGAACATATTCTCCCGGCCACAGCGCGCGTGAGGAATTGTTGAACCGTGCCTTGGCTGTCACCGTCCCGGTGAGCGAGTCGACGGCGTTGTCGAGGAAGGTGAGTGAGCCCTGTTCCGGCAATACCGTGCTGTCCGACGCCGTGACGCGCACCGGTACTGGTCCCGCGGCGAGCCGCTTGCGTACAGCGAGAAAATCGCGCGCGGTCACGGGAAATCGAACCAGGATCGGCTGCAGCTCGTTGATGACGACGAGCGGTCCGCCGTTAGGCTTCACGAGGTTGCCGCGCTTCACGAGCAGACTGCCCGTTCGACCGCTGATCGGCGCGCGGATCGTGGTGTAGCCAAGATTGACACGCGCGTTCTCGACGGCGGCGCTGTCGGACTGCAACGTCGCCACCATCGACGCGGCCTGCGCCTGCGCCTGCTCGGCCTGAGACTGGGTGACGTAGTCTTTCGCGACGAGCGCCTTGTACCGCTCCGCGTCACGCTGCGCATTCTGCGCCTGCGCCCGGTCGCGCGCGAGCGCGGCCTCGGCCTGACGCAACGCGGCCTCGAAGGGGCGTGGGTCGATCCGGAAGAGGATCTGTCCCTCGCTCACCTCCTGGCCCTCCTGGAAGCTTGCCTCAGTCAGCGTGCCGCCAACCTGAGCCTCCACCGCAACCGTCTGCAGCGGCTCGACGACACCGTTCGCCGCGACGACCGCGGGCGCGTCGATGCGCACCGCCGCTGACACGGAGACGGGAACCGTCGCCGTATGCTCCGCCTGCTTTCCGCCGCACGCGGCCACGAGCGCGACGGCCGCGACCGCGATCCTCTTCCTCTGAACAACCGCCATATCGTTCAATCTCACCGATGTGTACCTGACGTGTCCGCGGTGCCTAACGGCGCGAGCGCTTCGCCCCGCAGCCCGAGGACACCGACGTCGTGGGCGAGCTGGGCCATCGCGCCGCGCCACTGCCATCGCGCCTGCGCGTCCTGCGCGCGAGCGTCCGCGAGCGCCGATTGAGCAATGAGCAGATCCACGATGCTGCCGACTCCCTCCCGATACCGGCCGCGCGCCACACTCTCGGATTCCGTAGCGCTCGCCAGAAGGTCGGCAGCGGTGCGAACCCGGTCGGTCGAAGTCTGCAGAGTGTAATATGCCGTGAAAACCTGAAGAGCGATCTGCTGCCTCGCCTGCTCGGATCGCGCGTTCGCCGCCGCCAACTGCTCCGAGGCCGCCTGCAGCGAGTATTGCCGCGACATGCCGGTGAACAGTGGCAGGTCGAAGCCCAGTCCGATGGTGTACGTCGAGCCCTGCAGCCCCGGGACGTTCGAGGTCGTATAACCGCGATTCGCGTTCAGCGACACGGTGGGGAATAGCCCCGAGCGCGCGACCCGTACCTGCGCCGCCGCGGCCGCCGCCTGCGCCCGCACGGCCTCGAGATCGGGCCGGTTGCGCGTTGCCGTCGCGATCAAGGTGTCGACCGACAGCGCGATAAATCGCAGCGAATCGGGACAGAGTGAGTCGGTGAGCATCGGCGGCTCGAAGCTCGCGTTCGCGGGAATTCCCATCGCGACCGCCAGTGTGCCCTGCGCGATGTGGGCCGCTCCTTCCAGCGACTCGAGCGTGAGCTGCGCCTGGGACCGCGCCGTTCGGGCTTGCAGCACGTCGGCAATCGTTGCCAGTCCGACGCGATGTCGCTCCTCCGCGGCGTTGAGGCTCGCCGTCGCCTCCTCGACCGCTGACCGTTGCGCGTCGCGCTGTGTGCGCGCTGCCTGATACGCGAAGAGTGCCTGCTCGACGCCCAGAATCGTGTTCTGCACGACGACGTTGTGGCTCAGGTCAGCCGCAATCGCCGTCTGTCGGGCGACGTCCACGTTGCCAGCGCGGGCGCCGAAGTCGAGCACGAGATACGACAATCCCACCGACGGAGCGAGCTGTGAGCGCTGCGACAGCACTCCACTCGGCGCGAGCGGCCGCGCTGTGCTCGTGTTGACATCGACGCTCACGGTCGGCAGGAATGCGCCACGGCTCGCACCAAAGACATCGGCCGCCGCACGGGCCTGCGCCCATGAGAGCCTCGTCGCGGGATTGTTCCGGAGCGCGAGATCGACGATCTCGGGTACTCCGAGACGGCCG
This sequence comes from Gemmatimonadaceae bacterium, assembly GCA_035273165.1. Classification (GTDB taxonomy): domain Bacteria; phylum Gemmatimonadota; class Gemmatimonadetes; order Gemmatimonadales; family Gemmatimonadaceae; genus AG2. Next base: position 22,568 of record DATEPP010000344.1, read on the forward strand.
AACGCGGCCGGCATCGCGGGCGCGGGAACTGCCGCCCGTTCCGCACGCGCACTCTCGAGCCGAGCGGCGTCAGCCGCCGACGGCGTCCAGTACTCGTTAGGCTGCCTCGGCGCGCCGGGCACGCCGTTGATCGCTGGGGGCCGATGGACGCATCCCGCCGCGAGCAGCAGACCACCGAACACGGCCCGCGCTCTCATCGTGTGCTCCCGGACTGGCTCGCTGCGCGCGACGGCGTGCGCGCGACTCCGTCAGCGAGGCGAAGTGGCGGTGCTACCTCCGGTCGAGCCCGCGCCGCGTCACCGAGAAGGACCACCCGCTCTCCTTCCCGAATGCCACCCACGACCTGTACCCACTCGAGATCCGTCGCTCCGGGCCGGATCGCCCGCAGCTCGTAGCTGCCACCAGGCAGCGCGACGACCGCGAATCGAGTCCCGCCACCTGTCGTCCCGGCCCCGGTCGCGGGCAGCAGTGCGGGGCTGATCGCCTCGCGCAGCGAGTCCGCTGGCCGCTGGAAAACGCGCGCGATCGACACGAGCTCGTTCGCCGGGCGAACGGCATCGACCGGGATCGCCAACGTGTGGGGGTGCCGGGCCGCGATTATCGTCACCTCGCCGTTCATCCCGGGCATCAATAAACGTTCATGGTTGTCGATCGTGACGAGCACGGGAAAGAAGGTCACGCCCTGATTCACCACCGCCGTCGGCTCGATCTTCTCGACCACACCGTCGAAGCCGCGCGATGGTACGGCGTCCACCCGGATCGTCGCCGGCTCTCCGGGCTTCACGTTTGCCATGTCGGCCTCGTCCACGTTCACCCGCATCCGGACGCGAAGCAGGTTGGCCATCGTCACGATCGACGTGTCGCGCCCGAACGCGCCCGTGGCCGACGTCACGAGCTGGCCTAACGAGACACTCTTGCTCAGGATCGTCCCATCGACTGGCGCGCGCACCGTCGCGTCCTCGAGCTTCTGGCGGGCGAGATCGAGCGTCGCGCGATCCTCGGCGACCACCGACTGGGCGCGCACGAACGACGCGGCGACACTGTCGTGCTCCGCCGGCGTGATCACGTGCTGCGCGAGCATGTCGTCCGCCCGCTTCTTCTGGAGCGCCGCGTTGCTCATTGCCGCGACCGACGCGACGTCGTCAGCGACCGTCTCGTCGTACTGATTCTTCACGTCACGCGGATCGATCTGCACGATCAGATCGCCCGCCTTCACGTCGCTACCGACGTCTACCGGCATCTTCTGCACGAGGCCCGACGCCTTCGAGCGGATCGCCACGAGGTCGATCGGCTCGAGTGTGCCTGTCGCCTGCACGCGCACCACGATGTCACGGTAGGTCGCCGCGGCGGTCGGGAGCGCCGACGGCGCGCGCGGCGCGGTATGGCAGGCGCCGCCGAGTGCGAGTGTCGCGGCAATCGAGAGCACGGAACGCGTACCGCGCCGCGCTCGAAGCAGAACATTCATGTGATCTGAAGTCGTCAGGGCGTGCTGCTCATGCGGCGCGCGTCCGCGCCGTCACGCAGCTGCAGGCGGCGAAACTGTTCGCGCTGCGCCGGCGTCAGCACCTGTTCCATGTCGCTGCGGACGTCGGACACCAGGCGCTCGACACGTGGCCGGATCTCCTCCCGCAGCGCGCTGAACTCGCCGGCCCGCTGCATCATGATCGCCTCGAACGCGCTGTCCTGCGAGGGTGTGAGTGCCAACTGCCGGGAGAGCTCGACCCGGAGCCGGCGGCGCTCCTCCGGCGTCGGTGACCGCAAGGCCGACGAAAGCGGATGAAACCCTGTGTCCGGGAAAACCGCAGTCCGTGCCGGTGAATTGAGCAGCATACGATCGATCGCTACTCCCGCCATGACGCCAGCCACCAGGATGGCGAGCATCACGACGACCGCGAGCGACCGGGGAGGCATATGGAAGCGGCCAAGTGCGGGCATCAACGGCTCTCCTTGCGGGAGAGACCGTTGCGGTGCTCAGCCGAATGTGCGTCGAGGACGAAGTCGATCAGATCCCCGGACGGGGCGCGGTTGGTCACCGCCCGAAGCAGCGCAGTCCGCTCGATTGCGTGCGGACGCGGCGCGCGAGCCGTGGAGCTCCAGGCGAGGCAGACCGTTGCCACGAAAGCAGCGGCGACGCCGAGCGGAAGCAGTGTTCCAGCCCAGTTGGCCGCGTATTCCCACCACCTCGCGGCGTCGCGACGCCGCGCGTCGAGCAACGGCGTTGCCCGGGTCACGATGCGGCGCGCCAATGCTGCCATCTGCCCCCCAGTCACCGCCGGCGGGTCCAGGCGACGCAGCGCGCGCGCCAGCTCACGATCCAGATGCGAATCCTTGGGCCTCATCCATCATCCTCGATGGAGCGGCGCCAGTGCGTTTCGCAGCTGACGACGCGCCATGTGCAAATGCCAGCGAATCGTCGCCGGCGAAGAATCCAGAAGCTTCGCGATCTCCGCGACCGAGAAGCCGTCCACCTCGAACAACTGCACCACCAGACGCCGGCGCTCCGGAAGCGCGAGGAGCGTTCGATGGAACTCATCCCGAATCTCACCATGCTCAGCCGCGTCGGCGGGACTCGGCCGGCTGTCAGTCACATCGTCCTCGAGCGCGTCGATCGATCGCGCCGATCGCGACGCCATCTGATCGAGTCCCCGATTCACGATGATCCGCGAGAGCCAGGGCCAGAACGGTCGGGAGAGATCGAAGCTATCGATGTGCTGGAGCGCCGCGAGGAAGGAATCCTGTACGAGATCCTCCGCGTCCTCACGGTGCCGCACGAGCCGCATCGCCAGCGACATCGCCCGAGGGAGGTATCGCTCTACGATCTGCCCGAACGCATCACGCTCACCGACCAGAACACGAGCAAGAAGCTCGCGGTCATGATCGGATTCGTCGTTCGTTCGAAGAACGAGCGGTGCGCGCGAAATGTCCTTTCTGCTTGCGGTCGCCGTGTATCTATCCCTCACCTCGACTCTGGAGCCGCGGTGCTGCTCCAAAGCTTGTACGGCCAAGGGCGGCTGAGCGTTTGAATCTGGTGCCACCAGCCACCGATCACGGTCCACCCGGCAAGATTCCCTTCTGCACGTAGATCGGCCTCAGGAATGTCCGGATCACCGGGAGCTTCACCGCGAACCAGATCCCTGCCGCCACGCAGGCGAGGCCGCCAAGGAATATGGTCCTCGGCGCGCCAATCCGGTCCGCCAAGACTCCGGCGAGCAGACTGCCGAGCGGAGCAGTGCCGAGGAAGGCCATCGTATAGAAGGACATCACTCGGCCCCGCATGCGCTCCTCGACGATGGTTTGCAGAATCGTATTCGTGGACGCCGTCTCGACCATCATTCCG
>DATEPP010000345.1:0-1551 GCA_035273165.1 Gemmatimonadaceae bacterium
GTACGGCGACTCCACATCATCAGCGGCGGTCCAACGGTACCGTTCGCGTCGCGAATGCCCGGTATCGTGTGGCACGACCCACAGCCGTACATCGCGATGGCGGCTTTGCCGCGATCGGCGTCGCCTCCGGGAACCGCGTAACGTGCCTCGCGTCCCGCGGCTTCACGACAACCGGCAACACCGACCGCGGCGGCAACTGCCATCAGCGCTCCACGCCATCGCGAACGACTCTCCCCCCGCCCATAACGAGCTCGCATCGCAGCCTCCGGCTTGCTCTCGCTCATGTCATGCACATGGCGTTCGTGACCAAGGGCACTGCGTTCATCAGCACGGCAAAGAGAAAGACCGCGCTGAGGAGTATCCCCGCGAATGCCATGAACCGCGCCCTCCCCTCGCCCACCTCGAGCAGCTCGTGATGTTCGGCGTCGTGACCGTGACGCGTCGCGCGCCAGCTCCGCGAAGCCGTCGCCAGCGCCAGTAGGGCCACCACGATGACGACGATGCTGACGGTGATCCCTGTCCCGCGTAGCGCGTCGAACGTCGGTGTTCGGCGCGGCATCGCGCCAGGGAAGCAGAAGTGCGACACGAGGCCGTAATCCACGATCGTCTGGAGCGCCCAGGCCGCCGGCGCGCCGAAGATCCCGAACCAGAGCACTCCGGTTGACACGATGTCGCGACGTGGCGCGGGATGCGTTGCGCTGGTCATGAGCATCTCCTCACATGACGTGCGGCACGAGATAGAGCGACGTAAACACGACCAACCACACGATATCCACGAAATGCCAGTACATCGCCGCGTTCGTCACTGCCAGATGGCGCTCGGCGGTGAAGTGACCCAGCCACGCGCGCAGCTCCACGACGACATTGAAGAGCAGCCCTACGAACACGTGCGCGCCGTGAAAGCCCGTGATCGTGAAGAAGAGTGACCCATAGGCATTCGACTGCATCGCAAAGTCCTTCTTGCTGTACTCGATACCCTGCACGACGAGAAAGGCGATGCCTAACAAAAGCGTCAGCAGCATCCCGATCCGGAGCCGCAGCTGGCTGCCCGCCCGGATACCGGACTCCGCCCACCACATCGTGCCACTGCTCACGAGCAGCACGATGGTATTCGGCACCACAAGCTTGAGCTCCGGCGGCCCGCTGGGCGGCCATGGCGTGTTCGCCATCGAGCCGAGATAGAAGTACGCGAAGAGGAGATACGCGAAGAGCATCGCCTCGGTGGCAATGATGAGCACCATCGCCCACCACCCCGGATTGCGGCGCTCCGCCGGATTGATCGGCAGCACATAGGCGTTCGACGCGGTCGCCATCTCAGACCTCCCCTACCGCCAACGCCGGCCGCGGCCAGAACCAGCCGACGATAGTGACGAAGAGCGCCACCGCGCCGACGATGCCTAACCATGCCAGGCCGAACACCAGCCCGTAGCAGATGACGAGGATCGAGAGCGAGAGGAAGAACGGCCACATCGTGTCCTCGGGCATGCGAAGAATCTCGTCAGGCTCGGCATCGAGCGGCGTCGTGCCGAAGGTGTCGCGGCCCTTGTCGAG
>DATEPP010000346.1:0-4745 GCA_035273165.1 Gemmatimonadaceae bacterium
CGGCGTGCGCCTCCTCACCGGTCACCGCGTCCTCGGCGCCCTCATCGTCGCTCGAAGCACGCCCTTGGAGTCGGACGAGCGCCTCGTGCTCTTCGCTGTCGCCGACATGCTGGCCGCGCCTCTCCGCGCGGCCGAATATGCGCGACGGCTGGAGAGCGAGGTCGTCGAGCGCACGATGGAGATCGAGGAGCAGCGCCGATTCACGGCGAAGATCATCGACTCCCTGCCTGTCGGTCTCTACGTGATCGATCGGGAGTACCGCATCCAGGCCTGGAATCGAAAGCGTGAGACGGGCATGCAGGGCGTTTCCCGAGAAGAGGCAATCGGCCGCACGATCTTCGAGATCCTGCATCGACAGCCGGCGGCAGTCCTCCGCGGCGAATTCGAGGACGTGTTTCGAACCGGCCAGATGCAGCAGTTTCAGATCGAGTCGAGTGCGTCTGGTGAGCTCCGCACCTACCGCATAACGAAGATTCCGATGCGCCTCGACGACACGGCGGTGACACACGTGATCACCATCGGCGAAGACGTCACCGAATGGCGCGAGGCCCAGGAAGGCATCGCCCAGGCGGAGAAGCTGGCGGCGATCGGAACGCTCGCGGCGGGTGTCATGCACGAGATCAATAATCCACTCGCCACCATCGGGGCGTGTGCCGAATCGCTGGCGCTTACGCTCGCCGAGCAGGGAATCGGATCACCGCAGGTGGCCGCGTCACTCCCCGAGTCGCTCCAGCTCATCGAGCATGAGGTGCAGCGGTGCAAGGGGATCGTCGACGGGGTGCTCGACTTCAGCCGACCGAAGAAGTCGGCCCGAGCACTGCTCGACATCAATGGAGTGCTGGAGAAGACGCTCTTTCTGCTCAAGCACCACTCGCGCTTCAAGAAGCTCACGATCCAGCTGGAGACGCAACCCTCGCTGCCTTTTGTGTCTGCGAGCGAGGAGCAGCTCGTTCAGGTCGTCATGGCGTTGCTGATCAACGCTATGGACGCGATGCACGATCGTGGAACGATCGTCCTTCGCACTCGCTCTGATCCCGCTCGCGATGCCGTCATCGCGGAGGTAGTCGATCAGGGCGAAGGTATTCGCGGCTCGGATCTGCAGAAGATCTTCGAGCCGTTCTACACGACAAAGCCACCAGGCCGAGGCACCGGGCTCGGTCTGTCCATCTGTTATTCACTGGTCGCCGAAAACTCCGGACGCATCGAGGTCGAGAGCGTCGTCGGAAAAGGGAGCGTCTTCCGGATCGTGCTTCCCGCGGTAACCAGCCAACCATTGCGGGCAGCCGTATGACCATCGCCACTCCGTCGCATTCGCGCTCGATCGCCACGCCGATTCCCTCCAAGCCGCCGATGCCGGAACAAGGTCGCATCCGTGTCCTCGTCGCCGAGGACGAAGAGCACCTCGGTCAGATCCTCACGAGCTTTCTCGCCGGGCGGGGTCACCAGGTCACCGCTGTCACCGACGGCCGCGCTGCCCTCGAGGCGCTTCGTGCCGAGAGCTTCGACGTCGCGCTGCTGGATATCGTGATGCCGGAGATGGACGGCCTCGAGGTCCTGCGCCAGGTCCGTGAGGAGCCCGACGCGCCCGAGATCATCATCATCACCGGCAACGGGACGATCGAGACCGCGATCACCGCGATGAAGCTCGGCGCCTACGATTACATGTCGAAGCCGTACAGAATGGCGGAGATTGACGTCCTCGTCAGGCGCGCGTGGGAGAAGCGCCAGCTCGCGAAGGAGAACCAGTATCTGCACGCGCGGCTCTCGCGGGTGGATGGCGCACCGGAGGTTCTGACGCAGTACGCGCCGATGCGTGCGGTGCTGTCGGTGGTGGAGCGCGCCGCCGTGAGCGACACGCCGGTGCTCGTCGTCGGTGAGTCCGGCACAGGAAAGGAGCTCGTCGCGCGCGCCCTTCATCGGTTGTCGCGCCGGGTCGGACCGCTCGTCGACCTCAACTGCGCGACGCTCGCCGAGAGCATGGTGGAACAGGAGCTCTTCGGTCACGAGCGCGGTGCGTTCAGCGGAGCGTCGGCAAGAAAGTCCGGCCTCCTCGAAGTCGCCGCGAACGGTACGCTCTTCTTCGACGAGATCAGCGCGCTCACGGGCAAGATGCAGGCGAAGCTGCTTCGCGCGCTGGAGCAGGGAAGCTTCTTCCGTGTCGGCGGCACGCAGAAGGTCGAGGTGAACGTACGTCTGGTGTCGGCCACGAACCGCGATCTCGAGGCGGCCGTGCGCGACGGTCAGTTCCGCGACGACCTGCTCTACCGCATCAACACCGTGACCATCACGCTCCCGCCGCTGCGGCAGCGCGCGGTGGACATTCCATTGCTCGCGGAATACTTCCTGTCGCGCTTCGGCGCGACGGACGCGTCGTCCCTTGCGCCGGATGCGCTTGCGTTGCTGCAGGAGTATCAATGGCCGGGCAACATCCGCGAGCTGCGCAACGTCATCGAGCGCGCCGTGCTGCTGGCGCGCGGGCGTGTGATTCGCGCGCAGGACCTGCCGCTGAATCTCGCGGCGACCGCTGGCTCTCCCGCGTCGATGGTTGGTGCGCAGCTCACGCTCGAGGAGCTGGAGCGGCGTCACATCGAGTCGGTGCTGCTGCAGACGAAATGGCACCAGGGCAAGGCCGCGGAGATGCTCGGCATCTCGTCGAAGACTCTGTACAGAAAGATCCGCGAGTACGGCTTCAGAAGGCCGAAGCGACACTAGTGCGAGTGGCGAGTGGCGAGTGGCGAGTACTATGGATGCGCGGTAAGCTTTGCAGACCCCGCTTCAGTTTCGCTCGCCACTAATCACTCGCCACTCGCCACGCGATGCGCATCCTCGTGATCGAAGACGATCCGACCGTCGGACAATACGTGAAGCGCGGCCTGGAAGAGCAGCGTTATGCGGTAGACCTCGTCGCTGACGGGGATGAAGGCGAGCGGCGTGCGAGCTCCGAGGCGTATGACCTCGTGATCCTCGACATGCGGCTCCCGAAGAAGACTGGGCTGGACGTGTTGAACAGCCTGCGCGCGAAAGGATTCGAGAAGCCGGTGCTCGTCCTCACGGCGCAGGACGCCGTCGACGCGAAGGTCGCGACGTTGCGCGCCGGCGCGGACGATTACGTCACGAAGCCATTCGCCTTCGAGGAGCTGCTCGCGCGCGTCGAAGCACTCTCGCGGCGCCCGAAAGCGCTCGCGCCTCCGAAGCTGGTTGTCGGTGATCTGGAGCTCGATCAGAGCACGCGCGAGGTGCGCCGGGCTGGTGAGCTGATCGAGCTCACGCCCAAAGAGTACACGGTACTCGAGTACCTCATGCGCCACAGCAGCCGCGTCATGAGTCGAACGCTGATCACCGAGTACGCGTGGGGCTACCATTTCGACCCCGGCACCAACATCGTCGACGTCGTGATCAACCATCTCCGCAAGAAGATCGACGCCAAGCACGTGCAGAAGATGATCACGACCGTACGTGGAGTCGGCTACATGATCAAGGATTCCTGATAGCGAGCGGACTGATTCACCACCGGTCGGCCCTTTGCATTACCAGGTCTCTCCGACGCAGTATTCGGTACGTACTGACCGCGCTTCGCCATGGCATCGACCCGCACCCGCCTAACGATCAGCTATCTCGTCGTCCTCACGGCGACGCTCGCGGCGTTCGCGGTCGCGCTCTACATCGCGCGTGGCGCCGAGGCGGATCAGGATGTTCTCGAGCAGTCGGCTGCCCTCGCCGACGACGTCATCGCGACGATCCGCAGCGCCCAGGCGAGCGGCAAACGGTTGACCTACATCGAGCAGAGCGAGGCTGGCCCACCGACCATTCGCGCCACCCAGGAGATGGGTGAGCAACTCGACCGACACCCCGGCTACTTTCTCGTCCTCGACAGCCTCGGCCGCCTCCTCTTTTCGTCGAGCGCCGTTCGCCTGCTCGCGGCCGAAGACCAGTCCGAGCTGTACAGCGTGGCCTTTCAGCTACGCCCCGGCGGCCCCGCGGCGCGGCTCCCCCTGAGGGCCGACTCGCTCATCCGCGGACGTCTCATGCTCGTCGCGCGCCGCGATCCGAGCATCGGCCCGAACATCTCGCGCGTCGTCGGCGGGCTGCCCACCGACGTGGCCAACATCGCGCCGCATCTTCTCCTCGGCACCTTGCTCGCGCTCGCGCCGGTGATCCTCATCGTCTCGTTAGGCGTCGCCTACTACGTCGCGGGACGCGCCTTTCGTCCTGTCGACGAGCTGATCAACGAAGTGGAAGCCATCACCGACGGTCGGAGCCTGCATCGACGACTTCCCGTCGCCACGAGCGGGGACGAGCTCTCGCGCCTCTCGGCGACATTGAACGCCATGATTGCCCGCCTCGAGAGCTCCTTCACCGCCCTCCGCCGTTTCACGGCCGACGCGAGCCACGAGCTCAAGACGCCGCTCACCGTCCTTCGAGCCGACGTCGAACGCGCGATGCATCCCGTCACGACTGCCGCCGACCGGATGGTCGCCCTCGAGGAGGCGCTGCAGGAGACGGCACGCATGGCCGATCTCGTTGAGAGCTTACTCACGCTCGCCCGGGCCGACGAGGGGCGCTACGATCTCCACCGCGAGCCCGTACGGGTCGAGCCGCTCGTCCGCGACGTCTTCGAGACGGCGGTCATTCTCGGCGAAGATGCCGGCCTCACGATCGAGCTCCCCGAGTGCGAAGACGCGACCGTACTCGGCGATCCGAACCGGCTGCGACAGCTGTTCCTCAATCTCGTCACCAACGCGATC
>DATEPP010000347.1:0-2791 GCA_035273165.1 Gemmatimonadaceae bacterium
CCAACCACTAGCCTCGCCCCCGTCCGGCGGCCAGCTTTCCCTGGCTATGGCAGAAGACGCACTCATCGTTCGGGGCGCGCGAGAGCACAATCTCCGCAACGTCGACGTCACGATTCCGCGAGACCGCCTGACCGTCATCACTGGTCTGTCCGGCTCGGGAAAATCCTCCCTCGCATTCGACACGATCTACGCCGAAGGCCAGCGGCGCTACGTCGAGTCGCTGTCAGCGTACGCGCGGCAATTCCTTGGCCTCATGGAGAAGCCCGACGTCGATTCGATCGAGGGTCTCTCTCCAGCTATCTCCATCGAGCAGAAGACCGCCGGGCACAACCCACGATCGACGGTTGGCACGGTCACCGAGATCTACGACTATCTCCGATTGCTCTATGCGCGCGTCGGTACTCCGCATTGCCCCAATTGCGGCCGTCCGGTTCAGCGTCAGAGCGCCGTTCAGATCGCGGACATCGTCCTTTCGTGGCCCACCGGGGCACGCATCGAAGTGCGAGCGCCGCTCGTTCAGGGGCGGAAAGGTGAGTTCCGGGAGCTGTTCGAGACGGTACGGAAGCAGGGATTCATCCGCGCCTATGTCGACGGCGAGCTGATCGAGGTATCGAATCCTCCGAAGCTGAACCGCCGGCAAAACCACACGATCGAGGTCGTCGTCGACCGGCTGGTCGTTCGTGCCGAGGATCGGGCGCGTCTCAGCGATTCGGTCGAGACAGCGCTCAAGCTGGCGGACGGAGTCGCACAGGTGAGTCGCGCCGAGGACGAGCATGTCGAGCTCTTCTCGGAGCGGTACGGGTGCCCATCGTGCGGGATCTCACTGCCAGAGCTGGAGCCCCGCCACTTCTCCTTCAACTCGCCGTTCGGCGCCTGTCCGGGATGCGGTGGGCTCGGTACACGCCGCCGTGTGAGCGAGGAGCTCATACTCGGCGATCCTCGCATCTCACTGCTCGAAGGCGTGATCATTCCATGGGGTGAGCCCCAGGGCTATCTGCGGAAGATGGTGCTCCCGGCACTCGCACGCGCCTACAAGTTCGATCTCAACTCACCATGGGGCGAGCTGCCGAAGAGCGTGCGCGACTGCATCCTCCTCGGCGACAATGGGAAGCAAAAGGGTGACTTCCCCTGGGAGGGTGTGCTCAGCAACATCGAGCGTCGTTATGCGGAGAGCGACTCGGACACCGTGCGCGCGGAGCTCGAGGCCTACATGGTCGCGGTGCCGTGCGCGGAGTGTGGCGGCCGCCGTCTCAAGCGCGAGGCGCTCGCAGTCACCGTCGCCGACCGTAACATCGGTGAGCTGACGGAGCTGGCCGTCACGGAAGCGCTGGATTTCTTCCAGAAAGTTCCGATTCGCGCCGACGGCAAACCGGGCTTGGATGCGGAGATCGCGGGTCCAATCCTCAAGGAAGTCCGCGAGCGCCTGCGCTTCCTGGTCGACGTTGGGCTCGACTACCTCACCCTCGGCCGCGCAGCGGAATCGCTGTCGGGGGGCGAGGCGCAGCGCATCCGGCTCGCGACGCAGATCGGGTCTCGACTCGTGGGTGTGCTGTACATCCTCGACGAGCCTTCGATCGGTCTCCATCAGCGCGACAACGCGCGACTCATCGCGACGCTCGAGCAGCTGCGCGATCTGGGCAACACGGTGATCGTCGTCGAGCATGACGAGGAGACCATGCGCGCGGCGGACCACATCATCGATCTCGGGCCCGGTGCGGGAAAGCATGGTGGAGAAGTCATCGCGGCGGGCACGATTCCCGATCTCGTGCGCAATTCGGGATCGATCACGGGCAAGTATCTGAGCGGCGAGCTGCAGATCCGAGCGCCGGGTTCTCGCCGTCCTGTCGATCCGCGGCGGATGATCCGCGTCGAAGGAGCGAAGGAGCACAACCTCCGCAATCTCGACGTCGCTATCCCGTTAGGCATGTTCGTCGCCGTGACGGGTGTCTCGGGGTCGGGGAAGTCGACGCTGATCGAGGACATCCTGCATCGGTCGCTCGCACGCCATTTCTATCGGGCGCGAGTGATTCCCGGGATGCACCGCCGGATCACAGGCCTCGAGCACATCGACAAGGTCATCGACATCGACCAGAGCCCCATCGGCCGTACCCCGCGCTCGAATCCCGCGACTTATACGGGTCTGTTCACGCCAATTCGCGAGCTCTTCGCCGAGCTGCCGGAAGCGAAGATCCGCGGCTACGGTCCCGGGCGCTTCTCGTTCAACGTGAAGGGCGGGCGCTGCGAGGCATGTCAGGGCGACGGGCTGGTGAAGATCGAGATGCATTTCCTCCCCGACGTCTACGTGCCGTGCGAGGTGTGCAAGGGCAAGCGCTACAATCGCGAGACGCTCGAGGTGCGCTTCCGCGGGAAGAGCATTGCCGACGTCCTGGAGCTGACCGTGGAGGACGCGTTGCACTTCTTCGAGAATCAGCCGCGCATCCGTCAGAAGCTGGAGACAGTGAACGACGTCGGGCTGGGCTACATCCATCTGGGTCAGAGCGCCACGACACTCTCGGGCGGTGAGGCGCAGCGAGTGAAGCTCGCGACCGAGCTGTCGAAGCGAGACACCGGGCGCACGCTCTACATCCTCGACGAACCGACGACGGGCCTGCATTTCGAGGACGTCCGCTTGCTCCTCGACGTGCTCCATCGGCTCGTGGATCGCGGGAACACGGTTCTGGTCATCGAGCACAATCTCGACGTGATCAAGACGGCGGACTGGATCATCGATCTCGGACCGGAAGGCGGCACCCGCGGCGGCAGCATCGTTGCGACGGGCACGCCGGAAGAG
>DATEPP010000348.1:0-7319 GCA_035273165.1 Gemmatimonadaceae bacterium
TCGTAGTCCCCGCCGGCGCCGCGCAGCAGCGTGTCGACAAGCGACAGCCTAACGATTGCGGACCGGTGGATGCGGATGAACTGCTTAGGGTCGAGCCGCTCCTCCAGCGTCTGCATCGTCTCGCGGATGATGTGGGTGCGATCGCCGGTATGGAGCTCGGCGTACGGGCCGCTGGCGGTGATGTAGTCGATCTGATCGACGGGAACCACGCGCACCTTGCCGCGCATCTCGACCGCGATCCGCTCGAGGTAGGGAGCGCTGGCTGACGCAGCCGCCGGCTGCGCCGTCGCGCCGCCTTGTTGCAGGACAGCGAGCAACTGCTCGCGAAGCTTCCCGAGGTCGCGCAACTCGATGAGACGCCGCGCGCGGGCGAATGCTTGCTCGAAGCGTTCGTCGTCGAAGGGCTTCACGAGATAATCCAGCGCCGCGAGGTCGAAGGCGCGGAGCGCGTACTGGTCGAAGGCAGTGACGAAGATCGTTGCCGGCATTGCGTCGGCACCGATCTCACGGACGACGTCGAGGCCATTTCTGCCCGGCATCTGCACATCGAGGAAGACGAGATCGGGATGAGCGGTCTTGATCGCCTCGACCGCCGCGATCCCGTTGTCGGCCGTGCCGACGACTTCGACGCCCGACTCGTGCGCGAGAAGGTCGAGGAGGCGCTCGCGCGCGAGGGGCTCGTCGTCGACGACGAGAACGCGGATCGGCGCGTTAGGCATGGCGCTCGTCAGGCAAAGGAGGCGACCGCCGCCGCGCGCAGATCGGATCGCGTGTGAAAGGGCAGTCGGATCTCGGCGATGGTGGATGGGGCGGGTCCGTCAGTTCCGCGCAGCTGGAAGCTCTGCTCGTCGCCGTACAGGTGCGACAATCGCGCGCGTGTGTTGCGCACGCCGACGCCGGTACCTCCCGACGTCTCTACCAGCGGCGCGTTGTTCTCCACGGTGAGAACGAGCTCGCCCGCCTCGATCCGGCCGCGCAGCGCGATTCGTCCCGTGCCTTCGACCTTGCTCGCACCGTGCTTGATCGCGTTCTCGACGATGGGCTGGAGAATGAGATTGGGAACGAGCGCGTCGAGCGCGCGCTCCTGCACGTCCGTCGTGATCTCGAGCCGCCCCTGAAAGCGGATCTCCATGATCTCGAGATAGCGGCGTAGCAGATCGAGCTCGTCGCGGAGCGTGATCTCCTGCTCCGTCGCTCCTTCGATCGTGTGCCGGAGGAGCTCGCTCAGCCGGGAGATCATGCGCCGCACGCCGCGCGGGTCCCGCTCTACGAGCGATGAGATCGCATGGAGTGTGTTGAAGAGAAAGTGCGGATCGAGCTGCATCCGAAGCGCATCGAGCCGTGCCTCGGCGAGCTGAGCCCGGAGTTGCGCAGCCACTCGCAGCGACTCCTCACGCTGCTGGCGATAGCGAAGCGAGTACGCTCGCGCGAGTCCCGCGGCGAGCACCCCGATGTAGGTGATGAAGTCGTTGAGGAACCAGGGCCGGAGCCAGAAGTAACCGGGCGGTCCACCGCGGCCGCGACGAGTCGGGAAGGGCATGAGCGCGGATCTGATCGCCTCCCCGGTCATGCCCAAAGCCACCGCGATGGCGAAACCCACGACGATCAGCACGAGAATGCCGGCGATGCGATGGCGCTGATCGGTCAGCGCGCGCGCGCTGAGCCAGAAGATGAATGGCGTCAACAACGCCCAGAGATATGACGAGACCAGCGCCAGCAGGATCGGCGCCGATGGATTCGTGAGCTGGAAGCCGAGCTGTCGCGGATCGAGAAAGCGATTGCCGACACTCAAGGCCGCCATGAAGGTCCAGAAGGCGAAGATGAGCAGGAGCTCGCGCCGGCTCAGCCGTAGCGGATGCGGTGTCGCACCGCTCATGGCCGCGGTCCCGCTCGCTGGAGTTTCGTATTCGCTCATCGTGCGCACCCCATGGTCTCCTCCACGGAGGAAGCATACCCCCGGTCAACGAACGACGCCAAGTCGCTCATGACACCCAGGTGCCGTTCGTGACACCCCTGTGCAACTCGTTGCAACTAGGGCATTTGCGCATTCAGAAAGCTGTATACTCAGACTCGCCGCGATAGCCTCGAGCGAGGATGACGGGCGCGGCTAACGGATGAGAACGAGAGGATGACCTATATGAACAAAAAGAGAATCGCAGCGGCAGCCGCCGTCGTCGTGCTCGCCGCTGGAGGCATGGCGGTCTACCGGCGAGCTGATGCGAAGCAGGCACCGGCCTACCGGTTCGCGACCGTCACGCGAGGCAATCTGGAGTCGACCGTTTCGGCGACGGGCGCACTGAGCGCCGTCAAGACGGTCCAGGTTGGCACGCAGGTCTCCGGCCAGATTGCGGCCATCTACGCCGACTTCAATCAGAAAGTGAAGAAGGGCCAACTCCTGGCGCGGATCGACCCGACGCTGCAGCAGCAGGCGGTTCAGGATGCCCAGGCCGGCGTCGAACGCGTGCAGTCGCAATACACCATGGCGAAGGAGGAATACGATCGCGAGAAGACCCTCTTCGACGCCAAGGTGATCACTGCGAGCGAGTTCAACACCGCCCAGTCGAATTACGAGGTTGCTAAAGCCAACATGAAGTCGGCGCAGATCGCGCTCGACAAGGCTCGGCAGAATCTCGCGTACACGAACATCTATGCGCCGATCGACGGCGTGATCGTCGAGCGCACGGTCGACGTCGGCCAGACCGTGGCCGCGAGTCTCTCCGCGCCCGAGCTCTTCCTCATCGCGAACGATCTGTCGGAGATGCAGATCCTGGCGAAGGTCGACGAGAGCGACATCGGGTCGATTGCGGTCGGCCAGCCGGTGACGTTCACCGTTCAGGCCTACCCGAACCGTACTTTCACCGGCACGGTGCAGCAGGTACGCCTGCAGTCGACGACGCAGGACAACGTCGTGAACTACACGACGGTGATCTCGGTCGCGAACCTCGACGGCAAGCTGCTCCCTGGTATGACGGCGACGGTCCAGTTCCTCACCGGCTCGGCGAAGAACGTGCTCCTCGTTCCGAACGCGGCGATTCGCTTCCGTGCGACGCCGGAGATGATGGCGCAGGTCGGCTTCGGTCAGCGACGCTCCAGCGGTGATTCAACGCGTGGCGCGGGCGCCTCCACCAGCGTGGCCGGTGGCTCGAAGGCTCAACGCAGCGGCGCCTATGGAAATGGTGCAGCCGTTGGGGCACGAGGTGCGGGAGCGACTAACGGCGCGCGGACGAACGCGGGCATCCTCTGGTACGTCGACAAGACGGGCAAGCTCGCGGTGGCCCGCGTGAAGACGGGACTCAGCGATGGACAGACCACGGAGATCACGCCGCGTGACAGCACGAGCGTGACGGCGGGAATGCAGGTGATCGTCGGCACGAACTCCGCGACGGCGAGCACCACGGGCTCGGCGAATCCGCTCCAGCCGCAAGGCGGCGGGCGCCGCGGACCGGGAGGGTTCTAACCATGCCTAACGAAACGAACATCAGCGCGCCGGTCATCGACATTCACGGCGTGAAGAAGGTTTACAAGACGGGTTCGAACGAAGTCGCCGCACTGAAGGGCGTCGATCTTACCGTCAAGCAGGGCGAACTCGTAGCGATCATGGGCTCGTCCGGCTCCGGGAAGTCCACCCTCATGAACATCCTCGGTTGTCTCGACGTCCCCACCGAGGGGACGTACACCCTCGACGGGATTCGCGTCGAAGGCCTGAGCAAGAATCAGCTGGCTGATATACGAAATCAGAAGCTCGGCTTCGTCTTTCAGGGGTTCAATCTGCTCGCCCGGACGACGGCGCTCGACAATGTCGAGCTTCCGCTGCTCTACGATCGCACGGGTACGAAGAAGAACACGAAGGAGCTGGCGACGCGCGCTCTCCAGCGGGTCGGTCTCGGTGAGCGTCTCGATCACCAGCCGAGTGAACTGTCTGGTGGTCAGCAGCAGCGGGTCGCGATCGCGCGAGCGCTCGTGACCGAGCCGCGGTTGCTTCTCGCCGATGAGCCGACGGGCAATCTCGACAGCCGCACGTCGGTTGAAGTGATGGCGCTCTTCCAGGAACTGAACGCGCAGGGGATCACGATTCTCATCGTGACGCACGAGCCGGACGTTGCGCAGTACGCGACCCGGATCGTGGAAGTACGCGACGGGCGAATTCGCCGAGACCATCCGGTCGATCAGCGACGCAACGCCGCGGACGACCTGCGCAACATCGACGCCGACGTCGTCATCGACGTGCAGGCGGAGCGGGCGGAGGCAGCATGAAACAGCAAACCCTATTGAAGCTGGCGTCGCAGAGCATTCTCAAGAACAAGATGCGCACGTTGCTGACGATGCTCGGCATCGTCATCGGCGTCGGCGCCGTGATCGTGATGGTCGCGATCGGCAACGGCGCGCAGGCCAGCATTCAGGATCAGATCAAGAGCCTCGGCACGAACGTCATCATGATCATGCCGGGCGCGACGCAGCAGGGCGGCGCCAGTCAGGGCGCGGGGACGTTCAACCGCCTAACGGTGGAGGACGCCGAGAAGGTGAAGCGTGACGCGACGACCCTGGCGGCAGTGTCGCCCGTGATTCAGACGCGCACGCAGGTCATCGGCGGCAATGGTAACTGGCGCACCCAGATCAACGGCGTGTCGACAGACTATCTGACGATTCGCGACTGGAGCGTCGCGAGCGGCTCGCTCTTCAGCGACAACGACGTCAAGTCGATGCGCAAGGTCGCGGTCCTCGGTGCGACGGTCGCGGAGAATCTCTTCCCCGGCAGCGATCCGGTTGGCGCGCAGGTGCAGCTGGGTCACGTGCCGTTCCAGGTGATTGGCGTCCTCGCGAAGAAAGGCCAGAACGCGGCCGGCAACGACCAGGACGACGTGATCCTCGTGCCGTACACGACGGCGCAGGCGCGCCTCAGTGGTTTCGTGCGGCTCGGTCAGATCCTCGCCAGCACATATTCGCCGAACGATATCCCCGCGGCACAGGACGAGATCAAGGGGATCATGCGGGAGTCGCACAAGCTCGGCGATTATGCGGACGATGATTTCACGATTCGTAATCAGAACGAGCTCGCCGACGCCGCGTCGTCGACGACGAAGGTGATGACGTACCTGCTCGCGGCGATTGCATCGGTCTCGCTGGTGGTGGGCGGCATCGGCATCATGAACATCATGCTTGTGTCGGTGACGGAGCGGACACGCGAGATCGGCATCCGCATGGCGATCGGCGCGCGCGGCTCGGACGTGCTCACGCAGTTCCTCGTCGAGAGCATCGTGATGAGCCTCGCCGGCGGCGTGATTGGCTTGATGGTGGGATTCGGCGGTGCCGCGTTGCTCGGTCATCTCACCGGCTGGCACACGGCGACGCCGGCGATCGCCGTCGCGATCGCAGTCGGCTTCTCGGCCGCCGTCGGCGTGTTCTTCGGCTACTACCCGGCTCGGAAGGCGGCAGCGCTGAATCCGATCCAGGCGCTTCGATACGAATAGCGGTGGCTGGTGGTTGGTGACTGGTGGCTGGTAACTGACAGCTACCAGCCACCAGTCACCAGTCACTCACAGGAGATGACAATGTTTGCACAATACATCAAGGGACTGCTCGCGATCGCGGTGAGCGCAGTCGCGTTAGGCGCGCAACAGCCGGCATCCTCAGTCCCACATCCCGCGACACTCGTAACATTCGACCAGGCGCTGAAGCTGGCGCTCACCCAGAACACGGGCGTCAAGCAGGCGCAGAACTCGGCGGCGCTCAGCGGCGCCACAGTCACCCAGCAGAAGCTCGCGTTCCTGCCGAGCCTCAGCGTCAACACGAACACAGCTCAGGCCTATGGTCGCAACTTCAGCCAGACCGATGGGACGATACTCAACACGACGACGAACACGCTCAACGCGGGGATCTCGTCGAGCGTCACGCTCTTCGACGGCATGAAGAACGTGGCAAGCCTGCGCAGTGCGCAGGCAGACGAGCAGGCGAGCGAGCAGGATCTCAGTCGCGCGAAGCAGACGGCCGTGTTTACGGTAGCGTCCAACTTTCTTTCCCTCGTGACGCAGCAGCAGCAACTTGCTGTGCAGCAGCAGAACCTTGCCGCCCAGGAGGCACTCGAGAACCAGATCAGTCAGTTCGTGAAGGCCGGCTCGCGTCCGGTGTCTGATCTCTACCAGCAGCAGGCGAGCGCCGCGAGCGCGCGGGCCGCGGTCGTCACCGCCCAGAACAATGTCGAGCTGGCAAAGGTCGATCTCATTCAGACGCTGCAGCTCGATCCACGCGGCAACTATGAGTTCCAGGCGCCAGCCCTTCCGGACACCGTTGCCGCCACAGCGCACTTCGATCTGGACTCTCTTCTCGATCGCGCATTCGCACAGCGTCCGGATCTCGGCGCGAACGCCGCGCGAGTGGAGGCGGCACAGCAGGATGTGAAGGCGGCGAACGCGAGCAGGTGGCCCACGATCTCGCTCACGGGCGGCTATAATAGCGGTGTTTCGAGCGCGGCCGACGCCAGCTTTCTCGATCAGCTGAATCAGCGACGAGGCGGCTCCCTCGGCATCGGCATCTCGATCCCACTCTTCGATCGTGGTGCGACCCAGGCCGCCACAGAACGGGCGCAGATCCAGGCCGATAACGCGAATCTCGCGTTGGCGACGCAGCGCCAGCAGGTAGCGCTCGAGGTCCGACGCGCGTATCTCGACTACGACGCCGCGAAGCAGCAATTGGCTGCGGCGGACGCTCAGCAGAAAGCGGCGACGTTGGCGGTCGCGACCACGCAGCAGCGGTACCAGGTCGGAGCCGCGACGCTCGTTGAGGTCACCCAAGCCCGAGCGACGCAGGTGCAGGCGCAGAGTGCGTGCATCAACGCCAGGAACAACCTGCTCTTCCAGCAATCATTGATGTCGTACTACACGGGCGAGCTGGACCCCTCGGCGGTAGTGGCGGGGTGAGGGGTGCCCCCGCCGGTCATCCCGAGGAGTCAGCCGACGAGCGATCTGGTTTGAGACTCGAGCTGTCGGGAGGCATCGGCGCGTGAGACAGGCATCGCTCCCCCTACGGCGAGCCCAGACGCGAGCGGCAAGCCGAGAGCTCACAGCATCAAGAGAACTGCTTGAGCGATCAGTCAGGCGTCAGGCGTCAGCCGCTTACCGCTGAAGTAGTTCTCTTGATTCCGTCAGCCGTCAGCTTGCGTCTCGCCTCTGGGCTCGCCGTCGCGGGTGCGATCCCTGAGCGGTACTCGAAGCGGACGCACGCCCAAAGCTGAAAGCCAGAGTGCTGTCAGCGTCGTCAGCCGCCATTGAGGGCGAGCGCCGTCAGGATGTTCCCTGGGGTGAGGAGCGGGAGCGCGTGCCAAC
>DATEPP010000349.1:0-6594 GCA_035273165.1 Gemmatimonadaceae bacterium
TACGGGCCGAGAAAAGCGACAGAGGGTCGCAGCAACAAAGAAAGCGGGCGCGCGATGCGCGCCCGCTTTCCTTATCAGGTCGCAGTTCTCGGACCGTTCCTTTCGGACCGTAGTTCTCGGATCGTTTTTTTCGGACCGTCCTTTTCGGATCGCCTTTCTAGTCAGTAGACCTCAAGCGTACCTGACCCACCGCGCCACCTCGGCGAGCGACGGTTTCTTCCCGTACATCAGCATGCCGACGCGGTAGATTCGCGCTGCCAGCCAGATCGCGAGCACGCAGCCTAACGCGCACACCGCGAGCGATCCCACCACGCTCGTCCAAGGCACCGGCGACAAGCCCATTCGCATCGGCATGATGATCGGCGAGGAGAAGGGCAGCCACGACAGCACTCGCGCGATCGTCCCGGTGGGATTCACGATCACGGAATTGACGAACAGCCAGCTTCCGATCAGCAAATACATAATCGGCATCGCCGCTTGCTGTGCGTCCTGCTCCGTGTTCACCATCGAGCCCGCCGCGGCGAGCAGCGAGGCGTAGAAGATGAAGCCGAAGAGGAAATACAGCACGATCACGACGAACAGCCCGATCGTCAGCCCGCCGAACGACACGCCGAGCGCCGAGCCGCCGCCGCTGGTGATCGGAACGCCAGCCGACTTGAGGACCAGCGGCGCGAAGTTCGTGATCAGATACGCCGAGATCGCGATCCAGAGCACCTGCTGCGTGAGACCGACCGCGCCCGCGCCAGCGACCTTGCCCGCAAGGAGCATCTCTGGCTTGATGCTCGAGATCACCACCTCGGCAACACGCGTCGATTTCTCCTCGAGCACGCCGCGGAGCACGTTCTGCCCGTGGAAGATGATCGACATCAGGAGCAGAACGCCGATGCCCACGCCGAGAAAGATCGCGGCTTGACCGGAGCCGCCCTTCCCGCGCTCGTCGATGCGCGTCTGCGACATGTTCAATGAGAGATTGCTGATCAGGGCAATCGTCTCCGGCTTCACGCCCTCGCGCTGGAGCATCACGGTCGCGAACGCTTGTCGGACCGCCGTCTTGAGCTTGTCGGTGTCGACGATCGACGAGGCATTGCGGCCGGCGTATCGGATGCGCCGCGTCGACAGCGTGCTGTCGTCGAGGACGAGGTAGCCGACCACATTGTTGGGACGCATGACTTCATGCGTCGCGGAGTCCTCGGCTGCGGGAAGCGCGGCCGCCGTCACCTCGCGGACCTGCGGCTGCGGCGCCGCGGCGGCCGCCGCCCGCGCACTCGGCGTCGCGGTGGTGTCGCGTGTCAGGATATCGGCGACGCGCTTGCCGAGGCCCGTGCCGGTCGCGTCGAGGATGACGATGTTGCGCGACGCCGTACCCGCCGCGCTCCGCGCCGTCACCCACGCCGGAATGAGAAAGATGGCGGTGATGAAGACCGGCACGAACAGCGTCATCATCACGAACCAGCGCGACCTGACGCGCTCGAGATACTCGCGTTTTGCAACGACCCAGAATTTATCCATGGCCCGACATCCCGGTCTCGACGCCGCTCGCGCCGACACGCTCGATGAAGATCTGGTGGAGTGAAGGAAGAATGAGCTCGAACCGCTCGATGCGCGCGCCGGCTTCGATCAGCCGATGCAGGAGCTGCTGTGCATCGGCACCGGGAGCGAGCTCGATCTCGAAGTAGCGATTGTTGTCGTCGTAGTGACTGACGAGCCGTGCGTCGTTGAGGACCTGACCCACGCCGTTCTCGCTCGGCCGCATCGCCGTGTTGCCGACGAGCGCCAGTGCCACGTTCCGGCGCCCACTGCTCGACCGAACATCCGTCACCTGCCCGTCGAGCACTTTCTCGCCGCGGGCAATGATGCAGACCGCGTCGCACATCCGCTCCGCGTTCTCCATGACGTGTGTGCTGAAGACGACGGTCTTGTTACGGCGCTTCAGCTCCACGACGGCGTCCTTCAATGCCTGCGCGTTGATTGGATCAAGGCCGCTGAAGGGCTCATCGAGAATCACGAGCTCGGGATCGTGAACCAACGTCGCGATGAACTGGACCTTCTGCTGCATTCCGCGCGAGAGCTCGTCGACCTTGGCGTCGCCCCAGTCGCGCTCCTTTGTTGTCAAACCGAAGCGATCGAGCCACTCGTCGATGCGCTTGTCGGCATCTCCGGCCTTCAATCCCTTGAGTTCGGCCAGGAATCGGAGCACGCGCCGAACCTGCATCTTTCGGTAGAGGCCACGCTCTTCCGGCAGATAGCCGACGCGATTGAGGAGCCCGGATTCACTGTTCGGCCGCCCGAAGATCGCGATCGAGCCGGCGTCCGGCGCGATGATATCGAGCAGCATGCGGATGGTTGTCGTTTTACCGGCGCCGTTCGGGCCGAGTAGCCCGTAAACCGCGCCGCGGGGCACCTGGAGCGAGAGGTCGCGGACAGCGACATGCTCCTCGTACCGCTTCGTTACGCCACGGATGTCGATGGCGAGATCAGTGTCGTGCATCGAGGATGAGAGGGGAGGGGCAGGGAGGGAACCAGTTCGTACTTCAGAGACCTTCGGCCTGCCCGGGGGTGGGACGTCGACAGATGAACGGGTCCCCGAGGGAAAGTGTTTCGAGACCGTTGTGGCCGCCACGGTCTTGTAGGCTCGGCGGGAGCCGCTGATTATTGCCTCATGCGCTCGCCTTGTACATACGGAATACTGCTCGCGCTCGCTGCCGCTGCCTGCCGCGACAGCAAGCCCGCGGCGCGCGCGGCCACGTCGGGCGGGCGAGACACCGTCATCGTCTATCTGGCCGCGAGCCTCAGCAAGGCGCTCCAGACTGCCCTCGACAGCTTCGCTATCCGCAACGACGTCGTCGTCCAGCGCGAAAGCGGGGCGTCGCTCGAGCATGCCCGGAAGATCACCGAGCTCGGGCGAATCCCCGATGTCATCGCGCTTGCTGACGTGGAAGTCTTTCCTCAGTTGCTCATGCCGGCCCACGTGACCTGGTACGCGGAGTTCGCGCGCAATCGCATGATCGTCGGCTATACCGATAAATCGCGGCACGCTACAGAGATCGATTCAACCAATTGGCCGAAGATTTTGTCGATGGCGGAGGTGCAAGTCGGCCGGCCGGATCCCGATCTCGCGCCTGCCGGCTATCGAACGCTGCTGATGCTCCAATTGGCGGAGCGCTACTATCACTCACCCGGGCTCGCTGCTCGCGTCCTGGCGAACGCGCCGCGACGCAACATGCGGCCTAACGCGGCCGAGCTCGCGACGCTGCTTCAGACGGGCGAGCTCGACTACATCTTCGACTACGAGTCCGTCGCTGCCGCCTACGGCTTCAAGGCGCTTCATCTGCCAGCGGCCATCGACCTCGGCGATCCGTCTCAGGCGTCTGCGTACGCGACGGCGCGCGTCCGGGTGAAGGTGAAGGGCACCGACTCGGCCACCTTTGCCGGCGCACCAATTGTCTACGCCCTGTCGGTTCCGCGCGGCGCGCCGCACGCCGCGGCCGCGCAACGACTCGCCGGATTTCTCCTCTCCGCGGACGGCCGTCGGATGATGCGCGCGGCGCGGGTCGACGCTCTCGACCAGACGGTCTTCGTCGGGACCGACGTCCCTGACGTGATTCGTGTTGCCAACCGATAGCAGCGCGGCCGCGCCGCCGGCGCTCCGCGGCTCCTCGTTCGCGCCGACAGCCACGATCGTCAGCGCGCTCCTCGCCTCACTCCTCCTTCTCTTTCTCGTCGCACCGCTCGTCGGTCTCGTGGGGGCGGGCGGCGTTGCTGGCGTTAGGCAGCTCGCCGGCGACGAGGAGCTGCGCGAGGCTCTCGCCTTGACGCTGATCACCGCGACCACGGCAACCTTCTGGGCAATCCTTGGTGGAACGCCGCTCGCGTACATCCTGGCGCGACGGCGTTTCGTGGGGCGATCGCTCATTCTCGCCGTGCTCGATTTGCCGCTCGTCGTTCCCCATCCCGTCGCTGGAATCGCGCTTCTCCTCGTGCTTGGACGTGCAAGCCCGTTAGGCAGCGTGCTCCTCGCCGCCGGCCTTCGTCTCACCGGATCACCGTTCGGTATCGTCTGCGCGATGCTCTTCGTCGCGGCCCCCCTGTACGTCGGCGGAGCGCGCGAGGCATTCGCGCGCGTCGATAGACGCTACGAGGCTGTTGCGCGCACTCTCGGCGACGATGCCTGGCGCGCCTTTCGTCGCGTGACCCTCCCGCTGTCGCTCCGCGGGCTCACCGCGGCAGCGATCGTGATGTGGGCGCGCGCGGTGAGCGAGTTCGGCGCGATCGTCATTCTCACCTATAACCCGAAGGTGGCGAGCGTCCTGAGCTACGATCGCTTCACGTCGACCGGTCTTGCCGGAGCTCTCCCCGTCGCCGCGGTGCTCGTCCTGCTCGCCGTCGTTCCACTGGCGATGTTGCGCGCGCTTCGTCGCGACGATTGATACGCGGATGATCGCCGTTCAGGGCCTCACCGTGCGCGTCGGGGACTTCACCCTCGATGACATCAGCTTCACCGTGCCTAACGGCGCATACGGCGTCGTCATTGGACCCGCGGGCTCGGGCAAGACCACGCTCCTCGAGTCGATCGCCGGCCTGCTGCCCCTGCGTTCTGGCCGCGTCACCCTCGCCGGCGTCGACGTCACGAAGCTGCCCCCGGAGCGGCGCCCCGTCGGCCTCGTCTACCAGCATGCCTATCTCTTCCCGCACCTCACCGTGCGCGAGAACGTCGCGTACGGTGCGCACAGCGCCAGGGACATCGAGGAGGTCATCGACCGCTTTGGCCTGTCGCTGGTCAGCGATCGCGACGTGACTTCGCTTAGCGGCGGCGAGCGCCAGCTCGTCGCGCTCGCCCGCGCACTCGCGAGACGTCCCGCGGTGCTCCTCCTCGACGAGCCGTTTGCCGCGCTGGACCCGCGGAGCCGCGCCGCCGTGAGACGTGAGGTGCGCACGATGTACTTCGATCGCGGATGCACCGTGCTCCACGTGACGCACGACTTCGAGGAAGCCGGTCTCGTCGGCGACATCGCTGTCCTTCTCGACAAGGGTCGTCTCCTGCAATCCGGCGATCCGCAGGATCTCTTCCGCCGACCCGCCACGCCTTACGTCGCGAGCTTCCTCGGCGCCGAGAACATCTATGCGGGCACGGCGCGACCGATCCGGGCCGTGTCTCCCGACTGGACGGATGCGGCGAAGGGACAGTTCGCAGAGCATCCGTTAGCGTTCGACACGGGCTCGCTCACGCTCTACGCGTTAGGCGACTCCGTGCCTGGCAAGGCGCACGCGATTCTCCGTGCCGAGGACGTGATGCTCTCGACCGAGGCGTTGGCGTCGTCGGTGCGGAATCAGTTTCGCGGTCGCGTCGTCGAGATCGTCTCGGCCGGCGCGTTGAGCAAGGTGACGATCGACGTGAATGGCACGCCGATCGTGTCAGCGGTAACGACGCGCGCCGTGCAGGAGCTCGGGCTCGAGCGGGGCAGCGAGGTTGTGGCCTCCTTCAAGGCGACGTCGGTGCATATTTGCTGAGGTGTTAGGCGAGGTGTTAGGTGTTAGGTCCTCAAACAGTCCTTGTGCATCGACTATGAGACAATCGATCGTCATCTCCAGCGCTCTCGTCATCCTTGCTTCGATCGCGCGGACAGCTGCCACTCAAGGCCTGCCGATTCCATCGGACAATCCTCGACTGCGCGCCGCGCTCGACACGATCAAGGCGCAGGAGCCGTGGACGCTCGATCAGCAGGTCTCGATCTGTGAGATCGCGGCGCCGCCTTACAAGGAAGCCACCCGCGCAGCGGAATATCGGCGGCGGCTTCAGGCGTTAGGCCTGACGAACGTCCGGATCGACAGCGTCGGCAACGTCATCGCCGAGCGGCGCGGCACCGGCAACGGTCCGACGGTGCTCATCGAGGGACACCTCGACACCGTCTTCCCCGAAGGTACGAACGTCAAGGTCAAGCGCAGCGGCACGTCGCTCGCCGGGCCCGGTATCGGCGATGATTGCCGCGGGCTCGCGGTCGTGCTCTCCGTTGTCCGCGCTTTCCAGCGCGCGAAGGTCCAGACCGCGGGCACGGTGTACTTCGTTGGCGACGTCGGCGAGGAAGGGCAGGGGAATCTTCGCGGCACGCGCTATCTGTTCGCGAACACCCTCAAGGGCAAGATCGATTACTTCATCTCGGTCGACGGCACGGGACTCGACCTCAAGCATCACGGCGTCGGGAGCAAGCGCTATCGCATCACCTACAAGGGACCCGGTGGCCACAGCTACGGCGCGTTCGGCATCCCGAACCCGATTCACGCGTTAGGCAGGGCGATCGCGGGCATCGCCGACGTCCAGGTACCGACCAGCCCCAAGACGACATTCAACGTCGGTGTCATCTCCGGCGGGACGTCCGTGAACTCGATTCCATTCTCCGGCACGATGGATCTCGACATGCGATCGGAGACGGCCGAGGCGCTCGATGCCGTCGATCAGCAGATCCTCAAGATCCTCCGCATGGCGCTCGACGCCGAGAACGACCGGTGGATCCGACAGACTGGGGCGCGCGCCGAGCGGGCGAAGCTGTCGATGACGATCGATACGATCGGCCTCCGGCCCGCGAATAGCACGCAGAC
>DATEPP010000350.1:0-6071 GCA_035273165.1 Gemmatimonadaceae bacterium
TGCCGCCCGCACTCCTTCGCGAGCTCCTCGCCATGCGCTTCGCGGATGCGATTACGATCGAGGCAGTGCAAGCCTATCGTGCGTCGGGGCCGTCAGGTACGCAGCGACTCTTCTCGTTGCCGCTCACTGGATGACGGTCAATCGCTTGCAGCACCTGCGCACTCTGCGTCGCGCGGCTCTCCGATCTTCGCAGGCTCTGGGAGCGGGAAAAGAGCAAAGGGACACGGATTTTACGGATCTGACGAATTTTACTGATCGATCCCATCGCGGCGAGAACTCCGAGTGTCACGAGCCGAGGTAAACACCTTAGAGCGCCTTCTTGATGGCCTTCTCGAGATCCTGGTCGCCGCCTAGGCCGGTGTATACGACCTTGCCGGTCTTGTCGAGCACGACGACGTACGACGTCGCGGGGACATCGTAGGCGCCTGTGGCGGTCCCGTTGCGATCGAAAAGCTGGTCGCCGGGGATGCCGTGCTTCGCGACGTACGCTTTCACGCGGTCTGGCGACTGGTTCACGGACACCGATACCCCGATGAACCTCACCTGATTCCCGTACTTCTCGTGCACGGCTTTGAGATGCGGCTCGAGCTCCCGGCAGTTCGGGCACCATGTTGCCCAGAACTCGATGAGCACTGGCTGCTTTCCAACGTACTGCGAGAGGTCGACCTTCTTGCCATCGAGCGTCTCGACCGTCGCGGCGGGCGCTCTCGCTCCAATCTCGATCCCGCTGTCCTGCGCTCGCGCCTCACGCAGGGGCGCGAAGCCGAGCGTCGTTAGGCTCGCCGCCAACACAACAATCCACATTCGCATCGCAATCTCTCCAGTCACCGTCACCGACCACCGACCACCGTCAACCGTCTAGATCCACAGCTGGCCGCCCTTCACGAGGTAGTATTCCGCCACTGCCAGCATCACGAGCGCGAAGAGCCGCTTCACCCACACCATCCAGATGCCCGCGCGCGGCAATCGCGTCAACGAGCCCGACGACAACCCCACGACGACGAGCAGCGTGCACATGCCGAGCGAAAACACGAACAGATACACGAATCCCAGCGTCGCGCTGTGCGTCGTCGACACCCATGTCAGCACTGCTGCCATCACCGGCGCTGAACACGGCGCGGCAACGAGCCCCGACAGGGCGCCCATCACCAGAGCGCCGGAATAGCGACCGGCCGTCCCAGAGCTCGACGCTCGCGACAGCAGCGCCGATGGCACGCGCACTGGGACGACGTCCAGCATGGCGAGGGCTGCGAGGATCAGCACGTTTGCCATCAGGAAATACAACCACGGATTGGTACTCACCGTTCCGAAGAGCGTTCCCGTGAGTCCGGCGAAGAGTCCTAACGCGGAATACACGAGCGCGAGGCCAAACACGTAGGTCAGCGTCAATCCGAGCGGGCGCCACCGTGCTGGACGAGCCGATCCGACGGTCGCCTCCGACCCGCCGACGATCGCGGCGGTAATCGGGATCATCGGATAGATGCAGGGTGTCAGACTCGTGAGCACACCACCGGCGAACACCAGTGGGATGGCGAGCACCGGATTGCCGGACAGAGTGTCACGAAGTGAGGTAAAGTCGACCATCGTCGTACGCGTGACGGGTGTCACGAAGCGGTCGTTGCCGAGCGGACGCCGGTTAACAGAGCGCTCACGGACGCGTCTTTCAGGTATGCCGGTGAGGCCCTGCTCGCTCACGGCTCTTACTGCACAGGAGAATAGTATGTCGCGCCAACCATCGAGGACATGGCTTGCGCCGTCCCTGGCAATACTTGTTGCCGCCATCTGGTTCCCTGCCGTTGCCAGCGCGCAATCGCACGAGCACCAGATGCCGCCCGCCAGGACTGACGACGACCACATGGTCGGTATGGCCGATCACGCGATGTCCACCATGGCGATGGACTCCATCATGAGCCGCCACATGGAGCTCACGCCGGCGCGGGTGGCGACCCATGCGGATTCGAGTCATGCCTTCGCGGTCGTCGGTGAGCTGCGACAGGCGATCGCGAAGTACAAGGACGTTTCCGCGGCGGAGCGTGATGGATTCCGCATGTTCGCTCCGAACGTCAAGAATCAGCGCGTCTATCACTTCACGAACTATCGGAATGCCTTCCGGGAGGCGTTCCGCTTCGACCCCGAAAAGCCGACGTCGCTGCTGTACAAACGCGCGCCCGATGGTCAATTGACGCTCATCGGCGCCATGTACACGATGCCGAAGCGCGCCGATCTCGATAAGCTGAACGAACGGGTTCCCCTCGGCATCGCCCGCTGGCACAAGCACATCAATTGGTGTGTTCCGAAGCGCGGGGAAGCCTCGCGATGGACCGAACGGCAGAACGGGCTTCCCATCTTCGGGCCGGAAAGCCCAATCGCGACGAAGGAAGCGTGCGACGCCGTTGGCGGGAACTTCTTCGCCTCGCCCCTCGGCTGGATGGTCCACGCGAACGTCTTTGCCGGCGACGATCTCGGTTCGATCTTCGCCGACGATCATGGCGAACATGCCGAGCATGCGGGCCACCAGATGTAGGTGATCCACGTCAACGCATCTTTGCGCGCTCGGACGTTACAACAGTCGGAGACTAGCGGTCCCTCCTCTGGACTCCCGCTGAGACACTCCGATGCAACTCAAACGACTAGTCGTCATCCTGGCCATTGTGCCCGGCGCGCTGTTGGCGCAGGACACTGCTGACGTGAAGCTTGCCGGCGATCATCCGCCAGACGCCGTATTGCCCGTGACTGCCGGGGTCACGACCGGCTCGATGACTTTCGGCGACCACCGGGTGCAGCAGGGCGTCACGGGTGTCGTGCGATGGCACATGGCGAAGTGGGCGTCGGTCGCCGCGTCACCCACCTATGCCCGGATGACCTACCCCGCGTCGTTAGGCGGAGGTGCGGCCGGAGGGCTTACCGATCTTCCAATCGAGATGGGCCTCGATCACAGCTTCAACGGCGAGTGGTCGCCGGCGGTCGGTTTGTCGTTAGGCGCGACGATCCCCGTGGGCGACAAGCAGATCGGGCTGGGCAGCGGCTCGATGGGTGCGAGCGTCGGCGCCGGTGTTGGCCTCTCACCGCTGGATGAGCTTTCACTGCACCTTGGCGCCGGCAAGTCGCTCACCGACTACAGCATGTTCGGCGCACTCGGCGCCTCCGACGCCGTGTGGGGCGAGGCCGAGGCAAGCTATCACCTGCTCGAGCATCTCGACGCGACGATCGGCTTCGATGGAGATTTCGCCGCGAGTGATACTGTCGGCGCTGCGCGGGCGATCGCTCTCTCGTTCGCCGCGGGCCTCGGTGGGCCGTACACCCTCACCGTCAGCGGCGGCCATGGCGTGAGCGGCCCCGCCGCGCGGTGGACGTTCGCGTTAGGCTTCGGCACCGACTTCGCTGGCTTCCAGGCGATCGGCTCGTCGTCGCCGATCCAGCGTCTCATGCGGTCGATGGGCGGCAGCTCACATCGTGGCTCCGGTTCCGGCAGCTCCGGCAGCGGCCATGGCCGCGCGCCCTGACTCTCGGCGCGTCCCGTCTTACGACGACATCATTCCGTGATCTCGCGCATCACGCGACACGGATTGCCGGCGGCAAAGACATTGTCCGGTACGTCGCGGGTGACGACGCTTCCCGCGCCGATTACGGCGCGTGAACCGATGCGGACCCCCGGTAGAATGATCGCGCCGCCGCCGACCCACACATCGGAGCCGATCTCCACGGGCTTGCCGTATTCCTCCTTGCGACGCAGCTCGGCGTTGAAGGGGTGCATCGGCGTGTAGATCTGCACGGCTGGGCCAAAGAGTGTGTAGTCACCGATCCGGATCGGACAGACATCGAGCACGACGCAATTGAAGTTGAAGAAGACGCGCTCGCCGAGGAAAATGTTCGTCCCGTAATCACAGAAGAACGGCGGCTGCATCCATACGGTATCGCCGCCGGCGGCGAAGAGCTGGCGGAGAATTCGTCGACGCGCTTCCTGCTCGCCCTCACGCGTTGCATTCAGCGCCTGACAGAGGTCGCGTGCGCGCTCGCGGCCGACAACCAGCTCCGGATCGAGTGGATCGTACAACTCGCCGGCCAACATCTTCGATCGTTCGGTGCGCACCATCATCTCCTCGCGAGAGGCGATGAGTCTACTAACGCTGGAAAGATGCGCGCAATTGTGAAGCGCATGCGCTAGGGCATCGCATCCTTGTGCGTGCGTGACACATTGCGTGAATCATGGCCCGCATGTTGCCGCAGGATGCGTTCGGTTGTACTTTTTATAGGCGATACACGCGCGGAGCGCGTGGACAAGTTCCAATCTTTCTGGGGCCTGCCAATTCGAGCAGGCCCTCGTCGTGTCGCCAAATCGGTTCGCAGGGCGCCTGTTGTCGGGGTCGTCCGTCGAGCACCTACGACAACCATTCCGGGGGCATCCCATGACCGCAAGCACCCTCGCCGAACGGCTCGGCGATTCTGATAATCGGTCTTTTCTCACGTCACCGCGCGCGGCTTCGGCTTGCCGGCGAGAGCTCGATCGCTTGAACGACGAGCTGTCGCGCCGCCTCACCGAGATTCAGACGGCGGAGTCGCTCGAGGCATTCAACGTTCGCGCTTCGCTCGATCGCTGGATCGTGCAGTGGGGCCCGGTGTCGCTCAGCGTCGTCTGGCTGCAGACGGCTCGCGATACAGTGTCCGATGGCGAGTTGCTTGTCATTGCGTGGCGTGGAGTGGCTGGCCGTCGGTTGTCGCAGACCCCGGAACGTCCCGAGATTGGTCGTTCCCCGTCGGCGATCGCGCTCTGGGAAGAGGTGCTCGCTCCCATCGCGACGGACGAGGCGAGTTGGGCCTGGCTGCCGCGGGGTGGTGAGAATGCGACGCTGCGGTCGTCGGCCGAGCTCGCCGCTTACTGCGTGCAGCGGCTACACACGGAGTATGGCCGCGCACTCTCCGAGGAGCCGCTGGCGAGCTAACGCTCCGGCGGTTTGGAGGGTGGGGCGCGTCACTCCTCCATCGAGAAAACGGGGTTACTTTCCGCCGGCGTGATTCACCGTCGGCCTGGGCGCGTTCGCCGCGCCGCCGCACACTCGCGCCATCGACACCCTGATTTCGAGGCACTCTCAGTGGCACCACAGTTCATCTATGTGATGAAGGGTCTGCGGAAGGTCGTTCCACCTTCGCGCATCATCCTCGACGATATCTGGCTCTCGTTTTATCCCGACGCGAAGATCGGCGTCCTCGGCGCGAACGGCGCGGGAAAGTCATCGCTCCTTCGCATCATGGCGGGCGTCGATCAGGAGTTTCAGGGCGAGGCATGGGCGGCCAAGGGCACGCGCATTGGCTATCTCGCTCAGGAGCCTCAACTCGACCCGACGAAAGACGTTCGCGGCAACGTGGAGGAAGCCGTTCGCGCCCAGCGCGCCCTGCTCGACGAGTTCAACAACATCTCGATGCAGTTCGCCGAGCCGATGGACGATGACGCGATGACGAAGCTGCTCGATCGTCAGGCGAAGGTGCAAGAGCAGATCGACGCGCACGACTTGTGGAATCTCGACAACAAGATCGAAGTCGCGATGGACGCATTGCGCCTGCCGCCTGGCGATGCCGAAGTGACGAATCTGTCAGGCGGTGAGAAGCGGCGCGTCGCGCTCTGTCGCGTCCTGCTCGAGGAGCCGGACATGCTGCTCCTCGACGAGCCAACGAACCACCTCGACGCGGAGAGCGTTGCCTGGCTCGAGCGGCATCTCGCCGAGTTCAAGGGATGCGTCGTTGCTGTCACACACGATCGCTACTTCCTCGACAACGTCGCCGGCTGGATCCTCGAGCTGGATCGCGGGCGAGGTATTCCATACGAAGGGAACTACACGGCCTGGTTGGATCAGAAAAGAACACGGCTCGCGCAGGAAGAGAAGTCAGAATCGGCTCGACAGCGAACGCTTCAGCGCGAGCTGGAGTGGGTGCGCATGGCCCCGCGCGCTCGTCAGGCGAAGTCGAAAGCGCGCGTGCAGAAGTTCGAGGAGCTGGCACAGCGCGACACGGCCGAGCGGGTGATGCAGCACGAGATCGTGATCCCGCCGCCTCCGCGGTTAGGCAACGAGGTCGTG
>DATEPP010000351.1:0-9864 GCA_035273165.1 Gemmatimonadaceae bacterium
CGAGCTGTGTCTCCCGCACGAGCCGTCGCAATGACTCCGTGCGTCGCATTCGGCGCGGTCTGTAGCTCGGAAAGCTGGGCATGCCGTGGAAGATACGCCTTGGCGCTAGAACGGCTCAACAGCGTGATGGCGACTCACACCACCCCTTTCGAGCGCAGCGACGAAGGAAGATCTGCTCTTACCGGGGCGAAGAGCGGAGCGGATACGGATTGCACGGATTTGGCCGATTTCACCGATCGCTCCTCAGGCCGCGAGAGCTCCGCGCTCAACGAGCCGAGATGACCGCTCTGTGAACCGGATACCAGATGACTCGCGCCACGATGAGCGATCGGTACAATCGGCAAAATCGGTCAAATCCGTATCCTTTTTGCTCTTCGGCCCGCGACGGGGATCCTTACTCGGGCTGCGGGGCGGGCACCTGCGCGGCGCGACGGAGACCTTCGAGGATCTTCGTCGCACCGCGGCTCCGCAGCTCGTTCGCCAGCCGGATCCCGCTCAGCTCGGGATTGGTCTCGTCGATCCGATGCTCGCCCCGAACCACGCGCTCACCGTTGACGTCGGCAATCAAACCGTACAACATGAACCGCCCCTCGCGCTCTGCCGCCAGCGCGCCGATCGGAACCTGGCACCCGCCCTCGAGCGCGGCGAGAAACGCGCGTTCGGCGCGCACCTGACGCCACGTATCGGCGTCATGCAGTGGCGCGAGGATCGACCGCATTCGCTCATCGTCCTCGCGGATCTGCACGGCGATCGCGCCCTGTCCCGCCGCCGGCAGCCACGCTGGTGCATCCAGATAGCTCGCGACGCGCTCTTGCACACCGAGCCGATGGAGGCCCGCCGCCGCGAGAATCGCCGCATGGACCTGGCCCTCGTCCACCTTCCTGATGCGTGTCGGGACGTTGCCTCGAAGCGCCACGACCTCGACGTCGCTCCGCAGCGCCAACAGCTGTGCGCGCCGCCTGAGACTCGACGTTCCCACCCGCGATCCACGGGGCAGATCCACGAGCGAGGATGCTCCGGTGACGCTGTTCACGATCAGTACATCCCGCGGATCCTCACGCGTCAGCACCGCGCCAATCGTTAGGCCGCTGACGTCCGCGCCGTCTGTCGGAAGATCCTTCAACGAGTGAACGCAGCAGTCCACGGCACCACGCGCGAGATCGATCTCGAGCTCCCGCGTGAACAGCCCCTTGCCGCCAATCGCGGCCAGCGGCTCGTCGAGCTTCTTGTCACCTGACGTCTTGTACGCCTTGAGCTCCGCGGCGACGCCCGCGCGCGCCAGCGCGGACTGCACCTGACGCGCCTGCCGGAGCGCGAGCTCCGACGACCGCGTCGCGATGAGAAGATGCTTCGGCTCGGCTGTCACCCAGTGATCGTTGCTGGTCCGCAGTGCCCGCGTCGCAATGAATTTAGTGAACTGGAACGTCCGGACGCCACCGCGCCCTCAGACTTCCTTCCGGAGTAGCGACTGGTACTCCGGATGACGCTCGACGTACTTGGCGATGAATGGACATCGCGCCACGACCTTCCAGTGCTCGGCGCGAGCGCGATCCAGTACGGCTCTGGCAAGCGCACTTCCCAGACCGCGGCCCTCGAGCTGCTCCGGCACCTCGGTGTGCGTGAAGAAGATCGTGTCGCCCCGCCGCAGGTACGAGACGAACGCGACGTGGCCGTCGACGCGGGTCTCGAACTGGCTCTCCTCCGGATTGTCCACCACCACGATCTCGTCCTTGCTCATATCGATCCTGGGGACTTTTCGTTCGTTCGCGACAGTCCGTACGCGACGATCGACTCGACGAGCGACGGTATCGTCGAGCGAGCTGCCTCGACGCATACCGTGAGCCCTGCCTCGCGCGCGGCCGCCGTTGTTGCCGGTCCAATCGACGCGGCTCTCACTCGCACCTTCGCCTCACCGGCGGCATCGGCGAAGGCACGCACGGCCGACGCCGACGTGAACGCCACCAGCGCCCGGTCGGTCGCGCCACGCACGAACGCACGGATCGCGTCGCCACCAGCCGCATCCGGCACCGAACGGTAGATCGGCGCCACATCCACGCGCGCGCCCATGGCCTTCAAGCCGTTAGGCAGCACGTCCCGTGCGCCATCGGCGGCAATGTACAACACACGCGTGCCCGCGACGTCGTCGCGCCCCGCGAGCGCTTCCAGCACTCCCTCGGCGACGAACCGCTCGGGTGTCACATCTACCGCGATCCCACGCCCGAGCAGCGATGCGGCCGTCGCCGGCCCGACCGCGACCGCGCGCAACCCTGCCAGCGAGCGCGCATCCAGACCGAGGTCACGCAGCGCGCCCCAGAAGAGCTCCACGCCATTCTGACTCGTGAAGATGATCCAGTCATAGGCGTCGAGATGGGCGATCGCTCCCCGCACGCACCCCGGATCGAGCGGCTCGATGCGTGTTGCCGGTGCCTCGACGACTTCGGCGCCCGCGTCCGTCAGTGCCGGCGCCAGCGACGAGCGCGGCGATTCCGCGCGGGTCACGAGCACCCGCCAGCCGAAGAGCGGCCTCCGCTCGAGCCACGCAATCTCGTCGCGAAGCGAAACGACAGATCCGATGACGAAGATGACCGGCGCCTCGAGACCTGCCTCCTCGACGCGCGCCTCGAGCGTCGACAGCGTTGCCACGAGCGTCCGCTGATCCGCCCGCGTCCCCCATTGCACGGCCGCCGCCGGCGTATCCGCCGACATCCCCGCGTCGAGCAACGTGCGCACGATGCGGCCTAACGAGCGAACACCCATGTACAGCACCAGCGTGCCGCCGGCACGCGCGAGCGCGCTCCAGTCGACGGTCGGCGCGCCCTTGGTTGGGTCCTCGTGGCCGGTCACGAACGTCACCGACGTCGCCACGCCGCGATGCGTGACGGGAATGCCCGCGTATGCCGGCGCCGCGATCCCTGCCGTCACGCCCGGAACGACCACGAACGGAATCGCGGCGGCGGCGAGAGCTTGCGCCTCCTCGCTCCCCCGACCGAAGACGAACGGGTCGCCGCCCTTGAGCCGCACGACGTGCTTCCCCTCCCGCGCCAGCCTCACGAGCAGGCCGTTGATCTCGTCCTGCCGTGCCGAATCGGTGCTGCCGCCACGCTTGCCCACGTCATGGAGCGTCGCGCGTGTATCCGCGTAGAGCGCGGGGTTGGCAAGCGCGTCGTGAACGATGGCATCGCAGGCTGCGATGAGATCACGACCGCGCGCGGTGATCAGCCCCGGGTCGCCCGGACCCGCGCCGACGAGATAGACGATCCCTGCTGCCCGGCTCGAGCCGTCAGCGCTCACGAACCCGCCGTTCGCGTTCGTGACGCTGTCCTCCGGCGCAACCGGCGCGCGCGCGCCCAGAGGATCGCGCTGTACCCGGCGTACAGCACGGCCGCCCACGCATAGGCAACATGGTAGTACGCGCTCGTATCCGGCGGTCCGCCACTCTGGATGATCACTCGCCATCCTCCGACGCCGCATCCATCGCCCGCACCGCGTCGCGCGCGACCCCGTACCGGTATCGCGCGCGAATCAACGCAACGCACAGCAGCGCGCAGGCGATAAAGAAGCCGACGAACGTCACGACCATCTCGTTAGGCATCGACGGTCGGTCCGGCTTGAGTAGAATCGGCTTCGGGTGCAGCGTGTTGAAGAGGTAGACGCTCAGATGGATGAACGGAATCAGGAGCGCCGCGAGAATGCCGATCACAGCCGAGTAGCGGGCGCGCATCCCGGGATCGTCCACCGCCCCGCGCAGCACCAGGTATCCCGCCGTCAGGAACCAGAGGAACAGCGTCAGCGTCAACCGCGCGTCCCACGTCCACCATGTGCCCCAGATCGGTTTCCCCCACAGCGGACCCGTGGTGAGAACGGCCGTCAGGAACAGCAGTGCCACCTCGCCCGCGCTCTCCGCGAGCCGATCGGCGCGATCGTCGCGGAGCCAGAGATACACGATCGACATCAACGCGACGATGCTCAACGCGAGATAGGCGCTCAGCGCGGCCGAGACATGCACGTAGTAGATCTTCTGTGCCGCACCCTGCAGCGCCTCGATCGGCGTGAAGAACACGGCCCGGATATACGCGGCCACCATCGACAGCACGGCGACGATGAACAGCCAATCGAAGAGCGGCCGACTCTGCGTGCCGGCGCCGACAACCGACGCGGGGCTCTCGTCGTCAGGCAGCGCGGAGGACGTCACTCCTCGAGAATGTACGGAAACGCGAGTGTGCATGCAGTCAGAAACACGAGATCGAACGCGATGAGAATCTTCATGAAAGGCCACGCCTCGGCCACCGGCCTTCCCGCGAGCAGCATCGACGTCGTCTGCGCCGCGCCGTACACGATCGGTACGAAGAAGGGGAGGCTCAACATCGGCAGCAACAGCTCGGCGAGACGCGTGTTCGCTGCCATCGCGCTGAACAACGTACCCACTGCCACGAGTCCAATGGCTGCGATCAGTGCGATAGCGAAGAGTATCGGGAGCGTACGGCCAAGCGGAAGGTTGTACAACAGTGCCACGCTTGGCACCGTGACGACGAGAATCCCGGCAACGAAGAGCAGGTTCGCCAGCGCCTTCCCGAGAAAGATCGCCTCCCGGTCGATTGGTGCCAGGAGCAGCGCGTCCATCGCCCGGTCCGTGAGCTCCACACCGAACGAGCGCTGCAGGCTGAGAAGCCCCGAGAAGGTGAAGATCACCCAGAGAACGCCCGGTGCGAGATCGATCGCGGCAACCGCCGTGGCATCCCACGCAAAGTAGAACGTGGCGATTCCCAGCACCGCGAAAACGAGCACGGCCAGAAACGCCGTTCGCGTGCGGAACTCGATCGCGAGATCCTTCCGCGCGATGACCCAGGTCGTCGAGAGAAGCGACGGCTTCATGTCGCGCCTCCAACCAGCTCCCGGTACGTGTCGGCGTAGCGGTCAGCGTCGAGCTCTTCCCGCCGCTCCCGGCGCACGACCCTTCCGCGATGCATCACTGCCGCCTGGGTTGCTACGTCGAGCCCTTCGGCGATGTTGTGCGTCACCAGGACCAGCGTGGCGCCGTCGCCCCGAAGCCGCGCTAGCATCTCGGTGAGTGTCGCTGCACCTAGCGCGTCGAGCCCAGTGTACGGCTCGTCGAGGAGCAGCACCCGCGGTCGGTGGACCATCGCGCGCGCGATCGATACCCGTTGCTGCAAGCCACGACTCAACGAGCGGACCGGCGACTCCGCGCGATCCAGCACTCGCATCTCACCAAGAGCTTGCGTCGCCGCCGCGGCGGGCTCGCGCACACCGTAGAGCCGCGCGGCCAGCTCCACGTTCTCCCGCACCGTGAGCGGACCGTAGAGCATGCTCTGGTGCGAGATGAATCCGACCTGCCCTCGCGCCGCGGTATCGCCGCGCAGAGGCTGGCCGTTGATGCGCGCAGTCCCTGCCGTCGGCTTCAGCAGTCCCGCCAGCAGTCGCAGGAGCGTGGTTTTCCCCGCGCCATTCGGCCCGAAGAGCGCGAGACACTCTCCCGCATCGAGCTCGAGGGTGACGCCGTGCACAGCGCGGCGCCCGCCGAACGACCGCGTGAGGCCATCTGCCTCCAGGACGTGCGTCATCCCTCTCCAGCGAACGAGCAGGCCGTCATGGCCCCTAAGATACAGACGGTTGACGGTTGACGGTTGACGGTTGACGGTTGACGGTTGACGGTAGACTGTGAACGGAGAACGGTTCAGGGTTCGCAGTCCACCGTTTACAGTCAACCGATAACCGCCAACCGCCAACCGCCGTGTCCGACATCGACGTCCTCCTGCAGGAGAATCGGAAATTCCCGCCGAGCGCTGCGTTTCGCCGCGAAGCGCTCCTCTCCGATCCCTCGATCTACGAGGCCGCGGCGCGCGACCCGGAAGCCTACTGGGCAAAGGAGGCGGAATCGCTCCACTGGTTTCAGAAATGGAAGAAGGTCCTCGACTGGGACCCGCCACGCGCGAAGTGGTTCGTCGGCGGCAAGATCAACATTTCCGACAACTGCATCGACCGACACATCGACACGCCACGCCGGAACAAGGCCGCGCTCATCTGGGAGGGCGAACCCGGTGACCGCCGCACCCTCACCTACTGGGACCTCTACGTCGAGGTGCAGAAGTTCGCGAATGTCCTGATGAAGCTCGGTATTCGGCGGGGGGATCGCGTGGCGATCTACATGCCGCTCGTCCCCGAGGCCGCCATCGCGATGCTCGCGTGCACACGCATCGGGGCGATCCATTCGGTCGTCTTCGGCGGCTTCTCACCGGAATCGCTCCGCGACCGCATCAACGACGCCTCAGCAAAAGTGCTCATCACCGCGGACGGAGGATATCGTCGCGGTCAGATCGTTCCGCTCAAGCGAAACTCGGATCGCGCGCTCGAGGAGTGCCCCTCGATCGAGCACGTGATCGTCGTGCAGCGCCGGCCCGGCTCGGTCGGTGATGAGGCCTTCGCGACGATGCGCGAAGGACGCGACCACTGGTGGCATCGCCTCATGGCCGACGCTCCGGCGAAGTGCGAGCCGGCGAAGATGGACGCCGAGGACGTGTTATACATCCTCTATACTTCCGGCACGACGGGAAAGCCGAAAGGAATCGTTCACACCACCGGCGGTTATCTCGTCGGCTGCGCGACGACGACGAGGACTGTCTTCGATCTCAAGGACGACGACGTCTTCTGGTGCACGGCTGACATCGGCTGGGTGACGGGACACTCGTACGTCGTGTATGGTCCGCTTGCCAACGGCGCCACCGTCGTCATGTACGAGGGTGCGCCTGATTGGCCAGAGAAGGACCGATTCTGGGATATCTGCGAGCGCTACGGCGTCACGATCCTGTACACGGCACCCACCGCGATCCGCGCCTTCATGAAGTGGGGCGATCAATGGCCCGCGAAGCACGATCTGTCGCGGCTCCGACTGCTCGGCTCCGTGGGAGAGCCGATCAACCCCGAGGCCTGGATGTGGTACCAGGAGCACATTGGCGGCAACCGGTGTCCGATCGTTGACACCTGGTGGCAGACCGAGACAGGCGCGATCGCGATCTCGCCGTTGCCCGGCATCACAGAGACGAAGCCCGGCAGCGCCACGATCCCCCTGCCCGGCTTCTCCGCCGAGCTGCTCGACGCCAAGGGTGAGGTCATTCCCGTCGGTGGCGGCCTCCTCGCGCTCACCAAGCCCTGGCCCTCGATGCTGCGCACGATCTGGGGTGACGACGAACGCTACGTACAGACGTACTTCTCGAAGTGGGCCGGCCGTCCCGACCTGTACTTCCCGGGTGACGGCGCCAAGCGCGACGACGATGGCTACTTCTGGATCCTCGGCAGAGTTGATGATGTGCTAAACGTCGCCGGCCACCGCATCGGCACGATGGAGGTCGAGTCCGCGCTCGTCGAGCACCCAGCCGTCGCCGAAGCGGCCGTCGTCGGTCGCACGCACGACCTCAAGGGTCAAGCGCTCGCCGCGTTCGTCACGCTGCGCGAAGGATTCAGGCACAGCCCCGACCTTCGTGAGGAGTTGCGCAACTTCGTCGCCGAGAAGATCGGAGCGATCGCGCGCCCCGACGACATTCTCTTCAGCGCCGATCTTCCCAAGACCCGCTCGGGAAAGATCATGCGCCGCCTCCTCCGCGACATCGCCGAAGGCCGCGCCCTCGGCGACACGACGACCCTCGCCGATCCGAACGTGGTCGCGTCGCTCAAGGAGCAGTACGAAGAACGAGAGTAACTGCAGCGATTAGCTGTCAGTCCATAGCTATCTGTGAGCTCTCAGATAGCTATGGACTATGGACTGATAGCTGGAATTAGAGCTTCTTCATCTCCTCGGCCGCTTCCAAAGCAGCACTGATCTCGCGCGACAGCGCGCGCGCCTCCTGCGTCGCCGTCGAGACGTCGGCGAGCGCGGATTGCAGCCCCGACGAGCGCAGATTGATCAGATCGAGCCGTAAGCTGCTCAGCGCGAGCCCTACGTTGTCGATCTGCTGAGC
The DNA here is from genome assembly GCA_035273165.1 of Gemmatimonadaceae bacterium. Classification (GTDB taxonomy): domain Bacteria; phylum Gemmatimonadota; class Gemmatimonadetes; order Gemmatimonadales; family Gemmatimonadaceae; genus AG2. The sequence goes on from DATEPP010000351.1 coordinate 7,971, forward strand.
GAGCGTCGCGCGGCGCCGCACGATCTCGTTGAACGTCGTGCGCTGCCGCCGCAGGAGCGCCAGCCGCCGCTCGACTTCCGGCGTCGCCACCTCCGACGTCGTCGCCGCGATCCGCGCCTCGATCTCCTCGACGAGCCGCGGATCCACGCTCTGTTCGACGCGCTCCGCCATCTGCGCGAGACTCGCCATGCGCTCCACCAGCGCGTTCACCGTTGCCTCGAGCTCCGGCAGCTGCGCGCGCTCCTCCTTCGAGAGCTTCTTCCAGATCTCGAGGATGGCGGCCCGATCCTCCACCGCTCGGCGGATCGCCGCACCGTGCGCGCCCTCGAGCACCTCGCGCGACGCGAGCTTCATCATCGCTCGCTCGGTGACGCTCGGCGACACCGTTGGAATGACCCGCCGCGCGAGCGGCATCAGCAGCACGCGCCGCAGCCGCAGGCCGCTTTCGCGAAGCGATCGTCCGCGACGCCAGAGCTTGATGCTCATGTAGATCGGCACGATCGGCGATACGATCAGCGGCACGGCTCCCTCCTCCACCGCGACGACCACGCCAGCGATCGCCAGCACCGCTGCGCCCAGCGTGATCACGGAATATCCGCGCATCGCCTTGACCCGATCGAGGAGATTCACCCTGCCGTGCCACAGCCGGAGATCACTTCGTTGTTGCGGCGTCAGCGAGGCGAGATGCTCCGGCTCCATCACGATCCCGTTAGGCAGCGGGCTCGGCGAGGCCGGCGGTGCCTTAGTATCGGCCGGGGCCGAACCTCGGCGCGGTGACACCGCTCGCAGCTCCGCACGCGGACCATCCGGTCGCGGGGATGTGTATCGCACCGGCTCGCGCTGCTCCGCGCGCCATGCGGGGCCGCCACGATCCGAGAGCAACGCCTCGCGCATCGACGCTGCCGTTGGCCAGCGATCTTCCGGCGCCTTCATCAGCGCGCGCTCGACCGCCTCGCGCAATGACTTGGGCGTGTCCGTCCGCAGCTCGGCGATGGGACGCGGTGGCTCCGAGACATGTTTGAGGAGCAGCGCCATCGAGTTGCCGGCGCTGAAGGGAAGCCGCCCCGTGAGCATCTGATAGCCCAGCACGCCGAGCGAATAGAGGTCGCTCCGGCCGTCGACCTCGCGGTCGCCTAACGCCTGCTCCGGGGACATGTACGCCGGCGTCCCGACCGCGATTCCCGTCGCCGTGAGTCGGCTGCTTCCCTCCATCGCGCGCGCGATCCCGAAGTCCGTCACCATCGCGCGCCCACTGTTCTCGTCGAGGAGAATGTTGTCGGGCTTGATGTCGCGATGAATGACGCCGCGCAGATGCGCGTAGGCGAGGGCATCGGCGATCTCCGACAGAAGCCGCCGCGTCTCGTCGACGGGCTGTCGCGGCTCCCGCGTCAGCAGCGCCGCGAGATTCCCTCCGTGCACGATCGCCATCACGAAGTAAGCGAGCCCGTCCTGCTCGCCGACATCATAGATCGGGACGATGTGCGCGTGGTTGAGCTGCGCCGCCATCTGCGCCTCGCGTGTGAAGCGCGTCCGGATCGCCGCATCATGCGCCAACTCCGGCGGCAACACCTTGATCGCCACTGGCCGATTCAGACGCCGGTCCCGCGCCCGATATACCACCGACATTCCACCTCGCCCGATCTCGCTCTCGATGTCGTACTGCCCCCCGAGCGCGACTGCGACGCGTTCCTGAAGAGAATCGGTCATGCGTTATGATAACCAGAACGGTGGAATGGCATTCTTCCGAAGGGCGCGCCCAGTCGGAAGTCCACACTCTACGCCTCAACCAGTGGTTCGTTTCGTGGTTACAGGTCTCTGGACCGGCGCTTCAAATAAGCTTCTGGCGAACGAGCGTCAGCGAGCGAGCCAGGCGTCCATACCAGGGGTTGTTGGC
>DATEPP010000352.1:0-10280 GCA_035273165.1 Gemmatimonadaceae bacterium
GAGCACGAGGGGACAGGTCGCGGCGGCGAGACGAACGTACTCGACGATCTCCTCGTACAGCGCGTACTTGCTGCCGACGTTCTCCGGTCGAGGCTCGCTGCCATCCGACAGCGCGGGAACGAGCCGCGGCAGCTCGCGCCAGACACGGCCCGGCGCATTCACCCGCTGCTTTATCGCCGAGAGAATCTCCGCCCATGGCCCGTATGGCGGCTTCACGTCCGCTTCGAGGGCGCGACCCATCACGAGCGATCCGCCGCGCAGACGGACTTCCGGGAGCAGCTGCCGCAGCAGAGTGGATTTGCCGACGCCTGCCTCACCAACCACCGCGACGACGCGTGGCTCGCCGCGGAATGCCGTATCGAGCATTCGCACGAGCCGCTTCAATTCCTCGACTCGGCCGACGAATCGGTTGAGGTTGAGCTGCGGCTGTGACGATTCCGTTGCCGTACCGGCGAGGGCGACCGCGTTGCGGCCGGCCCGCTTCGCTTCGTAGAGCGCTCGGTCCGCGGCCGCGAACACCGCCTCGATATGATCGGCATGCTCACCAGTAGCGACGCCGATCGATAGCGTGACCGAGACCGTTTCGCTCGGCGTACCACGCAACGGCACTCGCTCTCGCTCGACCGCGACGCGAAGGCGGTCCGCCACTTCGCGCGCCGTGTCCATCGTCGTTCGAGGGAGCAGCACGACGAACTCGTCGCCTGCATAACGACCGATGACGTCACCGTTCCGGACGCCACGTTTCAGGAGCGACACAACGGCCTTGAGCACGTCGTCGCCCTGGAGGTGGCCATAGGTGTCGTTCACCAGCTTGAAGTGGTCGACGTCGATGACGAGCAGCGCCGAGGCAGGATCCGTCGTGCGGCGCCGAATGAGGGTGCTGTTCGCCGCGTCGAGGAAGGCGCGACGCACGAGCACCCCGGTGAGGTCATCGACCTCGCCGGAGACTTCGGTCGGCGCTGCAGGGCTGGTCTGCTCGGCGGCGGCGGGCTCACGCAATCCACGACGGATCGGTCCGAGACGGCTCATCACCGCCTCGAAGAGCGGGAAGAGCTCCGGATCGAACTGGCCGCCGACGTCGCTGCGCATCATGTCGAGCGCCTGCTCGTGTGAGACGGCCTTCTTGTAGCTGCGCTCCGAGGTGAGTGCATCGTACACATCGGCCACGCAGAGGATGCGCGCGGTGCGCGGGATGTCCTCACCCTTGAGGCCGTGTGGATACCCCGTACCGTCCCAGCGCTCGTGGTGCGACTCGACGATGGGGCGCACGTCCCACGGGAAGTCGATGTCCGCCAACATCTCGACACCCCACACGGGGTGCTTCTTGATCATCACCCACTCTTCAGTCGTCAGGCGCCCGGGCTTGTTGAGGATCTCCGGCGGGATCATCAGTTTGCCGACGTCGTGCAACAGCGCACCGATGCGGAACCAGAAGAGGGATTTCTGATCGAGACCTGCCTCGGCCGCGAGCGCGCAGGCGAGATCGGCAACGCGCTCGCAGTGACCCTGCGTGTAGTGGTCCTTGGATTCGATCGACTCACCCCACCGCCGGACGACGTCGAGGAAATCGCTCTCGAGGCGCGTTGTCTGCCGGTCAATGTCCGCGAGATCCGGACGCGCGTGCAGTTGCGTGAACAGCCGGTGGGCGCGGTTCAGGCTCTGGAGTGTGTCGCGATTGCGACCCTGCAAACGGTAGAGCTCCGCGAGCTCGCGCGCGATTTCCGCCGAGAGCAGCAAGTCCTGACGCGTGTCCGCGAGGTTCACGGCGTTCCGGAATGCATCTTCGGCCGCGCTGAAGTCTCCGGTCTCGCGGAAGATGACGCCGTAGCACTTCTGGACTTCGCCGAGCGCTTCCGTGTGCTGCGTCTCTTCGGCGATCGCGAATGCACGGTCGCAGGCCTGTCGCGCCTTGCCGAACTCTTTGCGAGCAATCCACAGGATCGCGAAGTTCACCTCGAGGATGACGCGAACGCCGACGTCGCCGATCTCCTGGCTCAGAGGGATCGCTTCTTCGTACGCCCGCTCGGCGGTCTCCCAGCGCTCCATGCGCGTGTAGAGCATGCCGAGATTGTTCAGGGTGATGCAGATGTACTTGGTGAGGCCGAGCGCCCGATAGTCAGCCAGGCTCGCCTCGTAATGCCAGAGGGCCTGTTCCAGCTCGCCGCGGATATTGGCGATGACGCCGAGGTTCTGCGATGTCATCGCGGCGAGCTTCGCTTCGCCAGCGCGACGGGCGCTCTCGCGCGCCTTGAGATAGAGTCGCTCGGCTTCGTCCAGGCGACCCATCTTGTAGTTGAGCAAACCCTGAACGTTCACGGCGTGACCCACGGCGGCCTCGTCACCCAGCGCCTCGGCGACGGCGAGCGCCGCCTCCAGGCAGTCGAATGCCGCGTCCAGATTCAGCTCGACGCTGTGCGTGATGCCGATCCAGCGGAGCAGGGAGGCGGCGATCGGCGCCTCCTCGGGTGAGCGGAGCTGGGCGAGCGCCTGCTCGTAGAGCCCACGCGCCTCCTGCGTTCGTCCCTGCCGTTCCGCCAATTGCGCACGATCGATGAGCGCCGCGGTCGACGTCGCGGCGGCGAGCAACCGTGAGTGCAACGGATGCTCGAGCGTGTCGGACAATGGTTTCGGTGAATCGCTCATGCGCTCTCGGACGACGTCGACGGAGAAGTGCGCCGATCCACTGACGATGACGGAAGGGGCGGTGTGACGTAGGCCACGTCGCGTTCTGGCGAGGCCGGGAAGGTGCAGCAGGGCATTCGACTTATGACGCCCGGACCTCGCGAAAGGTCATCGGGCCAGCCCGGGAAATTCCCGGGCTGGCCCGATGGGGTGGAGCGGAACGGCTGAATCATCCAACGGCGATGATGTAGCCGGAAAGTGAGTTCGTTGTTGGAAGGTGCGATTCCGGGGTGCTTCCGCTCTCTTGCGAGGGCGTCGCGCTGCTGCCCAGCACTCCGAAGAGCGCGGCGCACAGCAGCAGCCGGACCAGCACCGGCATGGTTACTCGAGACATTGGATCGAGCCTCCGTCGGGTTCGATAAAGGGTTGAGTTGGGTGAGTGTCGTCTTCTTGCGGAGGCTCAGTACCCTACCATGTAACCGGCGAACGAGACGACTGGCGCGCACCAGCTGCCGCTCCAGGCGTCGCAGACTTCGCCGCCCGAAATCATGTAGCCGCTGAAGTGCTTCAGGCGGCGCGAGATTCGATTGCCCGGGAGATCCGTAATGGTGGACATCGACGGATCGTTCGAGCTCTCATCGACCCACATGCCATCGGAGGGCCGATTCCAGAAGATGATGTACTGCTTGGTCGCGTCCAGATCGTAATAGTCCTTCATCGCGATCGTCACGTAGCGTGACGGATCACTCGTCGGGACGAAGCGAAGCGCGGGCTGGAAGTCGATGAACGCGTGCCCGTACTTCGAGTTCCACGTCGCGTGGATCGTGATCGGCTGCGTGAGCGGCTGACACGGCTGATCCCACATGTCCTCGCCGTAGCCCGACGTGGCCGGGTCACAGATCGAGTTCGCGGGGAAGGAAACAACGTTGTCGCCTGCCTTGAGCGTGGACGCGCGCGTGGGGTCGATCACGAAGTCCTGCGTCCACGCACTGTCCGTCTTGTTCTGGCGGCCGCGACCATCGCGGCTCACGCCGCCATTGTCGAGGAGCCATTGCTCGAACTGCTTGTCCGAGAGCCGGGGTCGCGCCGGCGCCGAAGGCGGAGCCGTCGCGGTATCGGAACACGCCGCGACCATGACTGCCGCGGCGAGCGCCGTACCCCAACGTACCAGCATCGATACGCGCATAATTGCCTTTGACCTCGTGAAGTGAGCTGCCAGGGAAATCGTGTTGGCGGTGGCGAGCTCGAAGAAACCGCCGTCTTTTGAACACGGTAAGAATGCACTAAACACTTGCCAAAACCCGTGACGGCCCTCACACGCGGCGCTGAGAATGCGCGTAGACTGTTCGCATTCTTGTCACTCGCGCGGTTTAGTGTTGACTAACAAGTTGACACTCGTCAGGCACCCCGCGCGTTAGGCGGCTCCAAAGGCAAGCCGCGTTCCGCGGCCTCGAGCACTCGCGCGTCTGGTCGCGCCGACCGAAGCGACGCGACCGAATCGGACAATCCCGCCGAATTGACCGGCGCGACGCCAGCCGCATCGGCCCGCCGCCTCGGCTCCGGCCATTTCGTCCTTCGCGTTTTGCTGGACATTCTCGCGAATTGCAAAGCGACCGCGCGGGCAGGCGGATCCTGTCGAGGCGCACGCGGGTGTCGCGCCGGCAGACAGCAGACCACGCCCGCTGCGCCACGGGTACAATCAGGACGCGTAAGCTCTTAACTTTCAACGCTTATGTTATCGCGGCCCATTCCCGAACTGCTCTCGCCGGCCGGCTCTCTCGACGCTGTCCGCGCCGCCGTCGCGAACGGCGCCGACGCCGTGTATCTCGGCGCACAACGATTCAATGCCCGCGACGAGGGCGCACAGCTCACCCTCGACGAGCTCGGGGAAGCCTGTCGCATCGCTCACGGCCGCGGCCGGCGGATCTATCTCACGCTGAATGTTCTCGTCAAGCCGACCGAGCTGGCCGAGGCGCTCGATTTCCTTGGCGAGGCGGTGGATCGGGGCATCGACGCCGTCATCGTCCAGGACCTCGGCCTCATTCGCCTCATTCGGCGGCTATATCCCGACCTCGAGATCCACGGCTCGACGCAGATGACCGTTCACGACGAGTCGGGCGCCGCGGTGCTCGAGGAGCTCGGCGTGAAACGCGTCGTCCTCGCGCGCGAGAACACGATCGAGGACCTGCGGGCGATCCGGGAACGCGTGCCGAACCTCGGGCTCGAGACCTTCATTCACGGCGCGCTCTGCATCTCGTACTCGGGTCAATGCTTCATGTCGGGGCTGATCTCCGAGCGCAGCGCGAATCGCGGATCCTGTGCGCAGTCGTGCCGGAAGGACTACGTCCTCAAGGATGCGACGACGGAAGAGGAGCTCGACCGCGGATATCTCATCTCGACGAAGGACCTGGCCGCGTACGAGCATCTTCCCGCGATCGCGGAGCTCGGCATCGTCTGCCTCAAGGTCGAGGGACGAAAGAAGCGCCCCGAGTACGTTGCCACGGTCACGCATGGCTACCGGCAGTTCCTCGATCGGCTCGCGGAGGGCCTAACGACTCCGCCACCGCCATCCGAGATCGAGCCGCTGGTGCAGATTTACAGCCGAGGGTTTACCAGTGGCATGTACGGCGGGCGCGACGGCCGCGAATACGTGACGCGCAACCAGCCGGACAATCGCGGACTCGTCATCGGCGAGGTCGCGGGCTACGAGCGCGGCGAGTTGCTGGTGGACCTCACCACCGATGTCGAAATCGGCGATGGACTGGCCTTCGAGGCACCGGATGCGCTCGGTGGACCCACGACCGGGTTTGCGGTCACTGCCGTTAGGCAGCTCTCGTCGGGAGCACGTCGTCGTGTCGCCCTCCGTACCCGCGCTCCCGTCCCGACGGGCTGGCGTGTTCTGCGCACCTCGCAGGCCAGCTTGCTTGCACGTGCGCGTGAAAGCTACGCCAATGTCGAGAGCGCGCCGAAGCAGAAGAAGACGCGCCTCGACGTGCGCGTCTTCGGATCGATCGGCGCGCATCTGAAGGCGCTCTTCACTAGCGCTGGCGAGACGGTGGAGGTCCGAAGCGAGGGACAGCTCGTGCCCGCGACGAATCGAGAGATCGATCGCGCCATGCTGCGCGAGCAGTTTGGCCGTCTTGGAGAGACGCCGTTCGCGCTCGCGGAGATCGACGATCTCGGTCTGGACGGCGATCTCTTTCTCCCGGTTCGCGAGCTGAATCGGATGCGGCAGAGCGCGGTGGAGCAGTTGCTTCAGCGGCGCGATTGGATGCTCGAGGGGCGACGCGCTCAGCGCGCCGAGGCCATCTCGCGCGCCGTCGCCGCCATCGATGACGTCAAGCCGAGCGTGGCTCGGGACCGCTTCTCCCTCTCGGCACAGGTATACCGGCTGGAAGATGCCGAGATCGCCGCGGCGGCCGGCAGCACCGAGATCGTGTTCGATCCGTTCCTCCGACACCCGGCGCCATCCCTCGCGCGCGTGCGCTCGCTCGCTGAGTCGTTAGGCGAGCGGAGCATCTCGTTTCGTCTGCGGACGCCGACGATCGTAAGGCCGGAGGATCGGCGCGGCATCGCCAAGTGGCTCGACAGCGGCTTCTCGCTCCTCAGCGGACACCTTGGTCTCATCGCCGAGCTCGCCCGCGGTGGTCGCGACGTCATTGCCGACTACGGCGTCAACGTCATGAATCAGCACAGCGCCCAGCAGATCTTCGTGCTCGGCGCGCGCCGGCTCGTTCTCTCGGTGGAGCTCACCGCCGACGAAATTCGCGACGTCACCGCGCCGTGGCAGGGAGCGGGCTTCGATGTGTTCCTGTATGGGAGGCCGGAAGGGATGACCATCGAGCACTGCGTCTTATCCGCGGCGTTCGATCGCGAGCCCACGACCTGTCGCGATCTCTGCGTGAAGCAGCATACGAACGTCACCCTGACGGATCCGGCCGGCTACGACTTCTCCGTCGCCACGGATTCGGCGTGTCGCAACCGGCTGCTGCACTCGCGACCCGTGGAAGGCTCAGAATACTTGCCGCGACTCTGGCAAGCTGGCGTTCGTGGCTATCAGCTCGTCTTCAACGTTCCCAACGAACCGATCCACGAGATCGTCGCCTCCTATCGACGAATGCTGGACCGCCTGTCCGCGGGGCTCCATATCACGTACACGGACAGTGAGGAGATTCGGGCCGTTCTCGGTGGCGCCTTCACACGCGGCCATTTCGCGCGCGCGATATGACCGGGCAACCGTTTGATTCGATCGAACGTACGGCGATGGTGGTTTGCAATCGAGAGCGATCGAGTCTCGAGGTATGACGACGACCATCGACCAAGCACGCGCCGCGCTGCAGCAGCATTTCGGCTACCCCGACTTTCGCCCGGGTCAATCGCAGGCGGTAGAATCAGTGCTGCAGGCACAGGACACGCTCGTCGTGCTGCCGACGGGCGGGGGAAAGTCGATCTGCTACCAGGTCCCGGCATTGCTGCTCCCGCATCTCACCGTGGTCATCTCTCCGTTGATCTCGCTGATGAAGGATCAGGTGGACGCGCTGACGCGCCGCGGGCTCCCGGCGACATTGATCAACAGCTCGCTCACGGCATCGCAGGTCGCCGACCGGCTCGCGCGCGTCCAACGCGGCGAGTTCAAGCTGCTCTACGTCGCCCCCGAGCGCTTCGATTTCGGAAGCACCGCGGAGCGGCTCAAGGGTCTTGGCGTTTCGCTGCTCGCCGTCGACGAGGCGCATTGCATCAGCGAGTGGGGGCATGACTTTCGGCCGAGCTACCTCCGCATCGCGCAGGTGCGCGAGCGACTGGGATGGCCGCCGGTCGTGGCGCTCACCGCCACCGCGACGCCGCATGTCCGCGCCGACATCGTCAGGCAACTGCGGCTCGACCACGCGAAGACGATCATCACGGGCTTCGATCGGCGCAATCTCCGTTACCACGTGATCTCCACGCGGACCGAGTCCGATAAGGACGCGGCCCTCGTGCGCGTGCTGCGTGACACGCCCGGCCTGGCGGTGGTCTATGCCTCCACGCGGCGCACGGTCGAGCGAATTACAAATGTACTCAACGATGCGCGCGTCGCCGCCGTCGCCTATCACGCTGGTCTCGACGATACCCATCGCCGCGAGGTGCAGGACGCGTTCATGAAGGAGCGCGTCCGCGTTATCGTCGCGACGAACGCATTCGGCATGGGGATCGACAAGCCCAACGTGCGCCTGGTCGTTCACTACGCCATGCCCGGCACACTCGAAGCGTACTACCAGGAAGCGGGGCGAGCGGGGCGCGACGGCGAGCCGGCGGACTGCTTTCTCCTGCACTCCTTTCAGGATCGCTTCACGCACGAATTCTTCATCAAGGGCTCGTACCCCGAGCGGACTGTTGTTGAAGACGTGTATCGCGTCGTGCGCCGCACGGCGTCGAAAACCGGCAGCTTCGATCTGTCCGCGGAGGACATCGCTTCCGGGGTTCGCGGCAAGGTCAACGTGCGCGAGGTGGAGGGCGCGCTGCGCATCCTCGTCGCTGCCGGCGCGTACAAGAAGCTTCCGGAGAACGGTTCACGTGCCTTCGTCCGGCTGCTCGCCACGCCACAGCGTATCAAGCGCGAGCTCGGCGGAGAGTCCGAAGCGATGGAGCTCGGACTGCTGCGCGCCCTCTGGCGCATGGCCGGAACGGCCATCGAAGAGGGGACCACGATCGATCTGGACGGGCTGCCGCCTGGGTTTGGCGGCGCGAACGGTGTCACGCCTTTGCTAGATACGTTGCAATCTCGGCAGTTCGTAGAATGGAAGCGTGTAGGCGGAGGGAATTTTCTCGAGCATCCCGAATACGAGGTCGATCGCTTCAAGATCGACTGGGAGTTGCTCGACCGCCGGCGCCGCGCCGAGTTGGCGAAGCTGGACGCGATGCAACAGTACGCCTATCTGCGCACCTGCCGGCGCGGATTTGTGTTGCGGTATTTCGGCGATCCCGCCGCGAGACCGAGGTGCGAGGGCTGCGACAATTGTCTCGGTACACATGTCGCCGACAATGGGGCGACGCGACAGCCGAGAGTCAAAGAGCGAACGAAGCCTCGGCGAGCCGATGTCCCAACCGCGGTCGATGAACCGGTTATAGATGGAGCGAATGGCGCGCTGCTCGAGCGCCTGCGGACGCTTCGAGGCACCATCGCGAAAGAGCAGCAGGTTCCGGCTTACGTCGTCTTTCACGATAGAACGCTGGCCGAGATCGCGTTGCGACGTCCGCGAACACCAGCCGCCCTGGCCGGGATTCGTGGAGTCGGACCAACCAAGCTCGAACGCTACGGAGAACGGTTCCTTGCCGTCGTCCGCGCCGCCGACGAAACCGAAGCAGCCTAACGAGACTCATGGACGACGCACTCTATTTCACCGAGCAGCACCTCGCGACGCGCGAGATGGTTCGCCAGTTCGCCCGTGACGAAGTCGCTCCGACCGCCGCGCACTGGGATGCCGAGGGAAAATTCCCCTGGGAAAACGTGAAAAAGATGGGGGAGCTCGGACTGCTCGGCGTCCCCTGGCCCGAGGAGCTGGGCGGCGCGGGACTCGACGTCATCAGCTACATGATCGTGATCGAGGAGTTGGCGAAGGTCGATGCCTCGCACGGTCTCACGGTGTCCGCGCACACCACCCTCGGCACGTCACCGATCGTCCGCTTCGGTACGGATGAGCAGAGGAGGCGGTATGTGCCGCTGCTCGCGTCGGGCCGCGTCATGGGCGGCTTTGGTCTCACCGAGCCCGAGGCGGGGAGCGATGCCGGCGGCACGCGCACGACGGCCGTTCGAAAGGGGGATCGCTACGTCATCAACGGTGTGAAGCGATTCATCACCCACGGGAGTGTCGGCGAGATCTTCGTCGTCACCGCCGTCACCGATCGCTCGCAGGGCACGCGCGGTATCAGCTCGTTCGTGCTCACCAAAGAGACGAGCGACATCAAGATCGCGCAGCAGGTTGGCGTTGGCGACGAGCCGAGCCTGCCGCGGATGAAGGGTTTCCGCGCCGGAAAGAAGGAGGACAAGCTCGGCTGGCGGGCGTCGGACACTGCAGAGCTGATCATGGAGGACGTGGAAGTTCCCGCTGAGAATCTCCTCGGCGAGGAGGGCAAGGGTTTTGTGAACTTCATGAAGACTCTCGACTCGGGGCGCATCGGCATCGCCGCGCTTTCACTCGGCATTGCCGAGGGTGCATTCGAGCATGCGCTGCGCTACGCCTCGGAGAGAAAGCAGTTCGGCCAGCCGATCGCCAACTTCCAGGGAATTCAGTTCCAGCTCTCCGACATGGCGACGGAGATCGAGGCGGGGAAGCACCTCATGTTTCACGCGGCCTGGCTCGCCCAGAATGGAAAGCCGTTCAGCAAGGAAGCGGCGATCGCGAAGCTCTTCTGCTCAGAGCTGGCCATGCGCGCGACCATCAAGGCCGTACAAATCCACGGCGGCTACGGCTACACGAAGGACTACCCAGTCGAGCGCTTCATGCGCGACGCGAAGATCTGCGAGATCGGCGAAGGCACCTCGGAAATTCAGCGGATCGTGATTGCCCGGCATCTGCTCAAGGAGCTCGCTGACTGAGGGATTAGCGGCTGGGGGTTAGGGGTTAGAACTGACAGCCGTCAGTTCCCTAACCCCTAGCCCCTAACCCCTAGCCCCTCTT
>DATEPP010000353.1:0-1692 GCA_035273165.1 Gemmatimonadaceae bacterium
TATTGCATGTAGACCGCCTACATCCTACACTAGGCCTCGATGCCGAAAGACCCCACCCTCACGAAGCTCGAGCTCCTTCAGGGCACGCTCGACTTCATCATCCTCCAGACACTCCGCTGGGGGCCGCGGCACGGCTACGGCATTGCGCAGCACATCCACGCCAGCTCCAACGACATGCTGCAGATCGAGACCGGCTCGCTCTACCCCGCGCTCCATCGGCTCACGCGCAGGAAGTGGGTGACCTCGGAGTGGAGCCGATCGGAGAATGGGCAGCGCGTCCGCATCTACACCCTCACCGCCGCCGGTGAGAAGCAGCTCGCGACGGAACGAAGCAAGTGGGAGCGACTCACCTATGCACTCGCGGGACTGATGCTCGAGCCCCGCATGGAGGGCGAGCGATGAGATGGCCCTGGGAGGCACGTCACGACGCCGGTGACCGCGAGCTCGACGAGGAGATTCGCAGTCACTTCGAGATGGCCCTCGCCGATCGCGTGGCGCGCGGCGAATCGCCCGACGCCGCGCTCGCGGCGGTGCGACGCGAGTTCGGCAACGTCGGCCACGTGAAGGAAGTGACGCACGAGACGTGGGGCGGCCTCTGGTTGGAGCGCCTGACGCAAGATGTCCGCTACGCGCTTCGTTCGCTCCGGCGCGCGCCCATCTTTGCCGCCGTCGCCGTGCTCACACTCGCGTTAGGCATCGGCGCCACGACGGCGATGTTCACAGTCGTCCGCGGCATTCTCCTCCGCCCCCTTCCATTCCACGAGCCCGACCGCCTCTTCCTCGCCAACCACGCCCCCGAGCGGATGTGGGGCTTCCTCGGCGCGGCGATGAACGAGCGCGAGTACCTCGAGTACCGACGGTTCACGAAGGCCTTCGTCTCGACGACCAGCTATAACAGCTACCCGGCCACACTCCTCGGTGCGGGCGACCCCGTTCGACTGCAAACCTCCAGCGCCACGCCGAGCTTCTTCACCACCCTCGGCGCGCGCGCGGAGCATGGCCGCGTCTTTCAGGATGGCGACGACGCGAACGGTCAGAGCGCGATCGTCGTCATCGCCAATCGCCTCTGGCGCGAGCGCTTCCGCGCCGACCCTGCAGTCATCGGTCAGTCGGTGAACGTCGACGGTGAAACCAAGACGATCGTCGGCGTCATGCCGGCAGGTTTCGAGTTTCCTGAACACACGGAAATCTGGACTCCACTCATCATCAAGCTCGACAGCCACAATTCGCGCTTCCGATCCGTGCTCGGCCGCCTCGCGCCCGATGCCGACGCCGCGCGCGCAACCGCGGAGCTCCGTGCCTTCGCCGCGAATCAGGAGCGCGCCGACACCGCGAATCACGACCACCTCACGACCGGGATCATCCCCCTACGGACCGCAATCATCGGCGACGTCAAACAATCGCTCGTGATCTTCGGGGCGGCCGTCTGTCTCGTGCTGCTCATCGCCTGCGCGAACGTCTCCAACCTCATGCTCATGCGCGCGTCGGCGCGGACGCACGAGCTGGGGATCCGCGCCGCGTTAGGCGCGAGCCGTTCTCGACTGCTGCGACAACTCCTGACCGAGAGCATCATCGTCGCCCTCATCGGCGGTGTCATCGGACTGGGTGTCGCGTACGGCGGCGTTGCCTTGCTGCGCGCCGCGGCGCCTCCCGACCTCCTCCCGCGCGCTGAGGAGATTCACGTCGATCTCG
>DATEPP010000354.1:0-3497 GCA_035273165.1 Gemmatimonadaceae bacterium
CTCCTTCTCCGTCTCGATCTCGCGGCGCGCTCGCTCGAGCATCGTCTGCTGCTCCTGACGCGTCTGCTCGATCAGGTCCGCGCGCATCTTCTCGGCGACGGCGCGTCCGTCGGCGATCAGCTTCTGCGCCTCGCCTCGGGCGGCATCGATCTGACGCTGATGCTCCTCGAGTAGACGCTGCGCTTCCTCGCGATCCCGCTTCGCCGCATCGATCGCATCCTGGAGCGCCTTCTCACGCTGCTCGACGGCGCCGAGGATCGCGGGAAAGGCTTTCCACCGCAGCAGCACGTAGAGGATGACGAAGATCAACAGCGTCCAGAACATCAGATTGATCCGGACGTTCATTAAACCGCCGCCGCCCTCGCTGCCGGCGGCTTCCTGTGCGAGCAGCGAGGCAGGGTTCGTCAGCGTGATGGCCACCGAAAGAAACAGCGTGCGCATGGACAATCTCGAAAGGTCGAACGATGTGGGTGTCGGAACCCGAGCGACCCGGATGCTCGGGCTCCACTGAAAGTCAGGACGGGAAGTTGAACTTGAGCGAAATGAGCAGCGACACGACGACTGCGAAGAGGGCCACGCCCTCGATGAGGGCCGCGAGAATGAGACCGCCCGTCTGAATCGTGCCCGCGATCTCCGGCTGACGTGCCATTGCCTCGGTAGCCGAGCCACCGATGCGGCCGATGCCGATACCTGCCCCAATGACCGCCAGGCCAGCCCCGATGCCGGCGCCGAGCATCGCCCACGCGCCAGTGTACTCTTTCGTGAAACCGGTCGCCGCCTGCAGCAGCGGAATGATGAACATGCTCGATCTCCAATCGTACAACGTGAATTACCAATGCTCCGCGCCAGTGGCGCTACCCGTCAACGAGGTCCGGGCCTCAACGGGAATCGCTGGTCGTTCGACCAGGTACTTGTCGGGCTTCATGGAACAGTGAAACCCCTCGTGCAGCTATCTGCTATCTGTCCACAGCCATCAGTGAATTTGAGACGAGGCGTTTGTGTGCTTGTCATTCCGAGGCGCGCAGCGACGAGGAATCTGCACTTCAGTCGATCAACGTTTCGTTCCTACTCCCAGATAGCTATCGGCTATCGGCTATGGACTGCCGTTAATGGTGTGCTGCGCGGATCTGACCGATGAACACCGCCGCCAGGAGCGCGAACACGAACGCCTGAATGAACGCGACGAGAATCTCCAGGAACATGATGAACAGCGCCATCGGGATCGCCGCCAGCGCGACGGCGTAGCCGAACAGGAAGATCAGGCCGATGAGCGCGAGAATGATCACGTGCCCCGCGATCATGTTGGCGAAGAGTCGGATCGTGAGCGCGAACGGCTTCGTGAACTTCCCGATGATCTCGACCGGCGTCATGATCGGCGACAGCAGCAGTTTGAGCGGCAGCGACATGTCGTGCGGCCAGTAGATGATCGTGCCGAGATAGCCGCGGCCGAGCGCGCGCGCGCCGGCGACCTCGACGACGACGAACGTCACGAGCGCGAGCGTCAGCGTCACCGAGATGTTGCCCGTTGGCGTGGATCCATACGGGATGAGGCCGAACAGATTGCAGAAGAGAATGAAGAAGAAGAGCGACAGCACGAAAGGGATGAACCGCTCGCCTCCGTGGCTGCCGAGCACGGGCATGAAGACTTCGTTCCGCAGGTAGAGGATCACGGCCTCCAAGCCGGCGGCGAAGCCGCGCGGCCGGCCGATCGTCTTGGTGCTGCGCACATGCGCGCGAGCAGCGAGCATCACGACGAGCGCGACGAGCAGCGCCGATAGCAGGAGGAAGACAACGTGCTTCGTCGGACCGAAGTCGACGACGCCAAAAGGACCGCCGAGGTTCACGTTCCACGTCGGCAGCGTCACCTCACACGCCCATTCGGCCGCTCCCTTCCAGCACGGAAGCTCGAGGTGCTTCGAGTCCGTGATGTGAGGCATGATGATGTCCGCGGGACCGAGCGTCTTGTGCGCCAGCTGCGCTCCCGGCTCAGACGATTGATGTTGCGCCTCCTGCCCCGAGAGGGGCCCGGCGGCCAGGGCGATCGCGGCGAAGATCGCGAGTGGTAGCGATCGGTATCTCATCGTCGCAGAAACAGGGGCTCGAGGAGCGTTGAGAGAAAGAGAAAGACCGCGAAGCTGATCAGGGTGGGCGCCGCCGGGAGTCCGACGACCTTCACAGCGAGCAGCGCATAGATGAACAGCGTCAGCATGCGCGCCAGAGCTCCCGCACCCCAGGCAGCGATGATGTTGCCGGGCGCCATCGCTTTCGTTACGGCGAACGCGGCAATCTGGACGACGACGGCCACGGTGGCACTGATGCCGATGGCGGAGGCCGCTCCAGCGCCAGTGATCGCCAGGGTGAGGAGCCACGCCGCGAGCGCGACCAGGGCGACCGTCACCAACGCATAGCGGGAAATGGCGTGCGTCATCGGGTGGTACCTCCTTGTCCTCCCCTTCCGTCCCGACCCGTTGCCCCACCGTCTCGCTTCGCCGGACCCATGAGTCTTCGATAAATCGAGTAGAAACCGGCGCCAGCGCCGGCGAACACGCAGATCAGCACGAACCAGGGCGAGCTGCCAAGGCGCTTGTCGAGCCAGATGCCGAGGAACATGAAGGCGACCAGCGTCATCGCGAGCTGTAACCCGGCGCCCGCGTATTCGGCCCCGGAGGCGGGCTTCGATGCGTCTCGCGGTCGCGGCCGGCTGCCGGAAGGACCAGGCTCGGTCATGCCTTCCCCTGGTTCAGTGCCTCGTTTCGGCGCGAAAGGTAGGAGCTTGTGAAATTTTTCGCAAGCGATTCGGATCGTGGAAAAACCCGAGGCCGCCGAAGTCGGGAATGGTGATCCAAGTCATTTTCGGAACGTTACTTCTGGTGTTACTCCTCACGTTGACCGTTCGTCCCCCGCTTGGTTAGGTTGCGCCCCGCTACGATTTGTGAGCGGATCGCTGCGGCCAATCGGTTCGGCCCGACCCGCTCACCGCTGTTGCTTCCGGGGTTCATGTCCTCCTCATCGCTTTCGCCGTCCCGCGTTGCCATCGCACTCCTGTGCGCTGGCGCGCTCGCATTTGCGTGCGGTCCGCGCACCCATTCCGAGGCCGCGTCCACCGCGAGCCTCACCACCGCCGCACCAGTCGTTCAGCAGGGGACGACGCATTCGCACAGCGATGCCGCGGGCACGCTCGCGTCGCAGCTGGACGTGAAGCTCGACCGACAGGAGGTGCAGTTCGCCCTCCACGTCACCAACCAGGGGCGGAAGCACGTCGAGGTCGCCTTCCCGAATGGTCAGACGCACGAATTCGTCGTCGTCGATTCCCTCGGTCGCGAAGTTTGGCGCTGGAGCGCGTCGCGTCTCTTCACACAGGCGCTGCAGAACAAGTTGCTCGGCGGCGGCGAGACGATGAGCGTCGGCGAACGGTGGCCCCATCCGCAGACGCGCGGCAAATACACGGTGATCGCGACGCTCAACAGCAGCAACTATCCGATCCAGCAGCGCGCGGA
>DATEPP010000355.1:0-7646 GCA_035273165.1 Gemmatimonadaceae bacterium
ACCGCCGACTCGCTCCAGGCACACTCCGTCGAGGAGTCCTTCGCGACGTCCACGCTCGCCGGGATGCCGATCGTCGCTGAAGACGGCAGTCGGTTGCTGGTGGATGCGACGGATTTCGTGCTCCAGGACGTGATGAACGTCAGCTCGACGATCCAGCGACAGAAGCAGGGCTCCTATCGCGTGGATCGCACTCGCAGCGCGATCTACCTGCCGCACACCAAAGCGTTTCCCAAGAATACTGAAGTCGAGACGCTGCTCACCTTTCAGAGCGACGCACCCGGCCGCGAGGTCGCGCGCCACACGCCCGATCCGGAGGCGCTCACGCTGCGCGAGCACCTCTCGTTCGTCGAGCTCCCCGACTCGAACTACACACCGCGCGCGTTCGATCCGCGCGTCGGCATTTTTGCGCTCACCTTCACGGATTTCTCACGTCCCTTCACCGAGAAGCCGGAGGTGCGCTGGATCCAGCGCTGGCGTCTCCAGAAGAAGGATCCGTCGGCCTCGGTCTCCGAGCCGGTGAAGCCCATCGTCTACTATCTCGACCCGGGCATCCCGGAGCCCTATCGCACCGCGTTTCGCCAGGGGGCATCGTGGTGGACGAAGACCTTCGAGGCCGCCGGATTCAAGAACGCGTTTCGCGTCGAGGATCTCCCCGCCGGCGTCGATCCGATGGACGCCCGCTACTCGATCATTCAGTGGGTACACCGGAGTGACCCGGGCTTCTCGGTCGGCCAGTCGTTCGTCGATCCACGCACCGGCGAGATCATCAAGGCGATGCTCAAGATGGACACGTATCGCTCGATCACCGACTACAACATCTTCGCCGGAATGGAGCCAGCGATCGAGGAGGGCGGCCCGGTAGCAAATTGGATGGCATCGCTCGATCCGCAGGTCAACGGGACCGAGTTCGCCATGTCGCGCCGCCGCCAGCACGTCGCGCACGAGATCGGCCATACCCTCGGCCTCGCCCACAACTACATCGCGCACGCGTACGACCGCGCCAGTGTGATGGACTATCCGGGTCCGCTGGTGACGCTCCGGCCGAACGGCACGCTCGACGTCTCGCACGCCTGGGCAACGGGCACCGGAGCCTACGACACCCTGGCGATTCGCTTCGCCTACACGCAGTACTTCAACGCCGCGGCCGAGCGCGCGGGGCAGGAGGCGCTGGCGCGCCAGGCGATCGCCGGCGGCGCGCGCTTTCTCACCGACCGCGACGCGTCGGCGGGCGTGATCCCCGAGGTGACGCGCTGGTTGAATGGGGACGACGCGGTGCAGGAGCTCGCCCGCGAGAGCGCGGTGCGCGACGTGCTCATTGCACGATTCAATGCATCGGTGATCGCTCCAGGCGAGCCGATGTGGCGGCTCAACGAACGGTTCGTGCCGGTGTACCTGCATCACCGCTATGCGATCGAGGCGGCGACGAAGGCGATTGGCGGCATGGAGTACACCTTCGCCCTGCGCGGCGACGGACAGACCCCCACGACCGTGATCGCGCCGGCGAAGCAGCGCGAAGCGCTGCGCCGGCTGATCGCGACGATCCAGCCGAAGGCGCTCGCGGTCCCGGAGCGCATCGTGCGGATGATGCCGCCTTCGCCGTACGGCTTCGGCGGCGGGTGGGGCTTCGCGACGACCCCTGCGGGGATCGTGTACGATCCGCTCGCGGTCGCGCGCGCGTTGGCGAGCAGCGTGGCGGAGGGCATTCTGCAGCCGGACCGCATCGAGCGCGTGATCGCGTTTCATGCGCGCGACGCATCGTCGCCCTCGGCCGACGAGGTGATCGGGCAGTTGATCGCCGGCGTCTACACGAACGCGGCAGCGGCCACATCGTACGAGCGCGGCGTCCGTCGTCAGGCGAGGCGCGCCGTGGTGGACGCGCTGTTCGCGCTGGCGACCGACGAACGATCAACCGCCGATGTGCGGGCCGTGGCGGACGACGAGTTGAATCGCCTGGCGGTGCAGCTCTCAGCGGCGACGATCGACGACGCGGAGGATCGCTCCGCGAACGCTGAAGTCGTTCGCGATGTACGGAACTGGCTGGATCGCCGCATCGCGCCGCCGCGTCCGACGGGCGTGATTCCGCTGCCGCCGGGAACGCCGATCGGATGAGAGATTAGACTACACTCCGCCTACGACCCCGCCGCGTTCACCATGTCGAAGATCGGGAGGTACATGCTCACCACCATGCCGCCGACCACCACGCCCAGGAACACGATCATCACCGGCTCCATCATCGCCAGCAGCCCGGACACCGCCGCGTCCACTTCCTCGTCGTAGAAGTCCGCGATCTTGGTCAGCATCTCGTCCAGACCACCGGTCTGCTCGCCGACGGCGATCATCGAGATCACCATCGGCGGGAACACCTGGCTCTTCTTCAGCGGCGCCGAGATGGTCTCACCGCCGGCGATCGAGGCGCGGGATTCCATGATCGCGTCCTGGATCACCCGGTTGCCCGAGGTCTTGGCGGTGATCTCCAGCCCGTCCAGGATCGACACGCCGGAGCTGATCAGCGTCCCCAGGGTGCGCGTGAAGCGCGACACGGCGGACTTCCGCAGCACGTCGCCCAGGATCGGCGCCTTGAGCATCAGCCGGTCGATGGTGAGCTTCCCGTTCGACGTCGCATAGTACTTCTTGGTGGTCCAGACCACCGCGAACACGCCGCCGCCCACCATGTACCAGTAGGTCTTGAGAAAGTGCGACAACCCGATCACGATGCGGGTCGGGAGCGGCAGCGCCATGTTCACCGACGCGAACATGTTCTGGAAGACCGGGATCACGAACACCAGCAGCACGACGATGGCGATCGCGGCCACGCTCATGATCACGCCTGGATAGATCATCGCGCCCTTCACCTTGCGCACCAGGGCGTCGTTCTTCTCCATGAACACCGCCAGGCGCATCAGGATGGTGTCCAGGATACCGCCCGCCTCACCGGCAGCCACCATGTTCACGTACAGGTCGGTGAACGCGTTGGGATGCTTGCGCAACGCGTCGGCCACGGTGTTGCCCGACTCGACGTCGAACACCACCTGCCGCGTCACGTCCTTGAGCGCCTGGTTCTCGCTCTGGTTGGCCAGGATGTCCAGCGCCTGGACCAGCGGAAGACCGGCATTGATCATCGTCGAGAACTGCCGGGTGAAGATCACGATGTCGCGCATCGGGACCTTGCCGCCCTTCTTCTTCTTGGGCGCCTCATCGATCTTCATCACGTTGAGGCGCTGCTTGCGCAGCTGCGCGACGGCCTCCTCGCGGCTGGGCGCCTCGATCGTGGCGTTCTTCAACTCGCCGTTGATGGCGCGCGCCGTGTAGAGATATGCGGGCATCGGGAGCTCCTGGGTGCTCCTATCTGGACGATCTCGGGTTCAGGGACGTTTCCGTGACGCCGCTCACCGGCGCCCCGAAGGCGCCCCCGGACGGGCCGCGCCGTTCCCCATCGGCTTCTTCGGGTCCTCCTCCCCGCCGTCCAGCGGCATGTTGCACATGCGCGCCAGCTCCTGCGGATCGCTGGATGCCCGGATCACGTCCTCCCACGCCACCTCGCGCGCCATGTAGAGCTGATACAGTGCGTCGTTCATCGTCTGCATGCCGTACTTCTTGCCGCTCTGCATCATCGAGTAGATCTGGTGCACCTTGTCGTCGCGGATGAGCGCGCGGATCGCCGGCGTGCACACCAGGATCTCCGCCGCCATCGCGCGCCCGCGCCCCTTGGCCTTGGGCAGCAGGGTCTGCGTGATGATCCCCTCCAGGGAGAACGCCAGCTGCGCGCGCACCTGCGACTGCTGATGCGAGGGGAACACGTCGATGATGCGGTTGATCGCCTCCGCCGCCGAGTTGGTGTGCAGGGTCGCAAACGCCAGGTGGCCCGTCTCGGCGATGGTCAGCCCCGCCGAGATGGTCTCGAGATCGCGCATCTCACCGATCAGCACGACGTCGGGATCCTGCCGCAGCGCGTACTTGAGCGATGCCGCGAAGCTCTTCGTGTCGCTTCCCACCTCGCGCTGATTGACGATGCAGCTCTGGTGGCGGTGGATGAACTCGATCGGATCCTCGATGGTGATGATGTGCCCCTTCATCGCCTTGTTGATCCGATCGATCATTGCCGCGAGCGTCGTCGATTTGCCCGAGCCCGTGGGGCCGGTGACCAGAATGAGCCCGCGCGGCCGGTCGGACAGGTCCGCGATCACCTTGGGCAGGCCGAGCTCCTCGAAGCTGCGGATCTGGAAAGGGATCTGCCGGATGACCATCGACACGCAGCCGCGCTGCTTGAAGCAGTTGCCGCGGAAGCGGGCCAGGTTCTGGATGCCGAAGGAGAAGTCCAGCTCGTCCTCCATCTCGAACTTCTTCTTCTGATTCTCGGTGAGCACCGAGTACGCCAGCATCATGCAGTCCTTGGGCTGCAGCACGTGGTCGACGCTCGCGTCGGCGATGTCGCCGTCCACGCGCAGCTTCGGCCGCTCCCCCGCGCTGATGTGGAGATCGGACGCGTTCTTCTCGATCATCTCCTCGAGCAGGACGCGCAGGTTGAGGCTGGAGGGTGCGGCGTTCGGGGCTGTCATTTAGGCGCTCGTCTCCCGGATCATCTGTTCCATTGTGGTTATGCCCTTCATCACCTTCATCCAGGCATCCATGCGCAGCGTGAGCATGCCCTCCTCGATCGCCGCGTCGCGGATCTCGGTGGCACCGGCGTTCAGGATCACCGTGCGCCGGATCTTCTGCGTCATCGGCATCACCTCGTAGACGCCCTGACGCCCTTTGAGCCCCGTGCCCCCGCAGGTGTCGCAGCCGGTGCCCCGGAAGAACCCCATGTCGCCGATGCGCGTGTCCAGCGTGGCGTGCTGCAGGAAGGGCATCGCCTCCTTGCTGGCCTTCGCCTTCGCGCTGGCGATCGCCTCCTCCGTGAAGCGCAGCTCGCCGAGCGTGGTCTCGCGGGTGACCTTCGCGCCGGCCAGCTCCTCGTCGGACGGCTCGTAGCGCGCCTTGCAGTTGGAGCAGATGCGGCGCAGCAGCCGCTGGGCCAGGATGAGGTTGAGCGCGGACGCCACATTGAAGGGCTCCAGCCCCATGTCCAGGAGACGCGTCACGGTCTCCGGCGCGGAGTTGGTGTGCAGCGTCGAGAGCACCAGGTGCCCCGTGAGCGCGGCTTTGATGGCGATGCCGCCTGTCTCCAGGTCGCGGATCTCGCCGACCATGATGATGTTGGGATCCTGCCGCAGGAACGCCTTGAGCGCCGCGGCGAAGGTCATCCCCACCTCGTTGCGCACCAGCACCTGGTTGACCCCGAACATGTTGTACTCCACCGGGTCTTCCGCGGTCATGATGTTGACGTCGATGTTGTTGACCTTGGCCAGGGCGGAGTACAGCGTGGTGGTCTTCCCGGAGCCCGTGGGCCCGGTGACCAGCACCATGCCGTACGGGTTCATCACCGCCTCCATGAGGTCCTTCTCGGCGCGCGGCTCGATGCCGAACTTCTCCAGGTCGAGCGTCAGATTCCCCTTGTCGAGGATTCGCAGCACGATCTTCTCGCCGAACAGCGTCGGCAGGGTGGAGACGCGGTAGTCGATGACCTTGTTGCCCACCTTCAGCTTGATGCGCCCGTCCTGCGGCACCCGGCGCTCGGCGATGTTGAGCTGCGCCATGATCTTGAAGCGCGAGATGAGCGCCGCCTTGAGCTTCATCGGCGGCTTCATCACCTCGGACAGCGCCCCGTCGATGCGGTAGCGTACGCGCAGCTCGTGCTCGAAGCACTCGAAGTGGATGTCCGAGGCGCCGCGCTTCACGGCGTCGGTGAGGATCGCGTTGATCAGCTTGACGACCGGCGCGTCCTCCACCTGCGCCGCCAGCTCCTTGGCGGTGAGCTCCTCCTCCGCGTCGTCGATGACCTCGACGTCGCCCTCGGCCAGCGCCTCCAGGTCCGTCATGAGGCTCTGGAGCTGCTGCTCGTCGGCGCTGCCGAACACCTTCTCGATGACGTTGCGGAGGGTGAACTCCCCCGCGATCACCGGGAAGATGTCGTAGCGCGTAATGAACTTGAGGTCCTCGAGCACGCCCAGGTTGGTCGGATCCGCCATCGCGACCGTGAGGGTGCGTCCGTCGCGCTTCAGCGGGACGACGAGGTTCTTCGTCGCCAGATCCGCCGGAATCATCTTCGCGATCTTGGGATCGACCTCGAAGCGCGAGAGATCGATGGCGGGCATCTTGAACTGCCGCGCCAGCATGCGCGTGAGGTCGTTCTCCTGGACGAAGCCCAGCTTCACCAGGTTGTAGCCGATGCGCGTTCCGTTCTGCCGCTGCTCCTCGAGGGCGTGCTGGAGCTGCTCCCGCGTGATGATCCCCTCACGGACGAGGAGCTCGCCGATACGCTCGGGCGCGATGACTGGAGCGGCCATTGGGGCAGGTCGTTGGGATGACGTCCGGAACGAGTCGCCGGACGCTACGGCGGGCGTCCCCGCTGACGACGCTCCCGCTTGCGGCGCGGAAGGACCGAAGAGTCCGGTGGTGCAGCACTTGAAGGACGCGGGGTGCCGGAGAACGTCACCATGGAATCCAGCCGCGCCGCGAGCGCCGGACCGATCCCTTTGACGCGCTGGAAGTTGGCCAGCGAGCCGAAGTCACCGCGCGCGGCGCGGTCCGCGACGATGCGCCTGGCGAGCACGGGGCCCACTCCCGGGAGGGACTCGATCTGAGCGGCCGTGGCAACGTCCAGATCGAGCGGGAGGCTGCGGCGGAAGGACGCGCCGGCAACGGCCGCCGCTCGGAGCGCTGTCGCGCGGAGCAGCGCCCCATCGGAATCACTGCTGCTGTCCCTCATCTTGCGGCTTCGCGACTTCGCGCGACCCCTGCCCTTCACCTTCGCGGACGCTGCCTGACGAGCGGAGTCCACGGCCGCCAGCTGCCGGTCGAGCGCGGCGCTGGTGATGCCCGCCGGCTGGGGGGTCGCCCCGACCGCGCGCAGGGCCCGCACCGACACCCCGAGCACGGCCACCGCGGCGAGAAAGAGGAGGGCTTTCTTCTCGGATGGAGTGGGCATGACCGAGGATAGGCCATGCGCCCCGGACGGCCATCATCGAAATCGTGCGCCCGGTGCGAAAGCGACGCCGTTTAGCGACCTCGCCTGGCCACGCCGATCATGAGCATCCGCGAATTGAGGCCGGGGTTGGCGCGCGCGGTGCCGCCGTTGGACGTGTGGTGGCCCAGGATGCCGACGTCCAGCGCGAAGCCGTGGGTCATGTCGACGGCGGCCGAGAGGCCGGCGACGGCGGTGAAGTTGAAGGCCCCGGCCAGGGGATCGGGAATGCGGCGGGTGAACAGCAGCGCGCCCGCGGTGCCGCTGATCCGGAGCGACACCGGCGCGTCCGGAAAGAGCTGCACGGCCAGCCCGATCGGCGAGAGCCCCGCGGCATACACCGTCTGCGTGCGGGGCTGGTAGCAGCCATCGTATTCATTGCCATTCCCGCAGGGCACTATGGTGAAGTCCACCGGGTCGTTGGTCGACATCGCCGCGGGGACGAGGTCCAGCAGGTACTCCAGCCGCAGTCCGGGGGTGGCGAAGAGCGGCCGCTCGTAGCGTACCGCCACCTGATAGAAGTCGCGATGCCGGATGCCGGTGCGGGTGAGGAAGGGCGAGCCGTTGGATCCGGCCGCCCAGA